>JADLGJ010000026.1 GCA_020849375.1 Candidatus Omnitrophota bacterium
AGGCGTTTATGCTCGAAGTTTTTGGTATTCATAAACATTACGATCATCCTTCGGGCAAAGTTCAGGTTCTCAAGGGGATCGACTTGAAGGTCAACTCCGGCGACGTCGTGGCTATTGTAGGTCCGTCTGGCGCGGGTAAGTCGACACTTTTACATATTATGGGGGGACTGGATCGTCCGGCAGAAGGGCAAGTGCGGTTTGACGATGAAGACCTCTATCGTCTTAACGAAAATAAGCGCGCGCAGGTCCGGAACCAGAAGTTTGGTTTTATTTTTCAGTTTTACCATTTGCTGCCCGAATTCACCGCGTTGGAAAATGTGATCCTCCCGGCGCTGGTCGAGAAGAATGCCGACCTGGACGCGGTCAAGGCCAAGGCGGTCAAGCTGTTGGACAAGGTCGGCTTGAGCCAACGGTATGAACATAAACCGCATGAATTATCCGGCGGTGAGCAGCAGCGTGTCGCGATCGCCCGGGCGCTGATTAACGAACCGAAGGTGATCTTTTGCGACGAACCGACGGGAAATTTGGATTCGGAAAGCGGCAAAGGCGTCATTGATCTTTTGATGGAATTGAACCAAAAAAATAAGCAAACACTGGTGATCGTTACGCATGACGAGAGCATTGCCAAGCGTTCGCACCGCGTGGTGCCGATGCGTGACGGAAAATTACAGTAAAGGATTGTTATGAAAATTTATATCAATGGAAAGTTTTATTCGAAAGAGAACGCGACCGTGTCGGTGTTTGACCACGGCTTCCTCTACGGCGACGGCGCTTTTGAAGGAATTCGCGCTTATGACCGTTTGGTCTTTCGCCTCGATGAGCACATTGCCCGTCTTTACGAGACCTGCCATACGATGATGATCAAGGTTCCTTTGACCAAAAAGGAAATGGGAAAGGCGATCGTCTCGACGCTGAAAGAGAACAAGATAGAGAATGGTTATATCCGTGCCATCGTGACCCGGGGGGTCGGCGACCTGGGGCTTGATCCACGGAAATGTTATGGCGCTCCGACCGTGATCGTCATCAGTGATAAAATTTCGCTTTATCCGGCTGAGCTTTACAAGAAGGGGATGGATATTATCACCGTCCCAACGGTGAAGAACCATCCTGAAGCGCTCAACCCGCAGCTGAAGTCGTTGAATTATTTGAATAACATCCTGGCGAAGATCGAAGCGAACAACGCGGGGTACAATGAAGCGATCATGATGGACGGCAGCGGTTACGTCGGCGAATGCACCGGCGACAATATCGTCATTATCAAGGATGGTAAGCTTTCAACACCGCCGCATGGCCGTCTTAAAGGGATCACTTTAGCTGCGGTCATGGATTTGGCTGCGAAATTCAAGATCCCGGCGGAAGAGCGCCTTTTTACTCGCCATGAGGTGTATAATGCTGATGAGTGTTTCCTGACGGGAACGGCTGCTGAGATCATCCCTATCGTCAAGGTTGACGGACGGGTGATCGGTAACGGCAAACCCGGCGCTATCACCAATAAACTGATCACTGCCTTTCACACTGTGACGCGGAAAGACGGCGTTAAATATTGAGGTTGAACTATGCAATGTAATATTTGTACGAAGAAAAAAGCCACGGTCCACTTGACCGAGATCATTGACGGGCAAGTCACCGAATTACACTTGTGCGAAGAGTGCGCACGTGAAAAAAGTGTGCAAATGGAACAGCAATTCGGGCTCGCCGACCTTTTGGCCGGCCTTGCTGATTTCGGCAAGCAGGTCAAGGATGTTGATAAGGTTAAGCTGGATTGCCCGCATTGCGGCGTCAGCTATGATGATTTCAAAAAGTTTGGCCGCCTCGGCTGCAGCGAATGTTATCCTGCGTTCCGTGACCATTTAAGTTCTTTGCTAAAGAAAATTCATGGTTCGAACTTGCATTTGGGCAAAGCCCCTCTGGAATTTCCCAAGCCCGTCGGACCGCAGATCGAAACGTTGCGCGATCTTAAAGCGCAATTGCAGGAAGCGGTTCAAAAGGAAGATTTTGAGAAGGCTGCGGAATTGCGTGATAAGATTCGCCTCGCCGAGAAGAAAGAAGAGAACCAGCCATGAATATCAATGATCTGATCAATCATACGGCAGAATGGCTCCGTGGAGCCGGGCCCAATTCGAATATTGTTATGTCCACTCGGATCCGTTTGGCGCGTAACTTGGCCAAGGTCCCGTTCCCGAACCGCGCCGAGAAAAAGGACCTTTTGAACGTCGTTGATGAATTGAACAAGGCGATCGCGGGTAATGATTATTTTAAGGATTCCGTCCTTTTGAAAATGAACGAACTTGATTCGATCGATAAGCAATTCCTCGTCGAGCGCCATTTGATGAGCCATGAGCACGCGGTCAGCGGCGACGGAAAAGCGCTAATCGTCTCCGGCGAAGAAGTCCTGTCGGTCATGGTCAATGAAGAAGACCATTTGCGTATCCAGGTCATGCAATCGGGTCTCACGCTCAATGAAAGCTGGGCGATCATCAATATGCTTGATGACAGTTTGTCCAAGAAATTGCAATACGCGTATATGGGTAATTGGGGCTATTTGACCGCCTGCCCGACGAATACGGGGACCGCAATGCGCGGTTCGGTCATGCTCCATTTGCCGGCGCTCGTCATGACCAAGCAGATCAACAAGGTTTTGGCCGCGATCGCAAAACTATCGTTCGCTTCACGCGGGTTTTACGGTGAGGGGACACAGGCGCGCGGGAATATTTATCAGATCTCGAACCAGGTTTCTTTGGGGCATAGCGAAGAAGATATTTTACAGAACATCGGCGGCCTGATCCGTCAGGTCATCGAGCAGGAAGAGCAGGCGCGCCAAGCATTGTTCATGCAAAACCGTTCCATGCTCGAGGATAAGATCTTCCGTAGTTTAGGCGTTCTAAAAAGCGCCCATATCATTTCCAGCCAGGAAACCATTGAGTTGCTTTCGATGGTCCGGCTCGGGGTTGATCTGGGAATTTTAAATCAGGTGGACCGCAGCCATATCAACGAGCTCTTTATCACGATACAGCCTGCGCACCTACAAAAAATCGAAGGTAAAAAATTGACGCCGGCCCAGCGGGATACCCGACGGGCGGCATTGATCCGCGAAAAGTTAGGAGGAGTTTGATGTTCAATCGATTTACGGAAAGAGCACGCAAAGTCATTGTTTATGCCAAGGAAGAAGCTCGTCGTTTTAACCACGATTATATCGGCACAGAACATCTTCTCATGGGTTTGATCCGTGAAGGTGAAGGTGTTGCTGCCGCTGTTTTACAAAAACTCGGATTGGACCTTGAAACGATCCGTATTGAAGTTGAAAAACTTGTCCAGCCCGGCCCGCAGACGCAAGTCCTCGGCGACATTCCGTTCACGCCGCGCTCGAAGAAAGCGTTAGAACTCGCCGCTGAAGAAGCGCGCGCCCTCGGCCACAATTATATCGGGACGGAACATTTGCTCCTTGGTTTAGTCAAAGAAGGCGAAGGGATGGCCTATCGCGTCCTTTTAAACCTCGGCCTCGATCTTGGTAAATTACGCAATGAGGTCATGGAACTTCTCGGCTCCGGCATTCCCGGTTTCGGCACGCAAGAACCGGCGAAAACCGGCAAAACCCCGGCGATCGATGCTTATGGACGTAATCTTAATAAGTTCGCGAAAGACGGCAAGCTCGACCCGGTCATCGGCCGTGCGAGCGAGATCGAGCGTATCGTTCAGATCTTAAGCCGCCGTTCGAAAAACAATCCTGTCCTTCTTGGCGAAGCTGGGGTCGGGAAGACTGCCATCGTCGAAGGGCTCGCTCAATTGATCGTCAAAGGCGACGTTCCCGAAATTCTCCGTGAAAAGAATATTATCGTCCTCGACCTCGCTTTGATGATCGCGGGTACGAAATACCGCGGGCAATTTGAAGAACGTATCAAGGCGATCATGGATGAGATCAAGCGTTCAGGGAAAATTATTTTGTTCATTGATGAACTTCACACGCTCGTCGGCGCAGGTGCCGCCGAAGGGGCAATTGATGCCGCCAATATTCTCAAGCCGGCTCTCGCACGTGGTGAAATTCAATGTATCGGCGCCACAACGCTTGACGAGTATCGTAAACACATCGAAAAGGACGCGGCCTTGGAACGCCGTTTCCAGACGATCGTTGTTGACCAGCCGTCAGCGGATGAGGCGGTGCAGATCTTAAAAGGTTTGCGCGATAAATACGAAGCGCATCACCGTGTCAAATATTCTGATGAAGCGTTGCAAGCGGCGGTCACGTTGTCGGACCGTTATATTTCCGGGCGTGCTTTACCGGACAAGGCCGTTGATATTCTCGATGAGGCTGGAGCCCGCGCGCGTATCAAGGCGATGGCTGTTCCTGAAGAGATCAAGAACCTTGAAGCTTCGATCGAGAATTTGAAAAAAGAAAAGGAAGGTTTCATCAAGAGCCAGGACTTTGAAAAAGCCGCGCATATGCGCGACGAGGAACGCAAAGTCCGTGATGATCTTGAGCGCGCCCGTGGCGAATGGACGCAACAGCGCGATAAGGTCACGATCACGCTCGGTGAAGAAGATGTCGCCCGTGTCGTTTCGCAATGGACGAACATCCCGCTTGTCAGCCTTGAACAGAATGAAAGCGACAAGCTCATGCAAATGGAAACCAGATTGCGCGGTATGGTCATCGGGCAGGAAGAGCCGATTGACGCGATCTCTCGTGCCGTTCGCCGTTCCCGCGCAGGGATCAAGAATCCTCGCCGTCCGATCGGGTCGTTTATTTTTCTCGGGCCGACGGGTGTTGGTAAAACGCATTTAGCCCGTTCGCTGTCGGAATTCATGTTCGGAAGCGCGGATTCGCTGATCCAGATCGACATGTCCGAGTATATGGATAAATTCAATGTGTCGCGTTTGATCGGTGCGCCACCGGGCTATGTCGGTTATGAGGAAGGCGGGCAATTGACCGAAAAAGTGCGCCGCAAGCCGTACTCGGTTATCTTGCTCGACGAGATCGAAAAAGCGCATCCGGATGTCTTTAATATCCTTCTTCAGGTTTTCGAAGAAGGCCGTTTGACGGACAGTTTGGGGCGCAAGATCGATTTTCGTAATACGATCATCATCATGACGTCCAATGTCGGCGCGGAAATGCTTCGCTCAAAAGGTG
>JADLGJ010000027.1 GCA_020849375.1 Candidatus Omnitrophota bacterium
AGCTCTTCCTCGTCGCCCAAAAAGCATTTGACGATGGATTTTATGACGTCGCGATGCGTTACGTTGAGCAATTCCAGCAAAAATATCCCAGCTCATCTAAAGGTGTGCAAGCCAAGCTTTTATTAGGGCAATGCTACTTTTTTAAAAATCAATATTTAAAAGCTTTTGAGATCTTTCAAGCGCTTTCACAAGTGACGGAATTCCGTGACGCAACGCTGTTCTGGCTGGGCGAAACATACTTTAAAGGTGGTGATTACAAACAAGCGGAAAAAAACTATCTGCAAGTTGTTAACACGTACGCGAATTCTTCTTACATGCCGCAAACCCTTTACTCTCTTGGCTGGACGTATTTTGAACAGACACGGTATAAAGAAGCCAAAGAATATTTCACAAAACTGATCAGCCGTTTCCCGACGCATGCGTTGAGCGAAGAAGCGGCTTTTAAGATCGGAGAATCCAGTTATCACGACGGGGATCAGGAAACAGCGATCAAATTCTTCAAGGATTTCCTGAATGTTTATCCCAAATCCAGCCGCCTTGCGGAAACAAACTTTTTTATCGCTGAGTCTTACTACGGCAAAGAGGATTATCTTTCCGCATTGACATTCTACGCACAATCCGCCGAAAAAGCTTTTGACCCGAAGATCACGATCCTTTCCAAGCTCGGGATGGGATGGAGTTATTTAAAATTACAAAAATTCGACCTGTCTTACAAGAACTTCAGTGAGGCCGAAAAGACCGCGGAGGAGAAAAATATCCCGACGGAAGACATCATCATCGGTTTAGCGACCCTGTTCGCTGAGGCCGGTGACCATCCGAAGGCCATGGAAACTTACCAAAAATTAATTACACAATTCCCGCAAAGCGCCCGCATTGCCGAAAGTTATTTAGGGCTTGCCAATTCCGCCTACGCGCTAGGCCAATACGACGACGCTGTCGTAAATTATCAAAAACTGATCGAGAATTTTTCAAAAAGCCCCGCTTATGCGGAGATCACAGAAAAGGGTTATTACGGACTCGCCTGGACCTATCTTAAAAGCGGGAAGACCGACCAAGCGATACAAAGTTTTCAGGACATCGTCACAAAATCAACGAACAAGATCGCCCGCGGCAGTGCTCTGACCCAGATCGGCGATGCCTATCAAGAGATCAATTTGCTCGACAAAGCCGTCGAGGTTTATGACCAGATCCTACGCGAATATCAGGATACGGTTTATGCCGACTATGCACAATTCCGCCAAGGCATCGCTTTATTAAAAGCAGAGAAGATCGAGGCCGCGACACTTTCTTTCCAAAGCCTCCAAGTGAATTTCCCAAAAAGCAAATATCTGACCGAAGTCAAATATTATCTCGGCTTGGCCTATTTCAAAAAAGAAGATTGGGAACAATCCATAAGCCTTGTTAAATCTTATCTGGAGACAGAAAGCGAAAAGAAGGATTTTGCCGCGGAAGGAAATTACTTGTTAGGGTTGGCACATTTTAATTTGAAGAAATATGACCTCGCATTGGGTTATTTCCAAAAGATCGTTAAAAATTTCACGGACCAAAAGAATATTGTCCAAACGTCCGAACTTTACACCGCAAAATCATTTCATGCCCTGAACAAGAACAAAGAAGCGATCGACAAATTCACCGACATTACCAAACTTTACCCAACGAGCGAAGCGGCCGGCGAAGCACTGCTCTGGCTGGGTGACCATTATCTCGACGAAAGCAAATACAGCACGGCGATCGAATTTTATAAACAATTTGTTAATGACTTCCCCGGCAGCGAAAAGCTCAACCTGGTTCTCTACGAACTAGGGCAAAGTTACCAAGGGGCCGGGCAGCTCGAAGAAGCCCTCAACGCTTACAAACGCGTCACGGAAAGTCCTTACAAAGAGATCTACGCGAAAGCCAAGCTCGCCGTAGCTGATATCTTTTCAAAGGATATGGATACGCAAACGGCCATCGCGACTTATCAAAGCATCGCACAAACCGTTCCAGAGTTTAAAAAAGATGCTCTCCTGCGGGTCGCTGAAATTTACAAGAACGATCAAGAATATCAAAAAGCGATCAATACCTACGAAGAGGTCTTAGGCACGCCTTCTTTAAGTAAAAGTGATGGGGCCGCTCTTTATTTTGAAACCGGTGACGCTTACGAATTATTGAATAATCCCACCAAAGCCGTCGAGGCTTATTTAAAGATATCTTATCTTTACCCCGGCGAAAAGGAATGGGTTATCAAATCGTACCTGCGCCTAGGAAGGATCTTTGAGGACGGCTCGCAATGGGAACAAGCCGCGACAATTTATAATAAGGTCATCGTCTTTAATACCGACGAAGCCAAGTACGCGAAAGAACGCCTCGAATGGATCGCGGCAAATACCAAAGCCACCCCTTAAATTTAAAGGATGCCCATGAACGATATTAGCGCACAACAATACCTGATCCTCGGCGGGCCGGCGATGGTACCGATCCTTTTATCATCGGTGGCGGCATTGACGATCATCATCCAGAAGTATCATGATTTTAAAAAGATCAAGGCCGATGCGCCGCACCTCAAAAGGGACGTCTTTGCCTTGATCCGCGAAAATAAAATTAAAGCCGCGATCTTGGCCTGCGAGAAATACCCGTCCCCGATGGGCCGGGTGTTAAAGAGCGGCCTGTTACAATTCGGGAATACCCGCGAGGGCATTAAGGACACGGTCAATACCGCGATCTCCCTCGAGGTTCCCAGGCTCGAACGCGGGTTAACACCATTGATCACGATCGCGAATGCAGCCCCGCTATTCGGCATCCTTGGTACGGTTTTAGGAATGGCCATGATCTTCCAAACGATTTCCGTGCGAACGGCCGCGATGGATCCCGTCACGCTCCCGGATCTCGCCGGCGGGGTCTGGCAAGCCCTTTTAGCAACGATCGCCGGCTTGGTCGTGGCTATCCCATCATTCGTCGCTTACAATTATTTTGTGACCAAGGTCAGCAAAAGCACGAACGACCTCGAGCAGGCGGGGGAAGAGCTCTCGCATTTACTGACACGATTGAACGAAAGTTCGAATTCTTCGTCGGACCAAACCATTGATGCCGAATAACCGCACATCGCTCTATCCACAAAAACTTGCGCTCGGCCTTCTGCCGATCACGATCGCACCAGCCATCAATTTATTTTTACTGTTCTTATTGTTTCTCGCGATCGCACCGTTCGTGCTCAAGCCGACAGCCGCGCACGTCACCTTGCCCAAAACGATCACCAGCGATATTATCCCCGAGACAGGCACGACCACGATCACGGTCACCGGCGAGGACATCATCTACTTCCAAAACAGCATTGTGACCGAAAAAGAATTAAAGCAACTCCTCAAAGCATCGTCATTCAAAAAACAGCCGCTCCTGATCAAGGCGGACCGCCGCTCGTCAATGGCACGCGTCATTGACGTCTGGAACGTTTGCCGGGAGTTAGGGCTCGAACGTGTCAACATAGCTACGACGGTCAACAAATAAAAATGGAAAAACTGCAAAACATCGTTGGAAACGACTTCACACGCGCCCTCGTGATCACACTGGCCGCCCATATTTTATTTTTTAGTCTCACCACATTACAGATGCCGGCACTGAAAACGACAGGGAGGACGGAAGTCGCTTTCCTGGGGGCGATTCTCGGTTCCTTTGAAGTAGAAAAGATCAGTAACGAAAGGACGCTGGCTCCCGATGTTTCCGGGATCTTAAAAAAGACTGACCAACGTGCCGGACGCACGATAACATCTCCAAGCAAACCCAATTTTACCCAACAGGTCAACGTCCATCCCAAGAACTTTTTTAAATCAGCACCTGAAACCGGGTCTCCCGCGAAGAAATTGCCGGCGGCTCCCGAACAGGAAAATCACGCCACGCAAGGGGAACCGCAGCCCTATGAACGATTGAGGCTTTATCAATGATCAGGCTCGATTTTACCCTCACCATGATCGCCCTAACTTCTTTAATACCAATTCTTGTATTCTTTAAGTGGATATTTTATACTAGTAATCGGAATGAAAATTCCGAGAACTCCCACGAAGGTATTGAGCAATGCCCGTTTTGCACATATTTATTTTTCAAGTTTCAAAATAAAACCTTTGCGAAATGCCCCCGTTGCCAAAGTTTAATAAGCGGGGAGTAGGCAAGAATTTAAAAAGGGGAGCACATGCGGATACTGCGAAACGATTTATCAAAAGAGTCTGGCGTTATATTAGTTACGGTGATCATCCTCACGATCATTCTCTCGATCGTTGCCATCGGTATCATGAGCCTCAATGTCAGCCAGATCAAAACCAGTACCAGCGTTGTTAAAGCGATCACCGCCGAACAACTAGCCACCGGCTTATTTTACCAGGATTATCAAAGACGCATTGATGGCAACGGGACCACGCCGACCAGCGTCGTTGTCGGTAGCACGAACTACGCCATTACGTGGTCCGCAGATAGCGCGGGCGGCGCCAGCAAGAACGACACCAACCAACTGCAATTCAACATCACGTATTAATGCTTTTTCCTAAAAACTACCTGAATATTTTTCACAATTAACTTTATTTCAATAGGTATCTCACCTATAATACAACAAATTATAGCGTCCTTTCGTGTGACTAAAAACCAAAAGAATTTCATGGACTTAAAGAGCCTACTGTTTTCAAAATCATCCTCGGAAAAAAGCCAGCTCGGGCTCTTCTGGGGAAAAGACTCCTTTTATTTAGCGGAAACCGCCAAAGGCCTTCCCGACAAGATCATCCACACCCGTTTTGACGCCCCTGTTCCCGGGGACCAAGGCCAAAAGATCCCGGAAACCCTAAGGCTCACAGCCTTACTGCAACAGGCGATCCGCGAAAAAAAGATCATTTCAAAAAAAGTCAACATTTCATTGTCGGCGAAGGATGTCATTTACCGCTCATTCGTTATTCCTTTCATGCAGCCCAACGAAGTTAAGAACGTCGTTGATTTCGAAGCGACAAAATATATTCCCATCAAGCTCGACGAATTGGCCTACACCTACCATGCGATCCCGTTCACGGATGGAGAACAAAAAAGCCTGCGTATTCTCTTTGTGGCCGCACGCAAAAGTATTTTGGAGCGTTACTGCGGCATCCTACAACAGTCAGGATTGGAAACAGAATTCATTGAGCCGGCGTCGGTAAGCTTATTGCGCCTTTTACAGAAACAAGGCCACGTCCCGCGGCAGCAAGCGACGGCCGTGATCGAAGTTGAGAATGACGGCGGCGGACGCATTACCGTCATTGACAAAGACATCATCCAATTCGTTCGCGAATTTCAATCACCCGTGGAGGGGATCGGGATCCCGGCTGAAAACGCAAAATTCTTTAATGATATCCGCGTTTCTTTTAATTTTTATCAACGCCAAAATGCACAAGCCAAGCTCGACAGGCTGGTCATTTTAGCGAATACCGATTTCACCGCATTAGCTAATGGGCTCGGCCAGGAATTTAAAGCTCCTGCCGTTGCATTAACGATACAGAAGATCATTAAAGATCAGCAGGCCGATATGGCCGCCCTGAACGCTTCCGGCGCCTCGATCCGTGAGAAAGTCGTTTCAAGCAAGAATTTTGACCTTTCGATGAAAAGCACCCGGACCGGGAAAAGTGTTGGGGACCCGGGCGGAACATTCGCCGAATGGAATCTCAAAACGCTCGGTTTTTCTCTTGGCCTTTCCGTTGCGCTCATCTACGGAACATCTTTCCTGACAAAGACCTTGATCACCGGCGCAAAAAACACGTCATCAAAACTGGAAAAACAACTTGGGATCTATGCATCATCCGATCCATCGAACCTCACGGAATTACAAACCGGGATCGTCACAAAGCTTAATCAATACAAAGATGTCCGTATCAAAAGCGATGTCACTTACTACCTCAAAAAGATCCCGAACATGTTAACAAAGGGCGCCTGGTTGAGCAATTTCAGCATTGAATATTATGACGCAACAGAGAACACGGATACCGGCCCGCGCAAGCTCAGTAAGGTCGCGCTCGGATTGGATGGTTACGTTTATCTCCCGAACACCAATGAACAGATCCGTCAAGTTAACGCTCTGGCAGCAAAACTCAAAAGCGATGAGAGTCTCGCAAAATTATTCACCGAGATCGTTCTTGCTAACGTAAAACACGAAATGTCGAATAATTATCCGACAACCTATTTTCGCATTACCTGTAAATAAAATTATGCCGCCACCCAAACCGCCACCACAGAAGATCACGAACTTAAGACAAATTGATATCGCAAAACTTGATGTCAAAGACCTTCAGAACATTGATTATCAAAAACTCTTGAAAGATGTCCGAAAACGCCCAGATACAGCTATCAGTTTTGCGGCGCCGATCCTTGCCCTTTTTATTTGTTTTAACATGTTCACAAAATTCCAGGCGGAGCAAAAAAGCCTGTCCCGCAAAATAAAAGAGATGAGCGCAAAAGCAAAACAGGTCGACGACTACAACGCCGCCCAAGCGGAGTTCGACAATTTCAAAAAAGCATTGCCTCCGACGATCACGGAAAATGAATTCCTTAACAAGATCACCGACTTGGCAGTAAAAAATGATATTCAGATCGAGTCCTATGTCCCGGGCCAAAGCAAAACCGACCCGATCTATGACATCACCAACATCAATCTCGTGGCAAGCGCAAATGATTTTAATGCCATGGGGCACTTCATTTCAGATATCGAGAACTCCGGTTTAGCGATACGTATCAACAGCTGGAGCGGGACAATGGGAGCACGTACCCAATCGGCGGCAAACCGCCGGGCTTCACAAAAAGGCAACATGGGCGAACTCGTTATCAATTTCCGTATGGACATTTCTTCGGTGACGTTCAAACTATGAAAAAATGTTTAGTCATCTTAGCCGTTTTTTCAACCGTCAGCTTGCATGGATTACTTGCCTATGCACAAACGGCCCCGCGTACAGAAAAATCACCGATCACCGAGATCACAAAAGCTTTTGAAACACCTCCTGACATGCTCAACGAGACCCTTAATAAAGTTAAACGACTGGAAGCCACAACGACGGAAAAACCGCCAGATGAAGACCTCACATCGGAGTCGGATCCCGACACTTTTCGAAATCCGTTTGTCCCGCAAACGCCACAGCCAGTGAAGACCATCGACGACAATACGACAAGCGTTCCGGTCCAACAAATACAAAGAGAACGGCCAGTGGTTGCGATCCCAGTTTTCACTCTGTCCGGATTGATCTGGAATACTAAAAAGCCTGCCGCTATTCTCAACGGCAAGATCGTTGCTATCGGAGACCAGGTCAGCAATTGGTCAGTTTCAGAGATCACAAAAGAGGGTGTTCATGTCACTTTCGAAGATCAAGCTTTATGGGTTAAGCCGGTCCTTGACCCCAACCGCAATAAACTGGCGCAACCCAA
>JADLGJ010000028.1 GCA_020849375.1 Candidatus Omnitrophota bacterium
CAAAGGCTTCCGCCAACTTGCGCACAACATCTTCGCTTAAATTCTGGTTAAGATTGGCCAGGACGCCCATTTCCATGAGCTTCTTTAAAACCATGCTGGTCTTTTCTTGGATGCGAACAGCAAAATCTTTGACCGAGATCGGAAGCTGAACTTCCAGGTCTTTCATTTCACGGGGCGCTTCCGGGACCGCCGGGCCAGACGCCGTCGCTGTCGAGCCGCCTGAAGCAAAAAGCGCATCTAAAGCTGTTTTATCAGTTGGCATACCGGGTGCCGCTGGGCCATCACCACGACCGGGAGTCCGGCGCTTCTTCTTAATGAGCGGCTTTAGCGGAACGAAACCCTTGGCTTCATCTTGAGCTTGGGCAACTTTTTGGGCCTTGAGCGCAGCGTTAAGCGCTTCAGCAGAAATTTTGGGGATCTGGATCGCCGTTGAAGGCGGTAAAATGTGAGGCTTAGCTACCGGTGCCGGAGCTGGCTCAACCTTGGCTTTAACGATGGGTTTTTCTTCTTTGACTTCAACCGGAGCTGGCTCTTTAGCAACAACCGGCTCGTCTGTTTTCTCAACAGCTTCGTCTGCCGCCGCACCTTTTTTACCGGCGCGTTTCTTAGTGGCTTCTTTTTTACCCTTAGCTGAGACTTCTTCGTCTTTATCAGCGGCTTTCTCGGCAGTTTTTTCCAGCATCTTCGAAGCCAACGACTTCGCCCCGGTCTTTGCGGTTTTCGCCGCAACACGGGCCGCGGTAGCCGTTTTAAGCTCCTTAACTAATTCACTGCGCAAAACCGTGACCACCGCCTTGCTTAATTCTTGATCACCGCTGGTCGCTTTAAGGCGCAGGGTTTTCAATTTCGACAAGACATTGGCGGTTGTGGTATTAAATTCCTTCGCTAATTCAGAAACTAACATGGCAACTTTCTTTTACGGTTAAAATTTCGAAAACATATCATAACACAGCTTACTCAGCTTAACTTAGCTATTTTTAAGCAAGTTCTTGGCTTTTTCAATAATTTTCTCTGCTTTGACCTCGCCCAAACCTTTAATTTCGGTCAATTGGGTGATCTGAGCATCAGCGATCTTTTGCAAAGAATCAAAACCAGCTTCTTTAAGCGATTCAATAAGCTTTTCACCAACTCCGGGAAGGTCTTCCAAACCAACTTCTTCCTCTTTGGGCCCTTCTCCAGCATTCGCTTCCGGTGCCGATTCTTTAGCGGTCGAAGTCGAACTGCCGCCTAAAAGTTGGTCCAAATGCTGCTTCCATTGATCTGCGGTGAAAATATTCAGATCCCAACCAACTAACTCACTTGCCAAACGCACGTTCTGTCCGCGTTTTCCGATGGCAAGCGATAATTGGTCTTCGGCAACGATCAAATTAGCTTTCTTGTCATCCGATTTGACCTGGATCTGGGAAATTTCAGCCGGTGAAAGCGCAGCCTGGATATATTCCTTTATATCTTCCGAATAACGGACGATGTCAATGCGTTCGCCTTGCAATTCGGTCACGATATTCTTAACGCGGGATCCTCTCATCCCGACGCAGGCACCGACGCAGTCAACTTTATCATCTTTAGAATAGACCGCGATCTTGGTCCGTTCACCGGCAGCGCGGGCAATGGACTTGATCTCGACGATCCCTTCATAAATTTCCGGAACTTCGAGTTCAAACAACCGCTTCACGAAACTCGGATGAGCACGCGAAAGGATAATTTGCGGCCCCTTGGTTTCACGGCTGGCGTTCAAGACATACGCACGGACACGGTCGCCTTGCTTGAATTCTTCTTTCGGCGATTGTTCAGAGCGCAACAGGCAGCCTTCGGTCTTTCCAAGGTCAATAATGATATTGCCTTTTTCAAAACGGTAAACACTGCCGCTGATGATCTGACCGATGCGGGCCTGATATTCAGTGTAAACAACATCTTTTTCCGCTTCGCGGATCTTTTGAATAACGACCTGCTTGGCGGTTTGCGCGGCGATACGCCCGAATTCGCTTGAACGGATCTCTTGATCTCCGGCATAGGCCTTGAGTTTTCCGGTCTTACGGTTCAAAACCGCTTTAACATCTTCTTCTTCACCGACGCTCAAGATCTTACGCGCGGCAGAAGCAACAGCGGCTTCAACGGCAGCGATAAGGATCTCTTTATCGATCCCCTTGTCGCGCTCCAATTGTTCTAAAATCGTCATCAATTCATTGGTTTCCATAAGTGACCCTTTCTTATTATTTAAATCCTCTTTTAGAAATTCTGCTTCCTTATTTAAATAATAATCCCGAGCCCCTGCAAGAGGCGAGGGATCTATATATTCTGTACTGCTTTCATGATCTTATCTAAGGGAACCACAACGTCCTTAGCTTTACAGCCAAGCAAAAATTTTCCTGGCTCAACCGTCTTCACGATACCGACATATTCGCCTTTTCCGTCAACTTTTTCTTTCAGCAGAACCCGTACTTCCTGGCCGAGCACACGGCGGAAATCTTTTTCATTCTTTAACGGCCGGTCCAAACCCGGCGAGGCGACAACCAATTCGTAATTGTCAGCCCAACTCTGCGTCAGATCAAAAGTTTCCGCAAGCTTCTTATTGACATCCGCGCATTCTTCTAAACCGATCCCGCCTAAACCCAAGGGACGGTCGATCAAAACCTCGATCTGATATGTCCCCTGTTTCTGCAGAACGATCACCTCGATCAAGTCAAGGCCAGCTTGTTCAACGACCGGAGCCACAAGTTTTTCTACATCAACCTGGATATCGTCTAACATAACCTTACTTTCGCAATAAACCCATCAATTGAGCTACCGCTTCTTCTTTTAGAACCGTGAGCGTCTCACCGGTGCGGCGATTCTTAATCTCAACCTTGCCTTCTTTCAGTGTTCTTTTGCCGATCACGATACGGTATGGAACCCCGATAAGGTCAGCGTCATTGAACTTGCGTCCGGCGCTTTCATCGCGGTCATCAACCAAAACTTCAAGTCCATTTTTCTCTAGTGCGACACAAAGACCGCGGGCGAGGTCCATCGTTTCCTGATCCGTCACTTGTAAAGGCAAGATTTCCACATCGAACGGCGCGATCTCAGCCGGCCAAACAATGCCATTGGCATCATTATTGGTTTCAATGGCGGCAGCGATCAAACGACTGACACCGATCCCGTAACAACCCATGACGATCGGTTTTTGTTTGCCGTCTTCGTCAAGAAATAATGCTTGCTGGGCATTGCTGTATTTCAATCCCAATTGAAAAACATGCCCCAACTCGATGGCGACCTGCTTGACCAATTTGCCGTCCTTACATTTTGGACAAGCCTGGCCTTCTTCCTGCGGCGGTTTGTGTGCGCCACCGAATCCGCAAGCCGGGCATTTAACGATCGCATCTTCGCCGATCGCAGCCGGGACGAGAAACTCATGGGAAATACTTCCGCCCATGGCACCGGAATCCGCTTCTGCAACAACAACATCCAAACCACAGCGCTTAAAGATCCGCGTATATGCGTCATACATCAATTGATAATTTTTCTTCAAACCGTCTTCATCGCGGTCAAAGCTGTAGGCATCTTTCATAATAAATTCGCAAGCGCGAACGATCCCGTAACGGGTCCGAAGCTCATCGCGAAATTTTGTCTGGATCTGATAAAGCGTAACCGGCAATTGCCGATATGACTGGACATAGTTCTTCACAAGATCGGTAATAACCTCTTCATGCGTAGGCCCCAAGCACATCGTGCGGCCCTTTTTATCCTCAAATTTGATCATGATCTCGGCGAGCGTCTTATCACGGCCTGTTTGCTGCCACAATTCGATCGGCTGAAGGACAGGCAAAAACAATTCCTGTCCGCCGGCGGCGTTCATTTCTTCACGAATGATATTTTCGATCCGCTTCAAGACACGAAGCCCTAACGGCAAATACGAATAAACACCCGACGTCAACATCATAACCAAGCCAGCGCGTAACGACAGCTGATGGCTTATCGCTTCCGTACCGGCGGGGACTTCTTTCAATGTCGGGATAAAAGACTTTGACCAGAACATTTTCTATTCACCAACCTTTGTTTCAAAAAAACCTTCAGGGAAGGAAATATTCTTCTTTTTGAACTTATTATAAAATGACGGTTTATGCCCGATCATTTCCCAATGCCCGGTCACTGCTCCATTTTCATCCATCGTGTCCTGGATAAACTCAAAAACATGCTCAAGCTTAGGTTCTTTTGTCGCTTCATCAAAGGTAAAATCACTGATATGAGTGATCCGGCGAACACCATCAGGAAAAAGTTCAATATGCACGATCAGATCGATCGCACGGACAACCTGCCGGGTTATGGTTTCCGTGCTGAGCTGAATACCGGTCATCAACATCATGGTGACCATGCGGCTGACGCAATCATGAGGAGATTCCGCATGGACGATCGCGAGCGCCCCGGAGTGGCCCGACGAAATTGATTCGATCATATCCAACATTTCTCCGGAACGGATTTCACCGATGATAATACGGTCCGGGCGCATACGCAAAGAGTTGACGAAAAGGTCACGGATCGTGATAGCTCCCTTACCTTCTATGTTCGCCGGCTTTGACTGCAAAGAAACCACGTGTTTTTGTAATAAACGCAACTCCGGCGTATCTTCGATCGTAATGATACGCTCGTGATCAGGCAAATGGCGCGACAAAACGTTCAGGGTCGTTGTCTTACCAGTCCCGGTCGCCCCGCAGAAGACAATATTCAATTTTGCTTTCATCGCAGCAATAAGGAAGACGGCCATCTTCTTGCTCATCATCCCGCGTGCCAGCAAACTATCAAGTGTATTAATGTCGGCGAATTTACGGATCGTCACGACCGGCCCGACCAGCGAACACGGCGGCAAAAGTACGTTAACACGCGAGCCGTCCGGCAAAGAAAAGTCGACATACGGCGATGATTCGTCCACGCGGCGGTTGGAACCGGATCCGGCGAGAATTTTTTGGATTGTATGGACAAGCTGTTCATTGGAACCGAATTTAACATCGGTCAACGTGATCTTCCCATCCCGCTGGACATAGATCGCGCTCGGTCCGTTGATCATAATTTCCGTGATCGTTTTATCTTCGATGAGCGGACGCAATGGCCCCAAACTGACGACAGCACTAACGAGTTCACGGATCAACATAATCCGAGTCGATGTCGGGATATCAATACGTTCATCCACGCAAAGATTGGTTAAAGCCTTATCAACGAAGACGCGCAGCTGGTCATCGTTCATATTATCTTTGACTTTCAAGAATTCTGTCTTCTTGATCAAATACTGATGAACAATTTGCTTTAAATCGCCGTAATCCATTTCCATAGGAGCCTCTTTCGCTTAGGGATTAAAAAGTTTTTGCAACTTAGTGAACCACCCCATCGAACTCATATCATTAAAGATCACAAAAACCATCAACGCCATTAACAGGCCGAAGCCGACCTTTGTTAAATTTTCTTCAAATTTGAGCGACAAAGGTTTGCCGCGCAATTTTTCGATAGCCAGGAAGAATAAATGCCCCCCGTCGAGAACCGGCACAGGGAAAAGATTAAAGATCGCCAAGTTCGCACTAATGATCCCCGTAATATAAAGCAGATGTGTAAAGCCCCGTTCTGCGGCCAAGGCGATAATATCAAAGATACGGATCGGCCCTGCGAAGGCATCCTGCGCCGGAAGCGTACCGATGATGACATGGTATAGCCCCTTGAAAGTCAGCACCGTTAATTTATACATCTGGATACCAGCTTTCCCCAACGACTCAACCGGGCCGTAACGCAATAAGATCAGGGCTTCCTTAGGGTCATCGCCAGGCTGAACCCCGACCAAATTGACGCGCTGTGTGGCACCAAAAATATTCTTCGTTTCAGATAATTTCGGAAGTATGACCTTCTCGATCTCTGCGCCGTCACGGATGACCTTAAATGTCAGCGGGCCGCCTTTTGAGGTGGTCACATAATCCTGAAGGTCGTCCCAACTGGTGATCTTCTTTTCATTGATCTGAACAACAAGATCCCCGACGGTAATTCCCGCCGCCTGGGCCGGATAGTTAGGCATCACCGCACCGATACGTGGCGAGATCACCGGGAATCCGAACATAAAAACGATCCAAAAACAAAAGTACGCAAAAACAACATTGACCAATGGCCCCATCAGGATGACGAGGGCGCGATGGCCCACCGGATGGGAATAAAATTCTTCCGGCTTACCTTTGAGTTTAGTGCGGTCATCACCGGCCAACTTGACGAACCCGCCTAACGGGATCGCACAGACCATGAATTCCGTACCATCCGCCTTCCATGAGAAAAGTTTCGGGCCAAACCCAACGGAGAATTGCTCGACCTCGATCCCCTGTTTACGGGCGGC
>JADLGJ010000029.1 GCA_020849375.1 Candidatus Omnitrophota bacterium
AAGACAGCCGCTGTTAACAAATAGGACCCAAAATCATTGGGATGCCCGAACGGCCCGGTGACTCTCCCCTCATAAGTGATCGCTTTTTGGAAGATCAGTTCCTGTTTAAAGAAATGCTGCCAAATCCCGTCGAACGAAACAAAAACAGCGGAAAGCACAAAAAGGCTTAATAACCAATTTAGGCGTTTGCGATCCCTGACCCCTTCGAGGATCGCAAAGAAAAGAACAATCCCTTCAACGGTCTTTCCGAAAAAACCTTTCCAACTTAGATACGGGAACTGGCTGCAAATGACCGATAATAAAGTCGCAAAAACAAAAGCCAGGGCGGGGAAAATAATGAATTTCGGGAACGGCAGAAGCGTCGCTAATGAATTCTTAACAGCAGGCTGGTTCTTATCCGGCCACCATAAGAGGATCATCCTTTTGAAAAAGAAACCGGAAATGCATATCGTGGCGCCGACTTCAACAACAGCCGTCGAGATCGGCAAAAAAAACGCGACCGGTAAAAGCGAGAAATATATTGCGTGGTCGCACCACTGGAGAGCGGAAGAACGGGTCATTTTATATTTTCGGCCTATTTTTAATATACCAGGCGATCGTTTTCTTAAGCCCTTGGGTAAAATTCTCTTTGGCTTTAAATTTAAACTCTTGATAAGCGCGGGCCGTATCCAAGCAACGGCGGGGTTGCCCGTCGGGTTTGGTGGTATCCCAGACAATGTCTCCCTTATATCCGGTCAAAACCGTGATCATGGTGACAAGGTCTTTGATCGAGATCTCAAATCCGGCGCCAATGTTCACCGGTTCGCTTTTATTATATTTTTCTGCGGCCATGATGATCCCACGGGCCGCGTCATCAACATAAAGGAATTCGCGCGTGGCCTTCCCTGTTCCCCAGACCGTGATCGACTTATCACCGGCCGCTTTAGCATCAAGGCATTTTTTGATGAGTGCCGGAATAACATGCGACGAAGACGGCGAAAAATTATCTTCCGGCCCGTATAAATTGACCGGCAGCAAATAGATCGAGTTAAACCCGTATTGCTGGCGATAGGCCTGCGATTGCACGAGCAGCATTTTCTTGGCCAAACCATACGGCGCGTTCGTTTCTTCCGGATAACCGTTCCAAAGGTCATCTTCTTTAAACGGGATCGGCAAAAATTTCGGGTACGCACAGATCGTACCGATGGCAACAAATTTTTTAACGCCGAGCAGGCGTGATTGCTCGATCAACTCAACGCCCATGATCAAATTGTCATAAAAGAATTTTCCCGGATTTTCGCGATTGGCACCGATACCACCGACGGAAGCGGCAAGATGGATGATCATATCCGGCTTGACCTTCTGGATCATTTTACGGATCGCAGAAGTTTTACGCAGGTCATAATCTTTACTGCGCGGAACAAAGATCTTTTTACAGCCTTTGGCTTTAAGGTCGCGGACAACGGCCTTGCCGAGAAAACCAGCGCCGCCCGTGACGATCACATTCTGTTTTTTCCAAAAACCGGCCTTACTTGCCATGCTTGGCCTTTCCTTTTGTCCCGTGCAATTGACGGTCAACCAAAGCCATGTCTGCATCCACCATCATTTTCACTAACTGCTTGAATGTGACCTTGGGTTTCCATTTCAATTCTTTTTGGGCCTTGCTGCTGTCGCCCAAAAGCAGGTCCACTTCGGTCGGACGTAAATAACGTTTGTCGATCTTCACATATTTCTTCCAATCAAGCCCGGCATAACCAAAAGCCTCGTCAAGGAATTCACGGACCGAATGAGTTTCACCCGTCGCAATGACGTAATCCTGGGCTTTTTTCTGCTGCAGCATCAGCCACATTGCTTCAACATAATCACCGGCAAAACCCCAGTCGCGCTTCGCATCAAGATTCCCCAGAAAAAGGTCTTTCTGGACCCCCTGTTTGATCCGAGCCAAAGCCATCGTGATCTTCCGGGTGACGAACGTTTCGCCGCGACGGGGAGATTCATGATTAAAAAGGATCCCGTTACAGGCGAACATATCATAAGCTTCGCGGTAATTAACAGTCATCCAATAAGCATAAACTTTAGCGGCGGCATAAGGACTGCGTGGATAAAATGGCGTCGTTTCCGTCTGCGGAGTTTCCAAGACTTTCCCGAACATTTCCGAGCTGGAGGCCTGATAAAATTTTGTTTTGATCTGGGAGTCGCGGATCGCTTCCAACAAGCGGGTCGTCCCCACGCCAGTGACCTCGGCGGTGTACTCAGGGATCTCAAAACTGACCTTCACGTGGCTTTGCGCGCCTAAATTATAAATTTCGTCCGGCTTAATGGTTTTCATGATGCGATTAAGCGAACTGGCATCATTGAGATCGCCGTAGACAAGGCTCAAACGGACATCTTTTTCATGCGGGTCTTGATAAAGATGGTCAATGCGGTCAGTGTTAAAGGTACTCGCCCGGCGGATAAGGCCAAAGACTTCATAGCCTTTTTTCAAAAGGAATTCAGCAAGATAGGAACCATCTTGCCCGGTGATACCGGATATCAGTGCACGTTTTGGTGTCGGCATACTAGTCCTTAATTTAATCCCGTATAGCTATACGGGATTTCGCCTCTGCGCTGTTTGCGCAGGCAGGCTCAAGTTCGTTACTTTATAGCATAACTTGTTTTATCACTCAACTGCTTATCGAGGGAAATCGCGAAACCGGCCATCAGCCAGAAAAGAAGCGGAAGCTCAACTGAATAAAAATTAATATCAACCGCAGAGTGGACTAAAAATGCTAACAGTCCGGCCAATAAACCCGCCATCAAACAGCGCAGATCTTTGGCCGGCGGTAACGATTTTAAGACCGTTTGAAAAAGCAAAAAGATAATAGCTAAGAACCCGCTTAATCCGAGAACACCGACCTCAACGGCCATCTGCAAATAACAATTGTGCGCATAACTGGCACTGTACCCGACGGCAAGTGGATTTTGCGTCGAGATCAAGTGATTCTCCATGACGGGCATAAAGGTGTTCAGGCCGTGCCCGAAGAACGGACGTTCCTTGATCAAATAAAAACCTTCACGCCAAAGTGCGATACGCCATTCGGCCGTTACAGAGTCATCTTTAGTCACATTCATCTGTTTCTTGAGTTCAAAAGCCTGCCCGATGGCAAGACAACCGGCCACAACGGCAAAGATCATGAGCATACAGCGCACCCATGGCTTAACTTTATTTCCGACCATCACAAGGACAAAGAAGATCATTCCGATCGCGGTTCCCATCCACGCTCCGCGGGAAAAGGTCAGGAATAACGCCCAAACTAAAACAAAACTGACAGCTGCAAGGTATATTTTTTGTGGTTTACTTTTAGATTTCTTATCAATAGAAAAAAATAGGCTTAATGCGACCGGGATCGCAACCGTTAAAAAAGCGCCTAACAAATTAGGATGCTGAAATGCTCCCGTTGCGCGGTAGCCTTCAACGAGCGTCCGCTGGCGGAAAAGATCTTGATGTGTCACATAATATTGAAGTAGTGTATCAAGTCCCGTTGCAAAAGCGGTCGCCATAAAAACAGCTATCGCCACATTGACCTGACGGCGGATCACAAAAACTTCCAAGACGATCAAGTAAATAGCATAACCTTCGATCGTTTTTGTAAAGAATCCGTGCAACGATTGTAAAGGCAGTTCACTTCCCACGATAGAAAGAAAACACACCAGTAAAAAAGCAGCGATCCCTTTATTTAAAACATTATGTGCCGGGCAGAAAGCGTGCCCAAGGTCACGGATGAAGCTGGCAGACCTCTTCCCTTTCGAACGCAATTCCACCAAGGTCAATGAGTGCTTGACGGTCCACAGCAAACAGGAGATCACAACCGAAGTTTCGACGGCCGCCTTACTGTAAGGAATAAAAAGGATCATGACATAGAACAAAAAACGGATGATGTTATCGATCTTTGCCTTGACCGCAGTAATATGCATTTTAATAAGCACCCTTACCTTTGACGACCACTGGAATAGTCTGAAGAAGAATATTAATATCGAGCCAGAATGACCAATTGTTAATATACCAAATGTCCCACTTGATCAGCCGACTGAAAGAAATGTCGCTGCGGCCGCGGATCTGCCAAAGGCCGGTAATGCCGGGCTTAACCTCCAGGCGCTTGAGCTGGCGGAGGTCCTCTTTTTCGATCTGTTCGATCGGGAACGGACGCGGCCCGACCAAACTCATTTCTCCGATAAGAACATTGATCAATTGCGGCAATTCATCCAAACTGTATTTACGCAAAACTTTCCCGAACTCGGTCACGCGCGGGTCGCTCTTGATCTTAAAGATCGGCCCGTCGACTTCATTCTTATCTTTAAGCTCGCTTAATTGCTCATGGGCATTAACGCCCATGGTCCGGAATTTGAACATCGAGAATTCTTGCCCGCGGCGGCCGTAACGACGGGATAAATAAAAAACGGGCCCCTTACTGTCTTTCTTGATCAGGATCCCGATGACCAGAAAGACCGGCGCCAGCAAGATCAACAAGAACAACGCGGCGAAAAAATCAAAAAGCCTTTTCCCGGGATGGCTGAATTCCACGCCTTCATTAAAATATTCAAGGACAGGAATAAAACCGATATTGTATTTCCCGAATTCTCCGGTCGTGAGTTCAAAGCCCTCCGGCACCACCCTCACGGCCAAACGCATTTCGCGCGCCTGCTCCAGCAATTGCAAGAACACGCGGCTATCATGATGGATCGTAATAAAAACGACATTGATGAATTTCTGTTGGGCTATGGTCGGGAAGTCCATGATCTTGCCTAAGATCTTGTGCCCTTCGCATGTTTCCGGCGAGGATTTAAAATCATCAAGGAAACCGACAATGTTAAGCCCCAAAGCTCTACGGCGATTGATCTCCTGGGTTAAAGCTGTCCCTACTTTTCCCGCCCCAATGATCAAAACATTGAAATTATTGTATCCTTTCGAAACCAGAAAAAGGACGAAAGCGCGTTTAGCGAGACGCCAGACAGACAAAAAGGCCACGATCAACACGCCGGAGATCAAAAGGACGGTACGGGGGAACGCCTGGATCTTAAAAATATAGATCGCCACGATCGCGATGACCACAGACTGGACCACGGAACGGATGACTTTCCAAATTTCAATACTTTCCGCAAGTTCCCGGCGGGTCTGGTAGAGGCCGTTGTTATTATTCAGCAGAAGAATATTAACAAGCCAGAATATAAAAATAAAATGGATCGAGCTTTTGGGATTGAAGAACATCCCGGCATCTACGGCAAACGGCAAGGTTTCCTTGCGCATCCAGCAAGCCAAATAGATCGCTAGGCTGACAAAGAAAATATCAATGCAGATATAAATGAATTTGATCAAAAGGGAACGGTTCAAGATCTTCGTCATGACTTCACCTGCCGGGTATTTTTGAAAAATCTATTTTTCAACAAAAGGTAAATAAAACGGCTATTGCCGACTAAATATCTTTTCCACAAACGTTGAGGTTCACAGCACAGGCGGAACACCCACTCGAGTCCCGACCTCTGCATCCAGCGCGGGGCTTGCGGCTTGGTCCCAGCGAGAAAATCGAAGGCCGCCCCAGCGCCGACAATGACCGGGACCGACAGGTCATTGCGGTGCAGGGCCATCCAGAAATCCTGTTTGGGAGAACCCAGGCCGACCCACAAAACATCCGCACCTGCGGCATTGATCTGGCCGATCACCTCGGGTTTTTCCTTTTGCTTCACCGCTAAGAGCGACGGAGCATACTGCCCAACGATCTTTAACTTCGGAAAACGTTTTTGTAAATTCTCTGACAAAAGGCGGTTAGCTGTTGCTGACCCGCCATAAAAGAAATGTTTATAACCTTTCTCCTCGCTCAAAGCACAAAAAGTATTCATCAGGTCGGGGCCATACGTCCGGTCAAGCATTGTCCCGGCCTGGCGGCGGCCGAGCCATACCACAGGCATACCGTCGGGAGTCACCATGCCGGCGTTATTGACGATCCGCAAGTAATCCGGATCATCCTGACAATCCATGATCGTCGAAACTGGCGCGACACAAACATAAGTTTTTGCCCGGGCGGCGATCCACTCTTCGATCTGCCGCGCTGCCGAGGAGAGGTTCACCGCACTGATCTTAACCCCGAGGACATCAAAGGACGGCATCATTGATGGCTCACTGCGAATGGTGGCTGTCATTGATGAACCCATATTTTAAAATGACCCCAGCCGTTTTGGCCCCGCTGATCCAGTGATTCTTCTTGCCTTCCGCGTATGTCCGTCCACTATAGTTAACACTGACTTCATAGACCCGGCATTTCCGACGGGCGACCTTAGAGATGACCTCCGCTTCAAAACTAAAATCTGCAGAACGTATCGGGATATCCTTTAGGATTTCACAACGAAAAGCTTTATAACTTGCCGAAATATCGGTCAACTTTAAATTTGTGAACATATTACTTAACGTTGTGAGAAGGCGATTCCCGACATAATGCCAATGATATAGAACCTTCTTGGAATGCAACTCACTAAAGCGCGACCCAAAAACACAATCCGCCCGCCCGGCGATGATCGGGTCCAGAACGGCTGAATAATCCTTCGGGTCATACTCAAAATCCGCGTCCTGAATGATACAAATATCTCCCGTCATTTTCTTCGCCGCACTGCGGATCGCCTCTCCCTTCCCGAGGTTCTTCCCATGTGAGATCAGGACGATCTGTTGCGGGAATTGTTTCGCCAGGTCGCGTAAAAGATCAGAACTGCCATCGTTCGATCCATCATCAACAATAACAATTTCCTTAGAGCGGATGCCACGGACATCCTGGCGCAAAACAGCCTCGACGACTCTTTTAATATAACGGTTTTCATTATAAACAGGGATCAAAACGCTCAAACGCATTAGCGGCGCTCCGTTTTTGACTTATCGTCTTGATAATAAATTTCCAGGTAAGGAATATATTCTGCAGGACCTTCGTCGGAATCAAAAAAGACCGCGGTGTTCATCTTTGATTCAATTCGCGTTTTCAAAAGGAACCCTTTATACAATGAAGATGTGTCCATCAGATAGGCAATCCCATCAATATTAAAAACCAGCATGATCCACTCCGTTGCATCTCCCGAAACCGCCGGGCCCGTTGTCCCCAGAATGAGCGGATCAAAATCGTCCGTCGGGCTCGAGCAGCCCGGGACCGTCCAATCCTCAATATCGGCCCTAGCGGACATCCAAGTCACAAACCCTTTAGCCGCTTTCCCTCGGATATAGGTGCCCTCACTCCATTTTTTCTTGACAGCATAAAGATCGATCGTTTCATTAAGTGCGTTATCATCTTCGAGCGTAGCGTCATTTTGTGTCTGCTTCATATAAAGCACGGCAGCTAGGATCTTTTTCCCTTTAAAGAATTCAGGGGTAAGTTCTGCAAATTGAAGTAAGCCGCGCCCCACATTCCCAGGGTCAACACTGCCGACGCGAAAGAATGTATGCCCCCCCCACTTGCCTTGACGCTGAGCAATATTGCTTCCGATCCCAGCTGCTTCCACACGATCCGGGTGTTGAGAAGTACGAAAAACTTTGATTTTTTTATCGGCTAAAACTGTTTTATCCAAAAGATCCTGTATCAATGTCAACCGCTGGGCCGCAAGATTACTTTTTGCCAACAACGGATTAAGAATGAGCAGGCGCTGTTGCAACTGGGCAACTTGCTGTTCAAGGACAGGTATCTTTTGTGCTTCTTTTTCTAAAGCAGCCAACCGTGCCCGGCGGTAAAGATTATCCCGCCCCTCATATTCCAAATGTGCAACCCGCATCGCCAGGTCATCCCAGAAAAGCGCGAACACACAAAGAACAAGTATTAGTAATATTTTATTTTTCACAAATCATCCTTGAGTGAAATTAATTCTATCATCGAAACGATTCAATTTGTAGCGTATAAGGGATATTCTCCGCCAAAACCGTTGCAGGGAATTGGGCGTAAGCGGCTTGATAGTCTTTAACAACGACTTTATCGGATCTCTTTTGGGCCATGTATTCCCGGCTGAGCCTTCGAAACTCTTGGTCACGCCGACTCAATAGCGATTCAGGCGGCTTCCCAAAATCAGAGCAATGAGCGCGGAAAGCTGAGCCGGCACTTATCAGAACCGCAAAGAGCACCGACAGAACGAATAACTTTGAGTAGCGGAGTTCCGCGATCACGGTCAAGTAAAGTAAAAAGAGCGGCACATATAAGAACCGTGACTGCTGAGAACCGGACCACCACGACGACCATATCACGCAAATCAGAAGCGGTAAGATCCCTATCTGTTTTTGCCGTAACCCTTTGACCATCAAATATAAAAATGGCCCGAGGCATAATAAATACACCAATCCGACGGGATAATCAAAAACGTTGTTCACTCCCTCCTGCGGCACCGCGATAAGCCAAAAATGTTTGATCAAGTTGATCCCTGTCCGGGGCAGGCCATAAGCATCCTTCATCGAGAGGTCATATTTCGCGGCGGCGACGAAGGAATCCCAATCCCAAGGTAATTCGTCAACGTGCTGAAAATGCGGAAAAACTCCTACAAAAAAAGGAAAAAGCGGCGTGCCGCCGATCTTTAGCGATTTTACAACGAACGGCCCGGCCACGATGATACTTAGAACCCCAAAAAGCAACAAAAACTTACGAAGAAACTTCAAGTCAACCCTGGGTAGATTAACGGCAGATGATGGAAAGCCCCAATTCAGTTGAAAACCTGATCTTTTAAGGACAAAAAGAGCGGCCGAAAGAACGGCCATGACCGCCAACATCTGGAGCGGAGCAAATGATTTTGACCAAAAGTAAAAAACAAATTCCACCGCGGCCATGATCCAATTCCCGCGTAAAAAACTATCCAGGGCGGCTAAAAAAAGATACGCCAGGACAATATCCAACATCGCGCTCCCCCCTTGAATGACGACATGATGCGCACCAAAGAAAGCAAAAACCAGCAAAGTACATTTCCAGGGATCAGATTGGCCTAAGAACTTTAATAAACGGACCAAGATGGCAGGCACCGACAGAAAAAATAAAGATTGCGGCAATTTATTCGGCAATTCAGTGACGAACCAAAATGGCGCTAACCCGAATTGCACCGGATAAGGAAAAAGATCACACGTTGACCAACGGACATATTGAAAAGACTGCCGGATCAAATGCTGACGGGGAAAAGTGTAATGATAATTAAGGACATCCTCTTCTTGCGGCAAATGCGGCGGAAGTAACGCGGCATAACAATAGATAGCGGTCATACCCAAACACAAAAGAGCCCCTGAGATCAATAAACTGCGGTCAATCCATCCCCCCGGCCAAAATGTTTTCCATGACCAAGAACAGCCCACAAGAGCGTGCCGGACCGCAACCGCGGCTACGACCGCAAAAGCGATCCACGCCAGCGGTGTGGTGATCCCGTGATTATTCTGATGAAAGGCCATTTCCAGCCAATACAGCGGCAAACCGATGATGAGCATCCACGTCGGCAGATGGGATAAATTCAATGCATTCGCTTTAAAAGGACGCATACTCTCCATATCACATAAAGGGAAACAATAATAAAACAATAGATCGCGAGCCAACGGTTTTTCATACCCGCTCCCTGCTGTTTAAATTCGCAAAAACCTCAACCATTCTCTGAGCATACCGCTCCAATGTATAAAATTGTTCATACTTCCTGCGTCCTTCGAGGCCCATCCGCGCACGCAAAGCCGGATCTTTGGCCAAGAGCAATATTTTCTCTGCAAGAGCCGCCTCATCCCCTTTCGGGAACAAAAATCCGGTCTTCCCGTCATCAACGATCTCGGGCACCGCACCTTCACGGGAAGCGGCGACTGGCAAACTCTCGGCCATCGCATGTAAAAGGACCAGGCCAAAAACATCTCGTAGGGTCGGGAAAATATAAATATCGCTCCTGCGGAAATACTCGGTCCGTTTGGTGTCATCACCAACATAACCGACATACTCAAAATGCTTTTCTAAATTATTCTTTGTTATAAAATCTTTCATCTCAGCAACAAATGCCTCAGACTCCGCAGGCCCGGCAAAGGTAAAAAAGATATTGGGATCTTGTGCGATCACTTTCGGCATGGCCTGCAAAGCCGTCCATATCCCTTTCGACTTCTGTAAGAATGAAAAGAACAGGACATTGACTTTCTCCGTGGCCGGACGTCGGGCAACTCCCGGCGCCAAATGGATCGAATCCGCGACGGCACCGGGCACCGCGTAAACACGATTGACATCCATAAAACCTTGATAAACCTGGCGCGTCACTTCGCCGAGCACAATACTTCCCGATATATTTTTCATCATTAAGCGCAGTAATTTTCTCGCAAATGGACTGAGCGCCGCGTCAAGCTCGCGCAAATATTGGCCCATATCGTGCAAAATGACCTTACGGCCCAAAAATCTCGCCGTCATACAAAAAACAAAATCTTTCACGAACGGCAATTTATCAAAACTGATCGCGTATAACACATATTGAGGGCGGCAGCTGATGATAAGCCCGATGAATTGAAAATAATACTGGATGAATTTAAAGAGTTTCGCAACCGTGACTTTTTTGTGCTTTTCATATGACCAAAACTTCATATTAAAGAACACGACGTCGAACTCGCCGACGAACCGCGACTCCATAAGCGCCTTGTAGATCATGCTGTGGCCGAAATTAGGCGGCGGCAGGATCCCGCAGATCAAGATCTTTGTTTTAGGACTTTTCAACACAATGAACCTTTCTCTCTCATCAAACAACATTCATCAGTGACTTATCGTTCTTAGGTTTGTCGGCGATGAAAAACACAACTTCCGTCGAACCAAAGCTAATAACATCATTATTCTTAAGTTTTACGTTCTCTGTCACCCTGACCTTGTTGACAAAGGTCCCGTTGGTACTCTCCAGGTCTTTGACATAGCAGTCGCCCTTGTCACAGAACACCACAGCTTGGCTGCGAGAACAAAATTTATCGCTCTTAATACGGATATTCGACTCTTCTCCTCGGCCGATCAAAACCGGACAATCTGTTTTCACGAAATACTTATGGCCCTTCAAGGGGCCGGACTGGACGAGCAAAGCAATGACCTTTTTCACAGGATGATCCCTTTTTTCCAGCTTTCTAAGATCGTGCCATAGCGGTTCATCAAATCTTGCCGTT
Organism: Candidatus Omnitrophota bacterium; assembly: GCA_020849375.1. Taxonomy (GTDB): domain Bacteria; phylum Omnitrophota; class Gorgyraeia; order Zapsychrales; family JANLHA01; genus JADLGJ01. Next base: position 11,111 of record JADLGJ010000029.1, read on the forward strand.
CTTGTGCAGAAACTTCACGCAAAACATTTTCCATCGCCTCGATCGCTTGCGGCAGATCGCGGTACTGGCGCCCCAACAACAACGCTTCATCAATTTTCTTCTTCAGCGGGTCAGCCGCTAGCGGTGCAAATCTTTCCAAAGCGTGCAAAAACTCACCAGCATCGTTATACCGTTTACCGGCGTCGTTCTCCAACGCTTTCATCACGATCACATCAAGGCCGGGATCAAGTTCACGACGGATCTCGGACGGAAGCTTTGGCGGGGTCGCTCTCGATTTGCGGACCGCGCGCTCGACTTCCTTTTCATCTTTATAACGTTCGGTCGTCGGCATTTTGAATGGCGGCGTCCCGGTGAGCATCATATAAAAAACGATACCGGCGGAATACACATCACTAGCCGGAGATTTATAATTCCAGAATCCTTCCGGTGCCATATAAACCAGCGTTCCGGCGCTGTCAGCCAATTTGGTCAAAGGGTCAACGTGTTTCGCCTGTCCAAAATCCGAAACCTTGGCCGCGAATTGTGCCCCTTGCGTATCAACCATAATATTCTGAGGTTTAACATCCCGATGAATGACCGGTGGATGGAGTTGATGCGCTTGCGCCAGGCCGCGGCAGATCATGACCTGGATCTGTACTGCAAGATCTTGACCGAGTTTCCCTTTATTACGCAGATAAGTATCGAGCGTCCCGCCGGGAACATACTCCATCGCAACATAGGACAAAACCTGCCCTCTCCAGTCAAAATGGTTCGCGTCAAAAACCCGCACGACATTAGGGTGCGTGATCTTTGAAAGGATGAACGCCTCGTTCAAAAGTTCATCCTGGTTTTGCTGAGACAGTTTTTCCGGATGAAAAACCTTCAGGGCCTGAATGCCTAAGAATTTATGGCGGACTTTATAAACGACACCAAAGGCGCCTTCTCCCAAAACCCCGTCAACAGTATAGGTGTCGCGGATCACGGTGAACTGCGGTAATTTTTCAAAAG
>JADLGJ010000030.1 GCA_020849375.1 Candidatus Omnitrophota bacterium
AATATCCTTCTTCAGGTTTTCGAAGAAGGCCGTTTGACGGACAGTTTGGGGCGCAAGATCGATTTTCGTAATACGATCATCATCATGACGTCCAATGTCGGCGCGGAAATGCTTCGCTCAAAAGGTGCATTAGGTTTCGTGACGCCAAAGGAAGGGTTGAATGATACGGATACCAAGAGCCGCCTTTTGGAAGAAGTTAAGAAATTCTTCAAGCCGGAATTCTTGAACCGTATTGACGATATTATCGTCTTTAAGTCTTTGACCCGCGAGAACCTGACCCAGATCGTCACGCTTGAGATCAGGGAAGTCACCAAGCGGCTTGAAGATAAACAGATCGCGATCGAGGTTGACCAGCCCGCATTGGACCTGTTGGTCGAAAAGGGTTTTGACCCGGTCTTCGGGGCGAGGCCCTTGAAGAGAACGATCCAGCGGTTGCTGGAAGATCCGTTGGCTGAAGAAATTATTTCCGGCCGTTACAAAGAAGGCTCTAAAGTCAAGATCACGCGCAAAAATGACGCGCTGTATTTTGAATAAGTTTTATGTCGTCGACTAAAACAAAAGTGATGTACGTTTGCCAGACCTGCGGGGCGCAGTCTCCCCGCTGGCTGGGCAAATGCCCTTCCTGCGAAAGTTGGAATTCTTACGTTGAGGAAATGATCACGCCGATCGCCAAAGAAGGCCGCGGCGGGGTCGTTTTTCCCGACAAGCCGGTGAAGTTCAGCGACATCCCGACCGGAAATCTCGGCGAGAAACGTTATACGACCGGCATCAGCGAATTTGACCGCGTCTTGGGCGGCGGAATTGTTCCGTCCTCAGTTACGCTTATCGGCGGTGATCCCGGCATCGGGAAATCCACGATCGCTTTACAAGCCGTTTGCGCGTTAAGCCGTCAGGGCCATAAAGTCCTTTATGTCAGCGGTGAAGAAAGCGTCCAGCAGACCAAGATGCGCGCTCAGCGGCTTGGTGCTGACACGTCTGACAGTTTATACATTGTCAATCAGGTTGACCTCAACGCGATCAAAGAATATTTGACTAAGATGAAACCGCAGATCGTGGTCATTGACTCGATCCAGGTTATTTATCATCCCGATATTCCGTCGAGCCCGGGCAGTGTCAGCCAAGTCCGTGAATGTGCCGCGATCCTGACCCATTTGGCCAAGACCACTGATATGTCGCTTTTTCTCATTGGCCATGTCACCAAAGAGGGAACGATCGCCGGGCCGCGAGTGCTTGAACATATTGTTGATACGGTTCTTTATTTTGAAGGTGAGCGTTACAATTCGCACCGCTTGTTGCGGACGATCAAGAATCGTTTCGGTTCCACCAACGAACTTGGTGTTTTTGAAATGACCGAAGGCGGTTTGATCGAAGTCACGAATCCGTCGGAGATTTTTTTGGCGGAACGCGCGAAAGCAACATCGGGATCGGTCGTTGTGCCGATCCTTGAGGGGACGCGGCCATTTCTCGTCGAAGTCCAGGGCTTAGTGAGCCGTTCGACTTTCGGGATGGTGCGCCAGAAAGCACAAGGGTTTGACCCTAACAGGTTGGCCCTGCTTTGTGCTGTCCTCGAAAAGCGGATGGACCTCAATTTGCAGGACAAAGATATCTTTTTGAACGTCGTCGGCGGTGTTAAGTTGATGGACCCGGCGGCCGACCTTGGGGTCGTCCTTACGGTCGCTTCCGCCTTATTGGACCGTCCTTTGAGCGAGGACAGCGTTGTTTTCGGGGAAGTCGGGCTTTCTGCTGAGGTGCGCAGTGTCAGCCAGGTTGCTTTACGTATCAATGAAGCGGAAAAACTCGGTTTTAAGAATTGCATTTTGCCGAAAAATAATTTGAAGACGCGGGCCGGTTTTGAAAAGACCAAATTGAATTTGATCGGCGTTGAAAATGTCCGCGAAGCATTGGATCATTTAACCAATTAGGCGGGTGGCGCGGCAGCTGGCTTCGCGACGGAGCGCTCAGCACTCCTTCGCACATTACGTGCTCAGTCGCAGGCCCCGCCAAGAGAGGATTATTAGATGACATTATTTTTCATCCGCACATTTTTTCTGGTCATCAGTGCGTTCGTCGGTTCTTACCTGGGTTCGATCAACAATCAAGTCACTTTGGGTACTTGGATCGGCGCTGGCGCCGGTTTGATCTTGATCTTGCTGGAAGTCAGCCTTCGCCGCGTTTCTGTCCGGGGCCTTTCAAGTATGGTGTTCGGTCTTTTGCTCGGCATGGTCATGGCCAAGTTGACATCGGATATCTTGACGTTGTTGCCTTTAGACGTTTCTATGCAATCCACGATGCGTGCGGTGTTGACGATTATTTTTTCATATCTCGGCGCGGTCATGGCTTTGCGCGGAAAAGACGAATTCAATATCATTATCCCGTATGTCCGTTTTAAAAGACAAGAACTTGCCGAACAGGTCATCCTGTTAGACACCAGTGCGATCATTGACGGGCGCATTTGGGATATTTATAAAACGAATTTTTTGGGCGGGCGCCTGGTGGTGCCGCGTTTCGTTTTGCAGGAATTGCAGACGCTTTCCGATTCTAATGATGAGATCAAGCGCCAGCGCGGCCGCCGCGGCGTCGAGATCTTGCGTAATATGCAAAAAGACCCGGCGATGGATATCCGTATCCAGGAAGATGATGTTCCCGAAGTTGAAGAAGTTGATGCTAAGCTCGTGCGGTTGGCAAAGCTGATGGAAGCGCGGATCTTTACGACCGATTTTAATTTGAGCCGTATTGCGGTCATTCAAGGGGTTGCGCCTTTAAATATCAATGACCTTTTACATGCGGTCAAACCGGCCGTCTTTACCGGCGAAGAAATGGATGTGCGTCTGGTCAAAGAAGGAAAAGAAGCGGACCAGGCGGTGGCCTATACCGAGGACGGGAGCATGATCGTCGTCGCCGGCGGACGTAATCACGTCGGAAAGAAAGTGCATGTTCTTGTCACCTCGATCTTGCCGACACAGGGTGGAAGGATGATTTTCGCGAAATTGATGGCGTAAGGATATTTATGCGGACACAAGTGATCATTCCGGCAGCGGGTTCAGGGGTCAGGTTAAATTCCCCCACACCTAAGCCGCTCATACTGCTCAAGGGCAAAGAGATCATTGTTTATTCCCTGGAAGTTTTTGATCAATGTTCCATGGTCGAGGGGATCATCGTTGTGGCTCCTGCACAACATTGCGCGGATTTTGAAGCGGTCATTAAGAAGTACTCGTTCAAAAAGCCGGTCAAGGTTATTCCCGGCGGTGCAACGCGAAGCGAGTCGGTCTTTAATGGTGTTAAAGCGACCGACCCCAATGTGGATTATATCCTTGTCCATGACGCCGCTCGGCCATTGGTCTCGTTGAAGCTCGTTGAGGATTCGATCCGCGCTTGTGAGATGAGCAAGGCGATCGTGGTCGCTGTCCCGGTCAAGTCAACGATCAAGCGCACGGACCATAATTCGAAAGATATTAATGCGACCTTGGACCGCAATATTTTATGGGAAGCGCAAACCCCGCAGGTTTTTGCGTATGAACTTTTGAATCAGGCTCATCAGCGGGGGATCGGCCTGGAAGCGACTGATGATGCTTTCCTCGTCGAACGTTATGGGGCGAAGGTCAAGATCTTTGAAGGGGAATACCGTAATATCAAGATCACGACCCCGGAAGACCTTAAAATTGCAGAAGTGTTCTTGGAGTAAAAGCTGATATGTTCAAGACCGGTATCGGATATGATGTGCATCGCTTGGCCAAAGGGCGCAAGCTCTTCTTGGGCGGGGTTGAGATCAAGCATGATAAAGGCCTCGATGGCCACTCCGATGCCGATGTCGTCCTGCACGCGATCTGTGATGCGATCCTGGGTGCTTTAGGCAAGGGTGATATCGGTGAACATTTCCCGAATACGGATAAGAAATATCACAATATTGCCAGCATCAAACTTTTAGAAGCGGTTTACCGTTTGGTCACAAAGGCGGACTTTGCCATCGAGAATGTTGATGCTGTCATTTTGGCGGAAGAACCGAAAATCAAGGCATATAAACCTTTGATGAAGGCGCGGATTGCAAAAGCTTTAAAGATCGACGAAGACAATGTGAATATTAAGGCGACGACGACCGAGGGGTTAGGCGCTATCGGCCGTAAAGAAGGTATTTCTGCCTACGCGACAGTTCTGTTGCGAAAACG
>JADLGJ010000031.1 GCA_020849375.1 Candidatus Omnitrophota bacterium
ATCCAAGTAAATCGATAAAGCGCTAAAGGCGTCCCCAAGCACGGCCTGGGACGCCATCGCGACGGCAATCCCCCCAATTCCGATACCTGCAACTAATGAGGTAATGTTGATGCCTAAATTATCTAATATGAATATCCCACCTAAAAGCCACATCCCCCATTTAACCATCCATAAGACACTATTAACCATGGCCTGGGAAGAGGGATTGTCTTGGCCAATACGTTTGATTAAAGTTTTATTCACGGTGTATTGTATGATTTCCTGCAAAAGTAAGATCGCACGGATTGTGACAACAAAAATAACCGCGTACCTGATAAATGACCGTAATGCACTAGGCAGAATGAGCACGGATACGGCGATATGTAAAGAGATGACGATGAAAACCGGCCAACCGATTTGCGCGAGAAGTTTGACGATAAGATCATCAAAATCGGAAGCTGTCTTTGCGGCCAATCGTCCTAAATGATGGATCACAAGTCTCTTTGTGAAGGAAAAACTGATTAAAAGTATCATAAAAGTCAGCAAAGTCAGAACATAGCTTTGTATAGTGTTTTGGAAAACCGTGGTTCCTAGAAAAATATTTAGATTTTCGGTAATCGGCATCATGTGTTCTTTCCATCGCTTTCTGTTCGAAGCTGGGTCAATTGTCCGACTAACTCTCCAGCCCAGCGGTAAATATTATTACTTTGCACGGTTTCTCTCATCCGTTTCATTCGGTCGATCTGTTCGCTTTCCGGCATTTCAAGCGCTTTTTTGATCGCTTGTGAAGTTTCAACGACATCATAGGGGTTCACGATCAAGGCGTCCTGCAGCTCCCTTGCTGCGCCTGTGAATTGGCTTAAGACCAGAACCCCTTTCTCATCCGCTCGCGCGGAAATAAATTCTTTAGCGACGAGGTTCATCCCGTCGTGCAAAGACGTCACGAGACAAACGTCCGCGGCCTTATAAAAGGGCATGATGTCTTTATGGCTGTGATGCTTCATCAGCAGGAGGATCGGCTGCCAATTGTTCTTTTTAAATTTTAAATTGATCCGCTCAGTCTCTTTAACAATTTCGTCGATGAATTCTTTATATTTGGGGATCATGGTCCGGCTGGGCGCCCCAAGCTCAACAAAGGTGAACTTCCCTCGAAAACCTGAATGATTGTCGAGTAAATGCTCGATGGCGCGGAACCGTTCAAGGATACCTTTGGTGTAATCGAGGCGGTCAACACCTACCCCGAGATATTCGGCCTGAATATTATGTTTCTTTAATAATTCGGATTTACTTAGAAGAGGTTGAGTTGACCCTTCATTGGTCGGATCACAATCGATGCTGATCGGGAAAGGTTTGACCAAGGTCGTGTGGTTTTCACGGTTAATCGAAAAATGTTCGTAGTCGATACGTGATTCTAAAAATCGGTCAACCGATTCAATAAAGTTATTACAGTGGAATTGGGTATGAAATCCGATAATGTCCGCCCCGAGCATCCCGTCTAAGAGTTCTTGGCGCCAGGGGCAAATCCCGAAAGATTCCGGGTTCGGCCAGGGGATATGCCAAAAAATCGCGATCTTAGCCTCGGGCTTGAGTTTTTTGACCATGCGCGGCAGAAGCGCAAAGTGGTAATCCTGTATCAACACAAAAGGATTGGAAACCCCTTCGAGTTCTTCCGCGATCGCTTGCGCGAATTTTTTGTTAACGGCCTTATAGGCTTCCCAATCTTTGGCTCTAAATATGGGCCGGGTGTGCGCGATATGGCACAACGGCCACATTCCTTCGTTAGAAAAACCGGAATAAAACCCTTCTTCTTGATCTTTATCGATCCAAACGCGGCGTAATGTGTATTTCGGCTCTTCGGGCGGGACCATAAGACGGTCGTTCTTATCAACGGTTTCCCGGTCGGCGTTGCCGCTGCCTTGCGCGATCCATGTCCCTCCACACGCGTTGAGGACCGGCTCAAGCGCGGTTACAAGGCCGCTGGCCGGAACGATGCACTCAATTTCTTTTCCGTTTCGAATATGCATATAGGGCTCGCGGTTGGAGACGACAAAAAGCGGGCGGTCTTCCAGCTTCATCCGTATGAATTCTTTTAACCGTTGAGGTGTCCAACGGGACTCTGAGGAGTAACGTAATCGTGCTTCTTCTTCGGCGGCAGAGCGTGCGGCTTCCAAACTTTTGGCCATACGAGTAATTTCTAAAGCAAGCGGGCCAAGTAAAAGCTGTTCTTTAGCATTTAAAGGACGGGACGGTTCGCCTTTTCGGATTTTCTTGATCCAATCTGTTGTTTTTCTGAGAGGGGTGACGACATTATAAAAAATGACAATAAAGGTCGTTAAAGAGATCAGAAGGGCCTGAATTAAGGCTCTAAAGAAGTTATTGAGCAGTAGTCTTTGGACTCGATCATGAATGTAGTTTACGTCGTATATTAAAGTTAGAACATGAGAAGTTTTTATGCCGGTTGATAGTGGGGCGGCGTAGGCATATAAATTTCGATCATCTAACTTAATTGTGCTTCCGCGTTCCGTCCCTAATCGTTCAACTTCTTGGATAGTTTCGGATAAGATTTTCGGTTCAGCTTCCAGCTTGGCACGTATCTCTTTTGAGGAAACAAGAATATTCCCCCGGATGTCATAAATATTTATTCCGACAAGACGTTCGCGGTTCGAGAATCGATCCACGATCCGCTGTAAACTCGATGTGTTACCGTCGGTGAGCAATAACGGTTCAACGGAAAACCTTAAGCTGTCGGCGACGAAACTGGCTCGTTTTTGTAGATCCGCTTTAAGGCGGTCTTCTTCTTGGCGGGCTTGTGTCAGTGAGAAAATAAAAGCGACGACCGCGACGATCGCGATCAAAGAAAAAATAAGTCGCAGGGTGATTTTCATGTCGTCCTCCTTCTGGAAAATAAAAAAGCCATCTGATCAATTTAATCAGATGGCGGCCCGACCATCAATATTGCCTCCGGGATTATCCCGGACCCTTTAGACTTACAAAATTTAAAGTATTTTAAGTTGTGTTGTTGTTTTAAGCAAATTCTTTATGTGCCCTCTCGATCGCGAGGATTTGGGCCCGCGCCTTGTTCTGGGTTTCTTCAAATTCTTTTTTGGGGTCGGAATCCGCGACAATGCCGGCTCCGGCCTGAATATAGGTCTTCCCTTTACTTGCTACGATGGTACGGATCGTGATGCAGGAATCAAAATTCCCGGAAAAACTGAAATATCCGATACAGCCAGCGTAAGGCCCGCGGGACACATTTTCAAGTTCATCAATAATTTCCATCGCGCGGATCTTTGGCGCGCCGGAAACTGTTCCTGCGGGGAAAGTTGCTTCCAAAACGTCAAAAGCGTCCTGCCCTTTTTTCAGTTTGCCCTGCACATTGCTGACAATATGCATGACATGGGAATATTTCTCAACGGACATAAATTCCGAGATCTTCACCGTGCCCAATTCGCACACGCGGCCAAGGTCATTTCTTCCTAAGTCAACGAGCATGATGTGTTCGGCTTTTTCTTTCGGATCGCTTAAAAGGTCTTTGGCGAGGGCGGCGTCTTCTTTGTCATTTTTGCCGCGTTTGCGCGTACCCGCGATGGGACGGGTTTCGACAACACCGTCTTCACAGCGTACTAAAAGTTCCGGCGAAGATCCGATGATCTGCACATCGCCGAAATGAAGATAATACATGTAGGGCGACGGGTTGAGCGCGCGGAGCATGCGGTAAATATGGAACGGGTCGGTGGACAGCGTGACTTCGAATCGCTGTGACAAAACGACCTGAATGATGTCCCCGGCTTTGATATATTTTTTGCCTTGTTCGACGATATCGCAATATTGTTTTTCGGTAAAATTGGATTTGACGTTAAAAGCGGCCGCTGGTTTTTCTTTGATGGTATCAGGAATGAGCGGCTGTTTGAGCTCGATCGAAAGTTTATCAATGACGGACAGAGCGTTTTGGTATGCTTTTTTCTTTTGTGCTTCGCTGGCGCCTTTTTTAATTTCAACGCAGTTGACGACCTTGATGCGGTGATTGAGATGATCAAAGATAACAAGCGTTTTGGCTAAAATTAAAAGTAAGTCGGGAAGCTTAAGGTCATCTTTCGGCTTGTTGGGCAGTTTTTCAAAGAACCGCACGGTGTCATAGCCGATATAACCGACCATGCCGCCGCAGAAGCGCGGTAAGCCCGGGATATTCACGAATTTGTATTTGGACATGATGTCGCGTAAATGTGTGAGCGGCGTGTCGGTGATCGTTTTTGTTTCGGTCGCTTTTATTTTCCCGTTAAAGCGCGTGATCTGTAATTTTTGCGCTTTGCTTTCAACGACCAATTCGGGGTCGGTCGCTAAAAAGGAATAACGCGCGATCTTTTCCTCCCCCTCAACGGACTCTAAGAGAAAAGAATAGCTTCTCTTTCCGCCGTGGCGCTCCCCTTCGGTCAATTTGTAATACGCAGAGACTGGCGAGTCGAGGTCGCCCAGGATCTCTTTATAGACCGGGATCAGGTTGCCCTTTTTGCTTAATTGTAGGAATTCTTTTTCTGATGGGTATGACATATTTTTAAGTGTTATCAAATGTTTTATTAAAGTAAATGTTCAAGTAAACGATCAAGCAGGACATCACGAACGCCGCAAAGAATGACCAGGAAAATATTTTTAGCCACGCTAAATATCTTTTCGTGATCTCATGATTGGTGAACTTCACCAAATAATAATAAACACCCAAAGACGCAAAGCATAGCACCAAAAATAATTTTATAAAGAACTCGACGTATGGTGCTGCAAAAGAGATCGCTTCTAAGATCGCGCGGAAAATGTTAAAGTCCGCGATATAAGCAAAAAGGAAAACACCAGCAATGACCGTTAAAAAGATGATGCGTTGAAGATTTAACGGTTGTTTAGGCACGCGGGATCTCACGGTAAAAACAACTGCGCTTCATCGTGTGGCACGCGGCGCCATGCTGGACGACCTTGATCAACAATGTGTCGCAATCGCAATCGTAATAAATATTCTTCACATCTTGAAAGTGGCCGGATGTTTCGCCTTTGACCCAATATTTCTGGCGCGAGCGCGACCAGAAGCAGGTCTTGCCGACCTTGATCGTTTCTTTGAGCGAATCAAGGTTCATGTAGGCCATCATAAGGACTTCATTGTTTTCGATGTCCTGGACGATCGCCGGGATGAGCCCTTCTTTGTCGAATTTCAATTTATCTAAATTCTGTGCTGTGATCTGTATCTTTTCTGCTTCTGTCATTTCACTCATGATCTAACCTCGATGGATTTTTGTTTTAAGAAATTCTTTACTTGTGGCACCGTCAGCTCGCCATAATGGAACACGGAGGCCGCTAAAGCAGCGTCCGCATGAGTTTTCTGGAACACGACGGCAAAATCTTCGATCTTCCCTGCTCCGCCCGACGCAATGACCGGAATGTTCACCGCTTTGCAAACCGCTTCGGTTAACTCCAGGTCAAAACCGTTTTTCGTTCCGTCGGCATCCATGCTTGTTAAAAGGATCTCCCCAGCGCCTAAACGTTCTGCTTCTTTGGCCCAGGAGACCGCTTCTTTGTCCGTTTTGACCCGTCCGCCGTTCAAATAAACGTCCCAATGGCTACCGGTCTTCTTAGCATCAATGGCGACTACGATACATTGACTGCCGTATTGAGAGGCCGCTTCGGTGATGAGTTTCGGATTTTTGATCGCCGAGGAATTCAGCGAAACTTTGTCCGCGCCCGCGTTCAATAATTCGCGGATGTCCTCGATCGAGCCGATCCCGCCCCCAACCGTCAAAGGCATGAAAACTCCCTCCGCCGTTTTTTTGACAATGTCGAGCATGATCCCGCGTTTTTCGTGACTTGCGGTGATGTCCAGGAAAACGATCTCATCTGCGCCCTGTTTGTCGTAAGCTTCCGCGACGGAAACAGGATCGCCGGCGTCACGTAACTGCACAAAGTTGACGCCCTTGACCACGCGGCCGTCCTTGACGTCTAGGCAAGGGATTATGCGTTTTTTGAGCATAACTCCACCGCTTCTTTCAAATCTAATTTTCCTTCGTAGATCGCTTTGCCAGTGATCGCACCTAAGACACTGCGCGGTTTGATCGCGAGAAGTTTTTTGATGTCATTTAAGTTTGCGATACCGCCGGAGGCGATCACGGGGATCTTGACCGTCGTTAAGATTTCCGAGAGCGCCTCATAATTCGGCCCCGTCAACATCCCGTCGCGTTTGACATCGGTATAAATAAGACATTGTAGTCCGAGGTGCTCTAATTCTCGTGCGAAATCTGTTCCTTTTAACTGGGTCGTTTCCGTCCAGCCGCGTTGCGTCACTTTGCCGTCTTTACAATCAAGGCTGACAGCGATCTTTTCTTTGCCGAAAGCCAAAACTTTCTTTAAGAATTCCTGGTCTTGAACGGCGCGTGTTCCGAGGACAACTCTTTTGACCCCGCTTTGGAGAAGCTTTTCTATTTCGAGGACGGTGCGGATCCCTCCGCCGACCTGGATGGGTACCGAAACGCTTTTGGTGATCTTCTCGATGATGTCAAAGTTTTTCATTTCGCCGTGCAGAGCGCCGTCGAGATCAACGATATGCAGCCACCGCGCGCCGGAGGCGACCCACTTTTGCGCGACCGCCAACGGGTCCAGCGAGTATTCCGTCACGTCGGAGAATTCGCCTTGGCGTAAGCGTACGACTTTGCCGCCGTTAATGTCAATGGCTGGGAAAATGATCATAGTTTTACAAAGTTCTCTAAAATTCTTAAACCGACCGCTTGGCTTTTTTCGGGATGGAACTGCACGCCGAAAAGGTTTTTACGGGCGATCGCTGAGGTGTACTTAAAACCGTAATCGGTTTCCGTCGCCGTGACATTCTTTTCGGTCGGTTGCACGAAATACGAGTGGCAGAAATAGACGTCTGCCCCGTCTTTGATCCCGTTGAAAAGCCGGCAATCTTTTTGTTTAAGTGAGATCTGGTTCCAGCCCATTTGCGGAACCTTTAAATTGCTAAAGCGGATTACATTCCCTTTTAAGATGCCTAAGGCGGCGCTTTCGCCATCTTCAAAGGTTTTTTCGAATAGTAACTGCAAACCTAAGCAAATTCCGAGGAAAGGTTTATCGTTATTGACCGCGTCTTTGATAACCGGAACAAGTTCGAGTTGTTTTAATCTTTCCATGGCCGGGCGGATAGCGCCGACGCCGGGAAGGACGATCTTGTCGGCTTTGGCAATGACGTCTTTGTTATCGGTAATGACTGTTTGCGCTCCGCCCTTTTCGAGCGCTTTTTGAACGCTGCGCAAATTCCCCATGCCATAGTCGATGATCGCGATCATAAATAGTTTAATTTTAGAGAGTGATGATTTAAGGTTCCGCGCGCAGTTTGATTTTTATTTTCTTCCTTCGTTATTTCAGAGAAAATAAAAATCAATTTTTGAGCACGGAACCTTAAATCCTCAATCTCTAAAATTAAACTATTTATGATCGC
>JADLGJ010000032.1 GCA_020849375.1 Candidatus Omnitrophota bacterium
GGCAGCCGGGACAAAACATTTGATATCGTTGAACATATCCAGACCCGTTATCAGCTCCCTGCGGTCGCCCACCTGACTTGCGTTTGCCATACCAAGGAAGAGATCAAGAATATCCTGATCGAGATCAAACGCCGCGGGGTTTGTAATGTCCTGGCTCTGCGCGGCGATCCGCCCAGAGATAATCCGGACTGGAAACCAGGGCCGGAAAACTTTAAATACTCAAGCGAACTTTGCGCTGCGATACGCTCGTCATTTCATCAGCATTTCAGCATCGGCGTCGCCGGGTTCCCGGAGGGACACGTCCTTTGCCCTGACCGCGACCAGGACGCGAAATTCTTAAAATTAAAATTCGATAATGGTGCCGATTATGTGATCACTCAGCTTTTCTTTAATAATCAGGATTATTTTGATTACGTTAACCGCTTACGCGCGATAGGCATTACGGCACGGGTCCTCCCCGGCATTCTTCCCATCACCGACTACCATGCTTTACTCAAATTCTGCGCTCTCTGCGGGGCTTCCGTTCCCGATGAAGTGAAGAAAATATTTGCCCCGATCGCTGACGATAAAGAAAAAGTCCATCAAGCCGGTATTGATTTCGCGATCCGCCAGTGCCACGGCCTTCTGCGCGGCGGCGCCCCGGGACTACACTTCTACGCTCTCAACAAACTCCATCCCGTCGCTGAAATCCTAAAAGCCGTCCGCTAAACAACTGTAATTGGTCATCGTTCTTCTTTTTCCGGACCTTCTGCTCGATTTTCTCGTATTCCTTCAATTCATCTTTAATATCGGCCAAAAAACTCGAAGCTCGAGTGTCATAACTCTTGCCGAATAAGCGCCGTTTTGCAGCACGGATCAAAAACAAACTCTCTTTCGCCCGCGTGACGCCAACATAAAATAAGCGCCGTTCTTCGGCTTTATCCGTCGTTAAACCCGATAAGTTAAGAGGCAAAAGGTCCTCTTCGCATCCGACGATAAAAACAACGCCGAACTCCAATCCTTTAGACGCGTGCAGCGTCATCAGAGACACTTTATCACTTCCGCTGTTATGTTTAAAAGCATTGGCCAAGGTCTCTTCCGGACTTTCATATTCGCGCTCTTCGGTGATCTGATACGGGATGCCGCTGCGATCCAAAGCTTCTTCGAGTAAAGCGCGCTGGCTGTTCAAGCGGAACAGAACAGCGAAATCACCAAAACTATGGCTGGCGTCGTCGCCGTGGCCCAAGCGCCCCGAATCTTTTGAGAACATACTCGTCCCGCCAACCATCTTCTCGACCTGATGCACGACATACTCTGCCTCGGCTTTGTCCGTCGGAGCTTCGTGAATGACGAGACGGCCCTGCGAATAAATTCTCGCAGTCAAAGGCGGAATGTTCAAAGAACTGTGGCCGCTGATCAATTGGCTGGACGCGGAAATAATGTTTTGTCCCGAGCGGTAATTCTCGGACAAGTTCAAAGTTGTTGCCGCCGGGAAATCGGTGCTGAAACTTTCAAAGAATTTTACATGCGACCCGCGGAAACCATAAATGGCCTGATGCGGATCGCCGATGGCGGTGAGCTTGCCGGACGGCCCCGCCAACATTTTCAAAAGCTTATGCTGGATCGGATTAATGTCCTGATACTCATCAACAAAAATATAAGGATATTTATGGCGCAAGAGGCCCAAAGTATCTTTATGCTGCGTGAGGACTTTAACTGTTTCTAAAAGAAGATCGTCGAAGTCCAACCAGCCTTTGGCCCGCAAAGCCGCATCATAAGCCAGCAGCTCCGGAAAGGACGACTGCGTAAAATCTTTGGCTTTCCAAAGTGAGATCTGCTCCAAAAGCCGGCGGCGTTCACTTTTTTTCTGTAGCGGCCAGATCTCCTGGCTCAATGCCTCGATCTCATCACTGGACGGGACACGAAAATCGCTAGCGCCATGACTCCTTAAAAAAGCCTGACAAAAAGAATGGAATGTTCCGACGGTGTAAAGCTGTTGGGAATGCGCGGACCGCTTAGCCAGGCGCGTACGCATTTCGTGCGCGGCCTTATTGGTGAAGGTCACAGCGAGGACTTTCTGTCCTTCTTTCAGTGATGCAAATAGGTGCAGAATACGGTAGGTTAAAGTGTGCGTCTTACCCGTGCCGGGGCCGGCCACGATGAGCAAATGGCCCGCATCATGCTTGATCGCTTGCCACTGCGCGTCATTGACGTCATCGGGTTTTTCAAGAAAAGGCATACAGTAATTACTTAGCGATCATGGAATCGAAATCTGACACAGAGATCGCCGGATAGGTTGAAAAACCGATCCCGGTCAAGATCGTCAAACCGAGCGATGCTTTCATCGCGGTCTTAAGGTCCGGAAAATCCACGGTGACGACGACATCGTAACCGCCGAGCAACGTGTACATCGAGTGGACTTTCCCACCGAGCTCTTTGATCAAATGAATGGATCTGTCGGTCCGATTAGAACTGATGTCGCGGACGGCTTCCGATGAGTATTTCCCGATCATAACGTAGGTTTGCATAGCAAACTCCTTTCATTTTGAACTCCCCCTCACTCCCCCTCTTTGATAAAGAGGGGGACGGGGGGCGTTGTCTCACACAAATAAAGTCAGTTGGTCTTCTGAATTCTCGCGTTCCTGTTCTGAAAAGATCTTGATCGTGCCGTATTCTCCGTCATAACCGGCGGCGATCTCAACTTTCCCTTCGCGCATCCGTTTGACGCCTTCAGCGATGAGCGGACCGGCAGCACGGCTGATCTCACTGACCGGAACATCAAGCAAGATCGACATTTCATTGCCTAACTTATGAAGCATTTCAAAAAAGATCTTTTGTACGGCCTGCGAATTGGGGCCGACACCCTTCGCATTCGAAATAATTTCCGGCAACGTGACCAAGCTGTGGTACGGCCGCCACAACGGCGACTTGCGGCCTTCGGCATGGTCAGCTAATTCTTCGACGCGGGCCATAACACCGACGACAACCGGCTTGCCGCATTTCGGGCAAAGGCCTTTATACTTTATCGTCTGTTCAGGATGCAAACGGGTCTCGCAATCGCGGTGGCCGTCATAGTGGTACTTCCCTTCTTCCGGAAAGAATTCTATCGTCCCCTTTAACCCCGTATCAGTGCGGTCGGACAAAGCCCGGTAAATTCCCTCATAGGAAAATTCCGTATCAAAGATCGTCGCCTCACGCCCTAACTTAGGCGGTGAGTGGGCATCGGAGTTGGAAACCAGAACATACTCGTCCAATTGATTCAAACGCCAATTCATCAGCGGATCAGATGACAAACCGGTCTCGACGGCGAAAATGTGTTTCGAGAGATCGGCAAAACAGTCCGTGATTTTATCAAAACCGCCCTTTGAACCAAGCGCAGAAAACCACGGGGTCCAGATGTGTGCGGGGATCAAATAACTTAAGGGATCAGATCCGAGCGTGATCTCCAAAAGGTCGCGGGAATCAAGCCCGAGGATCGGGCGCCCATCGGAAGCAATGTTCCCGATGCTTCCCAACTTTGCTTGAATTTTATCAGCCGCTTCAAAACTCGGAGCATAGATCAAGTTGTGGACTTTTCGGACCTTGTCCGCTCGTTTGTAAATATTAGAAATTTCACAGGCCAGATGAAAACGGACTTCGCCTTTACATTTAGCAGGAAGGTCTCGTTCCAATGTCCGACAAAATTCTTTTTTGAGCTTAAAAAGCCCCGGTTCGGCAGGTTCGAGCTTCTCCTTCAATTCTTTAAGCCAGCCCGGATGGACAAAATCCCCTGTCCCGACGACATTGATGCCTTTAAGTTGAGCCCAAAAGTTCAGATGCTCAAGGTCGAGGTCTTTACTGGTCGCCCGAGAAAAGTGTGAATGGATGTGGAGGTCGGCGGTGAATTTCAAAAGAAGAAGCTCCCGGCTTTAATTAGAAAATATTCCGCGATCACGATCAAAACGAGGGCGCAAAAACGCTTGATCCAAACCAGCCATTTCCCGGACTTCGGTAAATTACTCAGAATTCCGCTAAACGTTCCGATCAGTATCAATGATGCGCCGACGCCGTATGAAAAAACGAACATCAGCAAGACGCCATGAACTAAATTTTGTTTTGACGCGATATAAACCAACAACGTCGCTAAGGCCGGCGCGGTGCATGGCCCAACGATCAAACCTGCGGACATGCCGAATAAAAGGACCGCGAATAAATTCTGCGGCCTCATTTTTTTCTGCCCGCCAGAATTAAGCAGGCCAAAGGTTGGCAACTGGATGACATCCAGCATCACTAACGCAAAGAACAAAACGATATTGGCGACGACAATGTAAATGACGGGATTATTTTGGATCTGGCCGAAGATCTTGCCAGAGAGGGCGGCAAAAATAGCGAAGGCCGAGTAGGTTAACGACATTCCAAAGACATAAACCAGCGAGATCAAAAAGCCGACAAGCTTAGAACCCTTGGTATTCATCCCGCCGATAAATGACGCGGTCATCGGCATAACGGGATAAACGCAGGGAGTGAAACTGACCGCAACTCCGCCGAGAAAAACCACCAAATAATCAAGAAGTGTACCAGAAATGTTCATGAAGACAGCCTTTCGATTAGGTTTATTTTCATCCTAAACAAACGAAATTGCAAAGGTTTATTTTTGAAGAGTGCCTGCACCCGTTAGGAGTGCTCAGTCGCTTCGAGGATGCGGCGGGTCATTTCTTTTTCATAAGCGGCTTGGATGGATTTTAATTCTTTGCGGCCGAGAAATTCAACGATGACTTGTTCAATAGCGGCGAGGCGTGACTGGAGATACCAATAGCCCGGGTGTAAAGTCTTTTTCTTCAGGTTTAAATATTTCTTACCAAGCGCGTTCTTTTCCTTAGTGCCCATATAAACCTGAAACTCCGCGATCTTCTGCTGATAGACGGCGCTGGTTTCTTTATTCTTTAAAAACAAATCCAAAAGCCGGCGGTCAACAAGGGCTTGAGTGAAATAGCGGTCAATGCGGTCGAGATCTTCTTTGGTCGTTTTATAGCACCAAAGAAGATAACGACGGATAAGATCTTGCTCTGCGGGAGAGATTCTTTTCATAGAGCGATAAGGCTCACGTATTAAAATCTTTAGAAATCAACCCAACAACTTGCACAATCCCTGGACATGCCATTTTCATCCAAGCTCCCATTATCGTTTCAATAGCACGGTTTAGATAATTTTGGACACCATTCTTCATTAAACCTTCAAAATTGTGGTTGTTCTTTGGAACAGATAAAGTGCAAAGTTTTACACTAGGGAATCAAGCTCAATGGGATGAGGCTTATTTACTGAATTTCCATTTTAGCGGCTGATTTAGGAGCTTTTTTGGCACGCTCTTTATATAGCAATTTCCAAGGGTTCAACTTCAGGTCATAGCTCATTTCCTCAAAATTACTGCTCGTTGCATTCAAATGGCTGACCATCTCATCAATATATTTGCTATTGACGACCAGCCGCTCATTGATGCTCGTCGTGATAGAACTTAAATTCTTTGAAGTGACATGCAACCCCTTGATCATTTCGTCGATCTCATCATGATTATTTTGTAAATGGCCCCTGATCTCTTCCGTGATCACAGTTAAATTCTTAGCCATTGATTCAGACTGGACCAGAACTTTCTCCATGCTCGCCGGAACTTCCCCCACAATGATCGAACCCGGAGGGAGAAACCCTTCCTTGCTATCCGCCATTTCGATGGCGATAAACTTTTCACCCATAAACCCCATGGTTCTGACATAGGCCTTTGCGCCTTTCGGGATCTTTGCTTCGCTCTTAAGCCACAGTGTCAGTTGGATCTGCGGGATCTCGCCATAAATGATCGAGACATCCTTGACCCGGCCTTCTTCCAAACCGTTCAAGGTCACCGGGGCATTCTTGGAAAGCCCCTGGACATCACTGAACTGAACTTTAATTTCGTAACCATCAGGCACAAAACTATAGCCCCCGGTATTCCAGGTCAAAAAACCAAGAATGACAAATACCGCCACCACCAAGATCCCGATCTTTGCTTCATTTGTAAATTTCATATGAGGTCCTTTTTTAAGCTTCTTCGGAATAATTTATATCTTCGATACTTTCAGAAAAATTGATCGGCCCGTCGAGCCGGCCGTTAATGAACTGCTGAACGATCGGATCCTTTGAATTTCTGATCTCGTCGGGGGTACCGATCTGCAAAACACGGCCCTTGTGCAACATCGCGACCCGGTCAGCGATCCGAAAAACACTTTCCATATTGTGGGTGACCACCACCGACGTCAAAAGCAACTTCTTGTTCAGATCCAGGATCAACTTGTCAACGACCGCGCAAACGATCGGGTCAAGGCCAGCCGTCGGTTCGTCATAAAAAACGGCTTCCGGGTCCATCGAGATCGCACGTGCAAGGCCGACGCGTTTCTTCATCCCACCAGACAACATGCTGGGCATCAAATTCTCAAAACCGGAAAGCCCGACGAGCGACAATTTCATTTTGACAATAATGCTAATGATCTTCGGGTCAAGTGTCGTGTGTTCACGTAAAGGTAAACTGACATTTTCCTGGACGTTCAAATAATCGAGTAACGCCGAGGACTGAAAACACATGCCGAAACGGCGCTTGACCTGCTCGGTCTGGTCTTCATCCAGAGATGTCAGGTCTTTATCACCAAAAAAGATCTTCCCGGAATCCGGCTTCATCGCCCCCGTCATGTGGCGGAGCAAGGTACTTTTCCCGCAACCCGAACCACCCATAATGACAAAAGTTTCACCATGATAAATATCCAAAGTGATACCATCCAAGACACGGCGTCCGTCAAAATTCTTAACAAGGTCCTTAACCGATATGGCGACTTTATGTTCTCTCATACATTTGAAAAATAAAAGATCCCGGTCACGATACAATCGGCAACGATGATCAAAATAAAGCTGGTGACAACACTGACCGTCGTTGCGCGCCCGACCCCGACGGCGCCACCGCGGGTATGAATGCCTTGATAACTGCCCACCAATGAAATAATGAGCGCGAAAACGAAAGATTTACACAAGCCGGTATAAATATCTTTGGGTGTCAAATAGTCGAACGCGGTTTGAATATAAAGGTGCGAATTAATACCCAGATTATAAACGCCGATGATATACCCACCGAGCATCCCGGAGAGGTCACCGATCACGGTCAGGCACGGGAGCATAAAGAACAAGGCGACAACTTTCGGCACGATCAAAAAACGGATCGGATTGATCGCCATTGTGTCCAACGCTTCAAGCTGTTCATTGACCTGCATGGAGCCGATCTCGGCGGTGATCGCCGCACCGATACGTCCGGCAATGACCAGCGCGGTCAGGACCGGGCCGAGTTCCCGGCAAATCGAGATCGAAACCAAGCTGGCGACATAGATGGTGCCGCCGAGCTTTGAAAGCTGTTGGGCGCTTTGCATCGCCAAAACAATACCGGTAAAAAAGGTGACAAAAAAAACAATGACGATCGATCTAGCGCCCATGAAAACCATTTGCTCAAAAATGGGGGGCTGCTTCATCGGCTTTTTTTTCGCAGCACCGAAAAAGATCCAATAAAAAACCTGGCCGGCAAGGCGTGAGAAATCATTGACGACCTTCAGCCATCCCAAAACTTGGGCGCCGACCACTTCAAAAGGTTTAATGATCTTCTCGTTCATTTACCGCTCTTGCTTAAAAGGTCTTTAATCGCGGTGAGAAAATTCTCCCGGTTCAACGGTTTAGCGATATACGCGTCCGCACCGACTTCTTTACCGATCTTACGGTCTTCATCTTCGGAGCGGGACGTCAAAAGCACGATCGGGATCATCTTGTATTTTTCTTGTGACTTTAAAAGGCGGCAAATGTTAAAACCATTAATGATCGGGATCATGACGTCGAGGACAATGAGGTCGATCTTCTCTTTCATGGCCATTTCCAGCCCGGCCGGTGCTTCGGAAGAACTTAAAACTTCATAGCCGTTCGACAACAATATCGAGGTGGTGAGCTTGATGACACCCTGGTCGTCATCAATGATCAAAATGCGGGGCTGTGCAGAGCTGTTCATAGTGTGGATATTCTATCTATGAATTTTTATAGTGACAAGAGAAAGGTAGTATTTTTAATACCCTAAGATCGGGGCGAGCCACTTCTCAACTTCGGCGACGGACATATTCTTCCGGCGGCTATAGTCTTCAACCTGGTCTTTAGCGATCTTACCGACATTAAAATATTTCGATTGCGGGTGGGCAAAGTACAGGCCACAGATGGACGAGGCCGGCCACATGGCATAACTTTCGGTTAAGGTAGCGCCAATGTTCTTCTCCGCGTCGAGTAAATGGAATAAGGCGGGTTTCTCGGTATGGTCAGGCTGAGCCGGGTAACCCGGTGCCGGACGGATGCCGAGATACTTCCCCTGGATCAATTCATCGTTCGTAAACTGTTCGTTGGCCGCATAACCCCATAAATTTTTACGGACTTTCGCATGCAGCCATTCCGCCATGGCTTCCGCCAAACGGTCAGCGACCGCCTTGGCCATGATGATCTCAAAATCATTATGGTCCTTCTGCGCTTCCGTGATGATCTTCTCTATCCCTAAGCCAGCGGTTAGAGCGAACGTGCCTAAATAATCTTTCACGCCGGACGATTTCGGCGCGATAAAATCGGACAAGGCATAATACGGTTCGCCGTCCTGTTTCTCATTTTGCTGGCGCAAGGCAGAGAACTTCGTTAATACCTTGGTGCGGGTCTCATCGGTGTATAATTCAATATCATCGCCGACGCTGTTGGCGGGATAAAAACCAACGACCGCATTCGCGGTTAACGAACGGCGGGCGATCACTTTATTTAAGAATTTCTGAGCAGCATCATAAACTTCTTGAGCTTGCTGGCCGACATTAGCGTCTTTCAAAATATTCGGGAACTTCCCTTTTAATCCCCACACCACAAAGAACGGCGACCAGTCAATATAGTCAACGAGATCCGCGATCGGAACATTCTTCAGGACTTTCTGTCCGAGCAACGACGGCTTGGTAATCGGAACACTTTTCCAATCGCTGGCCATTCCCTCACGGCGGGCTTCCGGCAAAGACAAAAACTTCTGTACGCGCTGACGACTCGCATGCTGTTCCCGCAAAGCAGCATATTCATTATGGATGCGGGCCTGCAGATCTTTACGGCCGGCCGGGTCCATCAAAGCCCGGCATACGCCGACGCTGCGCGAAGCATCTTTGACATGCACGACCACTTCGGAATAACACGGCGCAATTTTTACGGCAGTATGGTTCGGCGACGTGGTCGCCCCGCCGATCAAAAGCGGGACCTTAAACCCTTGCCGCTCCATTTCACTGGCGACGTTGGTCATCTCTTCCAATGACGGCGTGATCAAACCGCTCAAGCCGATCATGTCCGCGTTTTCCTGTTTGGCCGTGTCTAAAATTTTCTGGCACGGCACCATGACGCCAAGGTCAATGATCTTAAAATTATTACAGCCGAGGACAACCCCGACGATATTCTTGCCGATATCATGAACGTCGCCTTTGACCGTGGCCATGACGACCGTGCCGGCATTCCTGGCTTCGCCGCCGACTTTTTCTTTCTCAATAAAAGGAGTGAGGTATGCGACCGCTTTTTTCATGACGCGCGCGCTTTTGACAACTTGAGGAAGGAACATTTTCCCGGCGCCAAAAAGATCACCGACGATATTCATGCCATCCATCAGCGGGCCTTCAATGATATGCAACGGGCGGGGGAATTTTTGCCGCGCCTCCTCGACATCCTGATCGATAAAATCCACGATCCCTTTGACCAAGGCATGGCTGAGCCGCTCTTCAACGGACGTTTTACGCCAAGCCAGGTCTTCGACGATCTGCTTGCCCGCGCCTTTAAAATTCTCGGCGTATATGATCAGTTTTTCGGTCGCGTCGGGCTTGCGATTAAGAATGACATCTTCGACAAGGACTAAAAGTTCTTTCGGGATCTGGTCATAAACCGCGACCATCCCCGCGTTAACGATGCCCATGTCCATCCCGGCCTTGATCGCGTGGTATAAAAACACCGAGTGCATCGCTTCACGGACCGGGTCATTGCCGCGAAACGAAAAGGACACATTGCTCACACCGCCGCTGATCTTGACCAAAGGCATTAATTTCTTGATCTGGCGGGTCGCTTCGAAAAAATCCACCGCGTAATTATTATGTTCTTCAATGCCCGTCGCTATCGCAAAAATATTCGGGTCAAAAATTATATCCTGCGGCGGGAAGCCGATCTCTTCCGTCAGGATCTTATAAGCGCGGTGGCAGATCGTAACGCGGCGTTCCAGAGTGTCCGCCTGGCCTTTTTCGTCGAAAGCCATGACAACGGCAGCGGCCCCGTAACGGCGCACCAGGTTGGCTTGTTTCCTAAAAGCATCTTCGCCTTCCTTCATACTGATGGAATTGACGATCGATTTCCCTTGCACGCATTTAAGGCCCGCTTCAATGACCGACCATTTCGATGAGTCGATCATGAAAGGAACGCGCGCAATGTCCGGCTCAGCCGACGCGAGGTTCAAGAATTTAACCATCGCCTTTTCGGAATCCAACATGGCTTCGTCCATATTCACGTCAATAGCTTGCGCTCCCGCTTCCACCTGTTGGCGGGCGACGGACAACGCTTCGTCATAATTTCCGGCGAGGATCAATTTGGCAAATTTCTTTGAACCGGTGACGTTAGTGCGCTCGCCGACGTTGACGAAATTGGTTTCTGGGCGGATGACCAGCGGCTCTAAACCGCTCAAGCTCGTATACGGCGGCACCGCAGGGATCGGACGCGGCGGCATGCCCTCCACCGCTTGTGCGACCGCCTTAATATGCTCCGGGGTCGTCCCGCAGCATCCGCCGACGATATTAAGCAAACCGGCATTGGCAAAATCTTTAATGATCGCGGCCATTTGCGCCCCGCTCTGATCGTATTCACCGAACGCATTGGGCAAACCGGCATTAGGATAACAGCTCACATAACAATCCGCGATGCGCGAAAGCTCAGTGAGATAGGGGCGCATTTCTTCCGCCCCGAGGGCGCAATTCAAACCGATGGCCAAAGGTTCTCCGTGCGCGACAGAGAGCCAAAACGCTTCCGTGGTCTGGCCGGACAATGTACGGCCGCTCGCGTCGGTGATCGTCCCAGAAATAATAAGCGGCAGCTTTTTACCGATCTTTTCCGAATATGTTAGGTAAGCAAAGACCGCGGCTTTGGAATTAAGCGTGTCGAAGATCGTTTCGATCAGAATGAGGTCTACCCCGCCGTCAACCAAGCCCCGTAATTGTTCCGTGTACGCAGCAACGAGTTCATCAAAGTTGACGCCGCGGTAACCGGGATCATTCACGTCCGGCGACAACGAAGCGGTTTTTGTCGTCGGGCCAACAGCACCGGCGACAAAACGCGGCTTTTTCGGGTCCTGTTTAATAAATTGGTCTGCCGCTTTACGCGCGATCTTGGCGGAAGCCAGGTTTAACTCATAAACCAAGCCTTCCATTTTGTAATCGGCCATGCTGACGCTGTTGGAATTGAAAGTATTGGTCTCGATGATATCGGCACCGGCGGCGAGATAAGCGCAATGGATCTCTTCAATGACCTGCGGCCGCGTCAAAGACAAAAGGTCATTATTCCCCTTGAGGTCTTGAGGATAATCGGCAAAGCGCTGGCCGCGGTAATCTGCTTCATTAAGCTTATACCGCTGGATCATCGTCCCCATGGCCCCATCGATGATCGCGATGCGCCGTTTAAGGATTTCAGCTAAAGGGTGATTGTTCAAAAGAGATTTCATGTGGCAGCAATATTGGCAAAAGACTTAGGAATGGCGTAAGTAAACTTATGAGTGTTTTCATCAAAAGAACTGATCAGCGGCACCGGCGGTTCCGTCGGCTCCGCAGGAGGGTTCTTGACATACTCTTCAAATTCCCGGCGGAATGTTTTGACGATACTCGTGATCAAAATTGATTCTTCCTGCGGCAAAAAGCAGCGGGTCTGATTGGTGACGCGGCCGCATTCAAATAAAACTTCATCAATGGTTTCCAGCGTCGCCGTACCGTGGGTAAATTTGCGCAACAATTCCGTGATGATCCGGCTGCCGCGGTTGCACGGAATGCATTGCCCGCAGGATTCAGCAGCCAGAAAACTGGAGAACATCGCGGCGACTTTGACCATGGACACGCTGTCGTCATAAACGATGAATCCGGCCGACCCTAAACCGCCGCCGGCGGCACGCAAAGTCCCGAAGCCCATCGGCGTATCAAAGATCGCCGGGGTCATAACCTTATTGGCGACGCCGGAGAAAACCGCCTTGATCGGTTTA
>JADLGJ010000033.1 GCA_020849375.1 Candidatus Omnitrophota bacterium
GCCCGGTCAAAGAGGAAACGCCGCCGGAATTCTTTGTCATGGTCTTTGCCGACACCAAACACGGCATCGGGATCAAAGCGATCAATTATTTTCAGGATATGAAGATGGCGCTGTCGAATCCGCCGGCTATCTCGAATGAGGAATACATTAAACGGTATGTCTACGAACTTCTCGGCGACGAAGATATGATCGGGGATAAAACCGGGGCAGCGTTGAAAACGTCGGAGGTCGCGCTCGGGGATTTTTTAGCAAAGCAGATCGAGAACCGCATCAAATACCAATTCACGCAAAGCAGTTTCCCCCCTGGAGGTGACGTCCGCGATGAGATCTGGGGCATCGTGGCTGAAACCTGCCGCCTTTACCAATTCCAAGGCTTTGAAAAGTTCAAACTGATCGACCTCAAGTCCGGCCAAGAAGCATCCTACGATAAAAGCCAGCTTTAATTATTTTGCGCAAATTTTCAGTTAAGTTGCAAACGGCTGGAATTTCAGATCTTTAATCGGCCGATAATGCTTAACATTTCCCGAGCATAACGCTAAGCCATTCTCCGCTGCTGTTGCGGCAATCAGTGCGTCACTGGTTCGCAAACCATCACTTAAGGCATATTCTTCTAGATAGATCATGGCGCGATGTCCGATGTTCTCGGTCAAAGGCAAAACAATAAAGCCAAACTCACTAATAAATGATTGAATGTGCCCGATGTGGGTTTTATTTTTGGCCCCCTGAAGAAGCTCCATCCGCGTCAGAATAGAAATTTGACGCTCAGAGGCATTATCGATGAGCCGTCCTGCCTTATTATTTCCCCGCATGACCCATATCAGAATATCCGTATCAAACAACATAACGCTCACCCCGAAGCTCATCCATGACTTTCTTCACAGATTTCTTATCCTCTTTTAATAAGCCAAAAAGGGGGTGCTTTTTGACTATTTTTTGGGTTTGTTCCGAAACAGGGATAATGACACCTTTAGCCCGGCCGCGGTAGACGATCTCAACGCGTTCTCGACGGTTAAGGGCTTTCAGTACGTCTTTCATTTTATAACGAAGGTCAACAATATTAGCTTTCATAGCTTTCTCCTATGTCTACATCAAGTATACATTAAGAAAAAGGTTCGTCAAGACTGCTGTTTATCTTTTAGAACTCCACTCCCGCCTTCACGCCGATCTCCGTCGTAGAACTTTCCGGTTCCTGATAATTGAGCCCGCCGTATACGCCGGTGTGATAAACTTTTTGCGTGTCAGAACTCCCGGCATTCCAATAACTCACATAAGGCTCAAGGACGTAGTTCTTGTCATCCATTTCTTTGCGGACCTTGATCGAAGTCTTGAACCCATACCCGCTATCTTGATCATTGGTCAAGTCTGAAAACAATGGATCCAAATCGCTCAAGTAGGTGTCCTGACGGCCGAACCAAAAAAGATCATATTCAAGGACAAGCCCCGCGCTCCAACCCGTGCCGAATGGCGTACGCGTTTCAAACCCGACCGGAGTATAAAAATAATTAGAAATACGGCGATAGCCGGCATTACTTTTAGAAAGATCATCGCGGAAATAACGGTAACCCATGCCGATGAACGGCGTGACCGTCGTCGAAGAAAAGACCGGGAAGTCATATCCCACCAAACTGCGGACTTCGCCATCAAAATCCTTGGCCTTTTTGATATCGTAGTGATTGCCGTCAAAAAGCTGGCCGTCGAACTGGATGCGACCAAAAATAATACGGCCCTCGAGCCGGAACATCCCCTTGGGCAGTTTATCCATGACAAGGCGCCCGCGATAGGTGTAAGCGCCGTTGGCACCGTAAAGAATACCGTGCTCTTTCATGGTGTCGGATTTAAAACGATTGTATTGGGTTTCAACACCGAGAGTCGCCGTGTTCATCCGCTCTTCTAAAGCCTCAGCACCTTGTGGCGCCAAAAGCAAAACCGCCAAGAAAAGCATAATCGTGCGTACGTCAAATCTACACATCATAAAACCTCCACATTATTAAATTGGGAAAAGCTGACAGAGCAGTGGAACAACAAACTTTGAGGGTGGATTCCTTTATATCACGACGGAGAAATTCTGGCAAGGGCGATTTGACACGCAGGAGAACACTCAAACAACTAACGAATTTCCTTACAAAAGGTCCTTCAGTTTCATGGTGCGGGCGGGAACATAAGTCTTGGCGGGGTCAGCTGATGCCTTTGCGTCAACTTTTCCAGACTTGTCTGCAACCATAACGCAACGGCCTTTAACCTTGAGGCGGTCTTCCGCAAAAAGGGCCACAGCCTGCGGATAAATGCGGTGTTCGACGCGATGGATCTTTTCTTCGAGGGTTTCGAGCGTATCTTCTTCATTGATCTTGACGGTGTCCTGCATAATGATCGGGCCATTGTCCATCTTTTCATTAACAAAATGAACGGTAACACCGGTCTGTTTGACGCCGTAGGTAAAGGCATCTTTAATACCGCTGGCGCCTTTGAACGACGGCAACAGCGACGGATGGACATTGATGATCTTATTGGGATAATGTTTAATAAAATATGGCGTGAGCAAACGCATATAACCGGCGAGGACAATAAAATCGATCTTATATTCTTTAAGGACGATGATAATGTCGCGGTCAACGCTTTGGCGGTTGGTATAGTTGTCCGGATCAAAGACAAGGAATTTGATGCCGGCTTTTTCAGCGCGCTTGAGGCCAAAAGCTTTGGGATTACTGGAAATGACCAAGGCCAATTCCGCCTTGATCTCGCCTTTGTTTTGGCTATCAATGATCGCCTGAAGATTACTGCCGTTACCGGAAATGAAAACTGCGTATTTTTGCATAAAACAGGTCTCTCTACATATTAGTATTAACCCCCTGCTGATTTGCTCGCTACACCCGCAAATCAATGCGCTGGGGGTAGTTAACTTGGCAAGAGCCAAGTTAACTATGCATCTTTTCGGTCAAAAAAGCAAGGTCTCCACCATGCCGATAACGGACAATGCCGGCAATACCCACCACAGTGAAGATTGCCCCGACGGAGACAAGGATCCAGAACGGATCCACCCTCTGAGCCAGCCATGAACTGATAAGCATTGATGTTAAAAAAGCAAGGTGGATCACGATCTCTAAACTGCTGAACACTTTCCCGCGCATTTTTTCGTCACTGGCCACATGGACGATGGTGTTGGACGCGATAAAGATCGGGCTGATCACAACACCGAGCAAGAATGCCAGACCGCCGGCGAGAATGACGTTCGGATATTGTTGCACCGTGACCGCAAAAACGATGATCATCGCCCCGCCTGCGATCAGGCTCAAAAAGATCGTCCGTGACCACAGAACCTTCTTCCCCCAGCGTCCGTAGCAAAGCGCGCCGACAAAAAGCCCGGCCCCTAAACAAACCGCCAGAACACCAAGGTCACGAGTTACGGTGTTAAAAGCTTTCTGGATAAAAACAATGATGACCACATAGATCGCCCCGGCTGCGGATAAAAGAATAAAGAACATATTCATCACAAAACGGATCTGGCGCTGGCTGAACAAATATTGCATACCTTCCTTGATCTCCGAAAAGAACGATTTTTCGATCGCGATGAACTCTTTCCCTTTCTCAATGATCTTCTTTTTGCTTAAATCGAGTTTGAACTTTGACCGCATTGAAAGGATCATAAGCGCAGAAATAAAATATGTTGCGGAATCACCGATAAATCCTGCCCTCGCGCCTATCTTATCGACGAGAAACCCGCCCAAAGCACAGCCCATCACGAAAGCGAGCATGCCGGTCGTGGTCAACAAGGAATTGGCCATCAGGATATTTTCTGCAGGGACCAATTCGGGCACAATAGACATCTTGGCCGGCACATAAAACCGGCTAAAACAAAAGATCAAAAAGACTACAATATAAATTTCGATGATGGAATGTTTTTGCATGAACAGGAACGGAATGGCCAAGACCAATAACCCGCGGGCAATATCGCAAATGAACAGGGTCGTGCGTTTGTCCCAGCGGTCAACATAGACGCCGGCGATCGGCCCGACAATAAAGACCGGAATGATCGTAAACGACAGTAATTTAGCCAAACTATAAGCGGAGCCGTCGCGTTGGGCGATCAAACCGATGAGGGCCATCTGGTTCAAGCGGTCGCCGAACTGCGAGATGAGCTGAGCCCACCACAGACGCATGAATTGTTCATTCTTTTTATCGAAAATAAATCGGAACATCGGCGGATAATTACGGTTTTGGGGCTCCGCGTGCCATGTTTCCTAAGTGCGAGGCCGACATGCGGTCTAATTCGTCGGGCCCTGATTTCAAGGACAGAACGCGCTCATAATAGGTAATGGCTTTATCACGGTCGCCTAACATTTCATAGGTTGATGCAAGGTTAAAAATGGATTCTTTCAGGTTCGGGTCGTAGGTCAGCGCTTTTTCATAAAACTCCACGGCTTTTTTAGGTTCTCCAAGCTTAGAGTAAAGCACTCCCAAACTATGATACGCCCGCGGATTTTCCGGTTTGGTCCGTAGCATACGGTCGTAATGCGAGATCATGAACAGGATCGTTGATTTGATATTCTCGTCGAGCAATTTCTTAAGGTTCCCGGGGCCGGGGTCAGAAACCAATTCGTATTCACGCAAACCTTCCCAAAACTTACCCTGGTCGCACAACGCTTTAGCCAAACCGATGCGGGCGCGGGCGTTAAACGGTTCATTAAAGACCGCTTTACGGAAATGCTCTTCCGCACGGTCGTAGCGCCGCAGTTTCGCATAGGACAAGGCCAACGAGGTCCGGATGCGGTTATTCGTCGGGTTCATTTGCAGCGTGTGTTCGAACATCGCGATCTCACTGCTGGCAATAATATTATATTGAATGGTCATCAGGATCAAAAAGGCAAAAACACCGCCCACCCCGATACGAAAGACCAGCGGCGAAACCTTCTTTTGTTCAATGCTCACCTTTTTGTAATGGCTAAAGGCGATCCCGCCAAGAAGAAAGAACGAAATGCTGGGGATATAAAGAAAATGTTCGGCCGTCGAAATATAACCCGGCTGAACCCCGACGGTCGTAATAAGCTGTGACACGGGCAAAAGCTCAATAAAGAACCAGGAGATACAGAATGCGGTCAACCCGTTGATCTGCTTACGTTTCATCCAAAGTAATGACACAAAAACCGCAAAGAAAATGACCGTGGACACCACACCCGCGCTCAAGTAACTAGTGAGGATTGGCTGGGAGCGGTCAAAATAAAGATCGACGGGGAACAGCAACAGGCCCCAGTCAATAATGACGCTTTGCAAGAACGTGATAAAACCCAAAACGGTGTCATTAAGCGAGCGCCACGGATAAGTCTTAGTAATTCCGAGGATCAAGCGGACCGACATGTAAAGGCCGATCACTAATCCATAGGGGAAGAACGTGTAGATCACTTTATGGATATTCTTGCCTTCTTGGCGCTTCATAAAATAGAGATAGCTGAACATCACGAGCGGCAGGACACCGGCAGATTCTTTAGACAACAAGGCGAACGCAAAGCACAGCAAAGACAGATAGGAAAGATATTTCTTTTTGCCGGTTTGGCCATACGAAATAATAAAGCAGTAGAACGACGCCAAACCATAAAAAGCACAAAGCAATATAGAACGGCCCGGAATGTTCGCCACGGCTTCCCACTGGATCGGGTGTAACGCGAACAAAAAGGCAGTCCCCATGGCGATACGGCGGCGGCTTGTCAGTGCCAAGGTGATCGCGAAGACCAAAAAGGCATTAAAAATATGGATCAGAATATTGTCAATGTAGTACGGGACAGGATTGAGCTTGAAGAAGAAATATTCTTTCATAAAGCTGACAGCAACGAGCGGGCGGTAATAAGATTGATCGCCAAAAAAGCCGGTGGTGAAGATCTGCGGAAGGTTGTTGATGCTGCGGATCATTTCATTACGGACGATCGAGTAATCGTCGTCCATGGTCTTATAGGAGCCGTTGACCGCAAAGGAATACGCGGCAAAGGTCAAGACCGCCAGCAACCCTAAGCCGATGAGAATCTTTCTTTTTTCTTTCATGGTGTCTGCTCTTTTTTGTTGAGGTGTTCTTTGACGGCTTTTAATTCCAGGGTTTCGCCGAAAGCCTTAACGGCTTGTTCTAAAACCTGGTGTGCCGCCTGATAATTCCCGGTCTCACTTTGAATATGGACCACAAAAACACGGGCGTACATGGACTTCGGGTCACGCTCGACGGCATTTTGCGCCAAGGCGAGCGCTGTCGCATATTCTTTCTTAGCGATATAGCTCTTCGCCAAGTCCAAATTCAACTGGACGAAGCCGGGATAGATCGCCCGCGCCTTATTCAAATAACCGATCGCGGCGTCGGGGTCCTGAGAAGCGATCCCTAAAAGATGATATGTCAGAAATTTTTCTTTGTCATCTGAAATAAAAGGATTGTTGGTCGGTGTAATGAGATGTGTTTGCAAAAACTGTGTCGCTTCGCTGAGGCGGCCCAAACGGTAATACTCAAGCCCCAGGATCCAATAAGGCCGCGAGCAATCAGGA
>JADLGJ010000034.1 GCA_020849375.1 Candidatus Omnitrophota bacterium
CAACGAGTTGGTCATGCGTTTCTTTCGTCTTTTCCTCGTCGAGACTGAACGGTTTTTCAAAATCGAAGACGCTCAAAATGGTCTTTTCGATATTTTCGTGGATGCGGCGTGTGGATTTCCAGAAAAAACCACCGGTGGCAAGGACGAGAACAATAACAAAAACCGTCAACGGGACCGTCGGAATAACAAAAGACGCCACAAAAAGGAAGATGAGCCCGCTGGCGATAGCGGTAAGGAAGCGGATGGCGTTATGGATGGCTTCCTGCGTCTCCTTCCCCTGCGCGATCTCCGTCTTCGATTTCACCAGATTAAGGAAGATCCCTTCCCACAGGATCTTGTCGAGCGTATAAAAGAACGCGATCAATAAAGGGAAAAAGAGGACAGTAAAAAGGCTCCAATAAACATTATCATTGAAGCCGGCGAAGATATACCGGTATTTATTCCCGATAAAATACGCGGCAATAATGCACATCGTATAAAAAACAAATTTCGGGAGATGCTTTTTCACCTCGGCAAGAATAATGGATTTCCGGCTGTCCGTCGCGTGGCCCTCGGCGATCTTAGCGAACCACGACGGATAAACATGGATGAAGGTCAATAACGATTTTGGCGCAAAACGCTTGAAGATCTCAATAATGCGGTCAGAATTGTTCATCAGGATCGGGGTCGTAACGGTCGTCAGGACCGAGACCGAGACCGCGATCGGGTACAGGAACGAACTGGTCACCTCAGTATCCAGCCCGAGCTGGGCGATAATAAAAGAGAATTCCCCGATCTGCGCTAGCCCCAAGCCGACCTTCATTGATGTTTTTGAATCATGCCCGGTTAAAAAAGCGACAAAGGAACAGCTCAAGATCTTCCCAACGATCGTGATCATGGCGATGACAAGGATCGGCACGGCGTATTTTGCGATCATCGCGGGATCAATGAGCATCCCAATAGAAACGAAGAAGATCGCGGTGAACATATCACGGATCGGTTCCATTTGCGTGACGATAGCGTGGCTTTGCTTTGTTTCCGCGATAACCGCGCCGATCAAAAAAGCGCCCAGAGCGATCGAGAACCCGAATTTCGCAGCCATCAAAGAAACACCGAAACACAAACCGAGCACCACGATCACCATCATTTCAGAGATCTGGAACTTTTCAATATAGCGCAGGACTTTGGGGACCAACCAAAACCCAAAGAACAAAATGCCGGTCATGAACATAAAGACCTTGACGATCGAGAACGCGACCGCACTGAAGGTCAATTCTCCGGTCATGGCCACACCGGACAAAAGCGCGATCAAGACGATCGCCCACAGGTCTTCAACGACGAGGATACCCAAAATGACCTGGGCGAATTTCTCATTGAGCTTTTTATTCTCAATAAGGATCTTGGCAATGATCGTCGTACTGGAGATCGACAAAATAGCGCCGAGGAACAAACTGTTCATCTGGCTCCACCCCATCAACTTCCCGAGCGAAAACCCGATCCACATCATGAAAATGATCTCGAACGTCGAGGCAATAAACGCGACCGCACCGACCTTCATTAATTTCGTAAGGCTGAATTCAAGGCCGATGGAGAAAAGAAGCAAAACAACACCCAAAGCAGACAACGTATGAATGCTGTGCAGGTCATTAATTAATGAATATGGCGGTGTGTGCGGCCCGATGACAAGCCCGGCCAGAATATAACCCAGGACGATGGAAAGGCGTAGGCGGCGGCAAATCACCATCGCCACCGCGCCGGCGACCATAACGGTAGCCATATCCTGAAGAAAAAGTAGTTCCGACATTTTTAACCGATTGATCAGTTTTTATAGAAACAACGACTGGAACTTAAATATATCACAATAAAAAACGGCAGGCTCATGTTTTTTCGAGGAGCTTTAGGGCGCGGCCACAATGTCAGCGAGAAGATGATTATCCAGCAAACTGCCGTAATGAAAGACGGCACAGGTGTTGCCGGTCTGCTCGCAACTGCGGAATTCTTCAAGAAAGAGCTCAGGCGCCTTGAGGAACTTGTAAGCTCCGACCGCGATCTTCACTTTCTTGAAATCCGTTACCCTGGTCCTCATCCCCTCGTTCAACTTCGCGAACTCAGCCGGGTCGTCGGAATAATTCATCATGGTCACAAATTCCACTAATCCGCGGTCAAGCCACGACGACCAGTCTTGAAAAGCTTCATGGTACGCACGCGAATAGGGCATACATCCCGTTGCAGAAACATGAATGCCCGGATGGGCAGCGCGGGCAGTTTTCACAAGCAGCCTGAGCAAGTCGGTGACTTGATCGCGCTTCCAATCTTTCCACCGCAGGTCCTTTTCGTCGATACGCTTGATCCCTGTTCCTTTCTTGAACCGCTCCATATTAATTTCGGTATAACCATATTGTGGTTTTACGTCCGGATAACGAATATAGTCGAATTGTATCCCGTCGAGATCGTTATAGGTTCCAACGATCTCCTTGACGATCTTAGCTAAATCTTCACGGACACGCGGGTCACCCGGCTCCAGAAAGTACTGATTATCGATCTTGTAATCTTCGAACGTTCTCTTCCTGTGCGAATTACGGGTCAGCACCTCATTCCCATACTTCTTGATAAAATTCGCGTCCTTATTAGCGCTGAGGCTTAAAAGATTAAGCCACGCGTGGACCTCGATCCCTTGAGCATGCGCCTTGGTGATCAACAAAGCCACAGGGTCCTGGCCGAGCGACTTAAAACATCTTTCATACGGTGAAGGGTCCGCGACCTTGGATGGGAACCACGCCTGGTTCGAGCGGTAGATCTGCACAAAAAGGATCTTAATGCGCGCACGTTTCGAAAAATCGATCAATTGATCCATCTCAGCTTCACTCGACAATACTTGCGGGTCCTGCAGAACAGAAACAAAGAGCGCCCGAGGGAACATCGTATCCGCCGAGGCCGAAAAACACAATGTCAGCAGAACAATAACACCTAAAATAATCCGACTTTTAATAAGAAACATGATTTTCTTTCATTTCTCTTACGCTTTGCGCCAGATCTCCCACGGTATTGCCGCCTTCGATCGCAATTCGGCTGAGAGCATACGAACGATCGGCGCGATAAAGATACCCCAAATTATTTCCGCTGACGATCGTCGCGCTTTCATAACCGGCGTCCTTCACCATACTGATGATCTTCTCACTATAATTACCGAAAGGATAAGCAAAAACAACAACCGCTGTCCCCAAACGGCTTTCGATCGCTTTTTTGGAATCTTCTATTTCTCGGCGGGCAGCTTCATCTTTAAGTTTTGTCAAATGCGGATGTGTTACGGAATGCGCCTGAATATCCATTCCTTGCTCCGACATCGCTTTTAATTCTTCCCACGTCACAAAAGCAGAATGCCCGACAGATTCGGTCGTAATAAAGAACGTCGCGGAAAAACGATATTTGCGCAGAACGGGAAGAACGGCCGTGTAATTATCTTTCCAGCCGTCATCGAACGTCAAAATGATCGGATGCGCGGGCAGAGGTGCTCCATGATTGAGGTGTTCATTCATCTGCGCCATCGTGATCACGTCAAATCCTTGTTGCGCGACCCAATCCATATGCTCGACAAATTGAGCCGGGGTCAATGTCCAGCGGCGTAAAGAATCGCTGGCATCACCTGGCAGGTCCTGAATATGGTGATACAACAAGATCAGCACGCGAACCGTTTCTCCCCGAGAGAGATCGGATGTCCGCGCTGGAGGAATACTCGAGCATCCTGCTAGAAAAAGAACAAAAACAAAGATCGTCGGTCTCATACAGTTTGCGGTGGCGAGTCGTACAGTTTGATCGTCGGATTATTATCGGCGTAATAGCGTAAATACCACTCCGTTGTAAACAGCAAAACCCGGCGGCCCTGATCATCAATGGCCAATGTCCCGCCTTGCGGCAAACCCTTCGCGAGATCAGCGTTAATCAACGGCGAATCCACCCAGCGCAAAATCTTCCATGGCATATTCTCTATGTCGGTCGCGGCGCCGTATTCATCTTTCAAACGATATTGCAGGACTTCAAATTGCAAAGGGCCGACAGCTCCGAGCAGAGGAGTGTTCTGCCGCGTGTGCTGCAAAGTGAATGCCTGCACAATATCCTCCGCCAAAAGATGCTCCAAACCCTTCCGGAAAGATTTTGACGTTGCCGATGAGGAATTATGTAAATACCCAAAACATTCCGGCGCAAAACGCGGGATCTCTTCATAGGACAATTTCGGGTCGGTACTGATCGTGTCACCAATACGGAAATCCAGCTTCGTGACAAAACCGACAATGTCACCGGGAAAAGCTTCATTCATGACTTCGCGGTCGCGGCCAAAAAGATTGAACGAATCCGACAAACGGATCATGCGCTCCGAACGTGCATGATAAACGCTCATATCACGGTAAAATTGCCCAGAACACACGCGCGCGAACACGACACGGTCGCGGTGAAGCGGGTTCATATTGGTTTGTACTTTAAAAATGAACGCCGAAAAATGTTCAGAGTCCAGCGGCACGACACCCGTCGTTGATTTCCTCGGCGACGGCGGCGCGGAATAATCCAAAAAGCCTTTTAAAAGGAACTCCACGCCAAAATTATTCGCCGCACTGCCGAAAAAGACGGGTGTTGTTTTGCCCGCCAGTACAGCCCGAGGGTCAAATCCGGCATGCGCACCTTCGAGCATGGCCAATTCTTCAACAACCTCATGATAAACCTGTTCGTTAAGGACATTCTTCACCAACGGGTCGGAAAGGTCATGAACCGACACGGGGGCGCGGTACGCGCCGCCGGGAACACGTTCAAAGAGTTGCACTTCCTTTTGCAGACGGTCATATATCCCTTTGAATTCCTGACCATTACCAAGCGGCCAGTTGATAGGAAAAGCGTGTAAGTTGAGGACTTTTTCTAATTCATCAATGAGCTCTAACGGCGACCGCGCCGGACGGTCGAGCTTATTCATAAATGTAAAGATCGGGATACCGCGCTTACGGCAAATTTCAAAAAGCTTACGGGTCTGGGTTTGGATCCCCTTACCGGCATCAATGACCATGATGACCGCATCAACCGCCATCAGAACACGATAGGTATCTTCGGAAAAATCTTTATGCCCCGGGGTGTCGAGTAAATTCAAGCGGAACTTGCCATAATCGAACTGCAAGACTGTGGACGAGATCGAGATCCCGCGCTTCTTTTCCAGCTCCATCCAGTCGGATGCGGTTTCGCGCTGCTTTTTCTTAGCGGTGACCGACCCGGCCAAATCCAAAGCTCCGCCGTAGAGCAGAAGCTTTTCTGTCAAAGTGGTTTTACCAGCGTCGGGATGCGAGATGATCGCGAAAGTACGTCGGCGGGCTATTTCTTCCTGTAATTCTTTATTCATGAACTCCGGATCTTTTCATTCTTATCGGTACTGCTCCGCAAAACGGATGATCTTATTCATCGTGTCCACGCATTGCACGGGGTAAGCCCCGACCGCGGTTTCACCAGAGAGCATCACATAGTTCGTTCCATCGAGGATCGCATTAGCGACGTCCGAAACTTCCGCGCGGGTCGGCCGAAGGTTCTCCGTCATACTTTCGAGCATTTGGGTCGCGGTCATGACGATCTTCCATGAACGGTTACATTTACGGATAATCTGTTTTTGAATGATCGGCACTTCATAAAGCGGGACCGAAACGCCAAGATCGCCGCGCGCGACCAGGATGCCGGCACAGGATTCCATGATCGAATCCACGTTGCGGACCCCTTCGCGGTCTTCGATCTTAGCAATGATCAAAGGCTGATGGCCGTCCTGCGGGATATGACTTTTCAAATGAAGAATATCCTTCTTGTTGCGGACGAACGATTGCGCGACAAAATCAACATTATTCTTCAGGCAGAATTTCAAATTGATCAGATCTTTATCGGTGACCCCCTTAAACTGTAACCGTACGTCAGGAATATTGATGCCCTTATCCTGTTTGATCACACCGCCGACAAAAACCTTGGTTTTCAGAATATTTTTAGCATGGCCCTCAACGATCAAGGCAATGTTCCCATCATCAATAAAAACATAACTCCCCTTTTCGATCTGGCGCAAAGGG
>JADLGJ010000035.1 GCA_020849375.1 Candidatus Omnitrophota bacterium
GCAGGTCGAGATTTGGATTGTCCCAATTAAAATCCTTTGTGATGTTATACGTCGGGATCGGGAACGTAAAAACACGCCCTTTCGCGTCTCCCTCAAGCATGACATCGAGGAATGCACGGTTGAGCATGTCCATTTCCGCCTGAAAATCACCATAGGTGACATCCTGCGGCTTCCCACCGATGATGACCGGCTGGTCGCGAAAATACGATGGGACATTGATGTCCATCGTCAAGTTCGTGAACGGTGTTTGGAATCCGACGCGGGTGGGGACATTGACATTAAAGACAAATTCCTGCAAAGCTTGCTTAACGTCTTTATACTCTAATTTATCAAAGCGGATGAACGGTGCCAGCAAGGTATCAAAGTTCGAGAACGCCTGTGCACCGGCCGCCTCACCTTGCAGTGTATAAAAGAAATTTACGATCTGTCCTAAGGCGGTACGCAAATGCTTGGCCGGAGCGCTTTCCATTTTTCCTGACGCGCCTTTAAAACCTTCCTTTAATAAGTCCTGAAGGTCCCAACCCACACAATAAACACTGAGTAACCCAAGATCATGAATATGGACATCGCCGTTCTTATGCGCATCCTTGATCTGCGGAGTATAAATTTTGCTCAGCCAATATGTTTTCGTTATTTCCGTCGAGATATAATTATTCAAGCCTTGCAGCGAATAGGCCATATTGCTGTTTTCATTCACTTTCCAATCGCTCTGGTCCAAATAATTATCGACGAGGTCGACACTATTCTTAAGCGTCAACTCGCGGATCTTGGCGTGTTGGTCCCGGTAAATGATATAGGCTTTGGTGGTTTTCTTATAAGGCGAGGTCATCAAAACATCTTCGACAATATCCTGAATATTCTCGACGGTCGGGGTCGTATCCGCAAAAAGCTGATGAAGGATATTAACGGCGCGGACGGCTAACGTATTCGCCGTGCTTTCACCGAATTCTCCGGAAGCTTCCCCGGCTTTACGAAGAGCCATAATTATTTTCTGCGGATTAAATTTTTCTTCTTTGCCGTTGCGTTTGATGATCTTCGTAAGTGTTTTAACCGGGCCCATCGGCGACCTCCTCTTGAAAAAGAACAGTGAATAATGTTTGATTTGCTCAATCATCATACTCACAATATATGGTATGTAAATACGCAAATATACGTATATATTGTGTTCCGTGCCACCCGAAAAAAAAACAAAAACCCACCGTCAACGTAACGATGGGTTTTTAGAATATTCTTAACTTACCGGGCTTTTTTGGAGGAAGAAGACTTATAACTTTTATCGGCCATATAGTGCTTGACCCAACCCGCAGAAAATTTAATGATCCAATCATCCGCAGCTTTATCAAAGCCGATATCGTGTCCGGCCTTTTCGCTCTCGATCCAAAGATGACGCTTGATCTCTTCGATCACGCGCGGATCACGGAGCAATTCTTCCCTGCTGACCTTGGCCATTCCCATGGCCCCCTGATGATTAAATAGAGCTGACAATATTTTTTTCATATTCTTCTCCCGGTTAAGGGCTGAAGGTTTGAAAACGATAAATTCATTTTAAGCGTAAATACTTTAAAAATCAAGCACTTCGAAACATCGTGTTAAAGTGTTCAACATGATCCAGGAAAATCAACCCCTGGCACCGTTTTAACTTTTCTATTGAACACAAGGCGCTTTTCCCATATTGTAGAGAAAATCACCTAACGCTATATGACTTCCCTCGAAAAATTAGAGCATCAGAGCATTTACATCATCCGCGAAGCCTACAGCCGCTGCCGCAACCTGGCCCTGCTGTGGTCGATCGGCAAAGATTCGACAACCCTGCTGTGGTTATGCCGCAAAGCTTTCTTCGGCAAGATCCCTTTCCCTGTTTTACACATTGATACCAGCTATAAATTTAAAGAGATCTATGATTTCCGCGCGAAGTACTCCAAGGAATGGGGTTTAAACCTCATCATCGAGAAAAATGACGCCGCTTTAGCGCAGGGCATGAATAATACGCTCGGGAAATTCGAATGCTGTAATAGTTTAAAAACCACCACCCTAAAAAATGCGATAACAAAACATGCCTTCCAAGCGATCCTGCTTGGCATCCGCCGCGACGAGCACGGTATCCGCGCGAAAGAACGTTTTTTCTCACCGCGCAACGCCGATCATCGTTGGGATTATCAGGGACAGCCGCCGGAACTTTGGAACTTTTATCAAACAAATCTCGAGCAAGAACATCATTTGCGCGTCCATCCACTTCTGGGCTGGCGGGAGATCGATGTCTGGGAATATGTGCAAAAAGAAAATATCCCTGTCACAAGCCTTTACTTTTCCGACAGCAAGAAACGCTTTCGCTCGATCGGTTGCGAACCTTGCTGCGCCCCGGTGGATTCGAAAGCCAATTCAGTTCCTAAGATCATTAAAGAATTACAAACAACAACTGTTTCCGAACGCAGCGGGCGCAGCCAGGACAAAGAAGATTCTTACAATATGCAAAAATTGCGCAGTTTAGGATACATGTAATGACGGACCAATTGAAGATCGCAGTTTGCGGACATATTGACCACGGAAAATCCACTCTCATCGGCCGATTGCTGCTAGATACCGGCTCTCTTCCCGACGACAAGATCAAAGACCTCAAACGGATCGCCAAAGACTTTGACGAAGAAACACAGCTCGCCTATCTGACGGACCAGCTCAAAGAAGAACGAGAACGAAATATCACCATCGAAACAACGCAGATCTTTTTAAAAACAAAAAAACGCCCTTATTGCCTCATTGATACGCCCGGCCACCTTGAATTCATTAAAAATATGCTTAGCGGCGCCAGCCAAGCGGAAGCGGCCATGCTCGTCGTTGACATCTCCGAGGGTATTCAGGACCAGACGCGGAGGCACGCTTATCTACTCCATTTTTTGTCGCTGCAGAATATCATTATTCTCGTCAACAAAATGGACCTTACGCAATATTCCCAGCAGAAATTCCAAGAGGTCGAAAAGCAAATCCAGGACCTTTTCAATGGGCTTAAACTAAAGCCGCGGCAGATCATTCCGGTCAGCGCAAAGCTCGGCGAGAATATTTCACGGCGTTCAAAACATATCAATTGGTATCACGGGCCTTGTTTGACGGAAGCACTCGATACCATCCCATCGAATTCAGATAAAAGAATGCTGTCACAAGACCTGCGCCTACCTATCCAGGACATTTACGACATTGACGAAGAAAAAATCATCGTAGGAAAAATAGCGGCAGGAATTTTACGCGAAGGCCAGACGGTCACGCTTCTTCCCAAAGGAATAAATACTAAGATCAAAGCGCTCAAAGTGTTTAACACGATTGCACGATCAGCTTCTGTCGACGAAAACGTCGGCCTCACGTTAACAACTGATATTCCCGGGCTGCAACGCGGCGACGTGATCTGCGCCAACGAGAATGCCCCCAAGAATTCCAAACGCTTCATGGGGAATCTGGTTTGGCTGCATTCTACCGCATTAAGTAAAGGGCAGAAATTTGAATTACATTGCGCGACACAAACGCTATCTTGTTCCGTCACGCGGATCCTGGAACGGGTCGACCCCAAGACGCTCACGATCCTCGAAACCGATGCTCAATTGATCGCCGAGAATCAAGCCGGGATCGTCGAATTTGAGCTTTTGAAACCAGCCCTTATTGAAAAGCATTCTGCCGTCCCGGAACTCGGGCGATACAGCATTGAGAATGATCAAGGCCTGCTCGGAGCCGGAACGGTTTTGGAAAACTATGTTTAAATCAGCACATCTTCTTAGCATTCTGGCGTGCGTCCTGTTGATCACATCACCAGCCCTTGCCGAAGACAGTAAACTCAAATTATTAATGGCTCTTCCCTATCTGCAGGGCTATGTAAAAGCCCCTGAGCGTACGAATGTCACCGTTTACAACCGCGGGCTCACCGAAAAAGGTTACAGTCTTTACTCGTCGGGGCACACCGGCTCAGCTTATTTGATCGACATGAAAGGCCACGTTTTGCACGAGTGGGTCTACGATATCAACAAGATCTGGCCCGATAAAAGCATGACAGAAACAACCCCTTTCTGGGAAAACATTTATCTTTATCCCAACGGCGACTTGCTGGCGATTTACCACAACGGCGGAATGATCAAGATCGACAGAAACTCTAAACTCCTATGGTCTTATGAATGCACCAGCCACCATGATATTGACGTTGATAGCGACGGCAACATTTATACGTTGACCAATGACTGGATCAAGCTCAAGGATGGCGTTCTTGTCATTGATAATGCGGTCCTGATCCTCTCTCCCGAGGGGAAACTTGTTAAAAAGATACCGTTCTTGCCGCTCATGCATAAATCAAAAAATCCCAGCGTTGAGCCGCTGCTCAAACGAGTGATCGGGGTCGCTTTAGCGGGGACCCAGGACATTTATCATACCAACACATTACAAGTCCTCGACGGCAAAGCCGCCATAAAACAACCCCAAGTCTACAAAAAGGGGAACATCCTGATCTCATTCCTAACGTTAAGCACGATCGCTATCATTGATCCCGAGCTCGAAGAGATCATTTGGGTCGGGGGCCCAAGGCTTTGGATGGACGGCCAGCATAATGCGACATTGCTCGAGAATGGGAACATGCTCACCTTTGACAATCACTT
Source organism: Candidatus Omnitrophota bacterium (assembly GCA_020849375.1). Taxonomy (GTDB): domain Bacteria; phylum Omnitrophota; class Gorgyraeia; order Zapsychrales; family JANLHA01; genus JADLGJ01. Next base: position 4,626 of record JADLGJ010000035.1, read on the forward strand.
TAAAGGCGAAAAGACTCAATCGCGCGTTCTGGAATTCGACCCTTTCAAGAAAACCATTGTCTGGGAATACAAAGACAAAGGGTTCTACACCGATACGCACGGCTCTGAGCAACGGTTGGCGAATGGGAATACCTTGATCATTGAAAGCAATAACGGGCGGGCATTTGAAGTAACGACCAACGGGAAAATTGTTTGGGAATTCTTAAATCCGCACACGACCGGCGAGAAGAACGACTTGATCGCCGCGATCTTCGCAATGTACCGCATTGATCCTTCCGCGACATCTTCCTGGCTTAAGTGAGAGAGGGGTATTCCGTGCTCAAACAGTGATTTCGATTTCTTCTAAAACAAAAATGGAGAAAATCGAAATCAAACTGCGCGCGAAATACCCCTCTCTCGCTTAAAACAACGGCTGACCGTCGAAATCTTGCGCTTTGATCTCCTCATCGGAAAAGCCGACGAGATGAAGAATTGTCGGAGCAAGATCCATAATGGAAGGTTTTTCATTGAGGATCGGACGATTAGAAAACAGAACACCGTCGACAAGCTTGGGGTCAAAAAGATGCGAACCGGACCACTTGCGCAAATTATCCTCGATCAAATCCGACGGGACAGCGCCCAAAGCAGTCTGCCACGATGAACCATAACCAGCATTAAAGCCAATAACAAGGTCCGGCGAATTTTTAGCTTCCGGGCCCTTATAAATATCTTGCGACACATACATTTTATTAACGACACGATTACCGTATTTCTCATCGACCCATGATTCCAACCCCTCAACGATCTGGGCCATTAAATTCTTTTTTTCTTCGCCCGCCGCGACAACGCCCTGGGCCTCCCGTCCGCGTTCATTGACATAGATCGAACCGAATCCGATCGAATACGCTTTTGTTTTTGCCCAATCAATACTTTTGAGCAGCGGCTCACCGGTTAACGCACCCGCATCTTTGAGTTCCAATAACCCTCTTTCGCGCAGCCAGCTGTTAACGTGCACCGTCCGGCGGTAAGTGTCAAAGCCATGATCCGATAAAACAAGCAATGTGTCATTCGGGCCGACATGCTCCATCACTCGGCCGAGGATCTCGTCCATCTTTTCATACCACGTGCTGATCATATTCTTGTATTCAGCAGGAGCGTCAGCTTCGTATAGCGGATGTTGCGGGTCGGTGTAGCGCCAGAACATATGCTGGATAATATCGGGGTCTTCAAAATAAAAATAGAACACGCCTTTGTCAAAACGGCTCAGTTCCAAAGCCAGCATTTTTTCGCGTTCCTCAAGCACATCACCGACTTGCTCAAGGAAGCGTTTCTCGTCGAGACGCTTTTCATTGAGCGACCAGGTATCAAACGGCATCCCTTGTGTATGAAAAAGCCCAACTTCATCGCTCAATGTCCGGCTGTAATCCGGCGGATAAGAGATAGGAAGGAACGGTGCGCGCGGGTCAAGATTGAACGGGCTCACATAAAGCTTCAAATCAGGCTCCGTAGCGACAAGAAAAAATTTAAAGATACCTTTAGCCTTCCTAAAAAGCCCGACATCAAAAGCAATCTCTTGCCAGCCGCTCCACTCGCTGTCGCTCAACGATACTTTTTTACTTTGAAATTCGATCTCAGCTTTTCCCTTTGCCGGGAAAGTGACTTTAAAGGGAACCTTCACTGCTTCTGCGCCGCCGGTCAGTCCAGCGACCCGCGGGCCGTAAAAATAATCAATGATCATCGGCGACTTTTTAACAGAGAAGACTCGTCCGCCGCTGGTATCAACATTACTTTCTTTGGCCGATGTGTAAAATGAGAACGTTCCTTCCGTTCCCAACAGGTCGGGAACGCCCATGCCGGACAGCATTTTGCCATGTACTTTGTCGGGCGGGAATGAAACAGGACAACCAAGGATCACGGTGGGGATCTTCTTATCGGAAGTGTATTGCCAGAAACGTTTAGTTTTAATAACGGGTTTCGCGATGCCGCCTTCGGTATTCGAAAGCGATAATGATAAAAAATAATCCTTGGGGTTACGGCCGATAAAATCAAAAATACCGCTCTTCCCGGGATTCTTCCCCGTCGAGAAAGCGCTCCATGCTACAGGGGATTCCGCAGGAGTCGTGGTCGCCAGATGCCGGTAACCGCCCTCCGTCTTGAGGCGTGCAAAGTTCTTAAGCTTCCCTTGCGCCATAAGCGGCTCCATGATGCGCGGGCTTAAGGCATCAAACCCGATGACGATCACTTTCTTATCAAACGCTATTGAAGGTTTTTGCATCGAAAAAACTCCCAAGGTCACGCCGATCATGCCGATGACGATAATTGTAACCCAAGCCTTATGGCGTTTTAAAAAATTAAATATCTTTTTTATAAAAAGGAGGCTGGTGCTCAACATTCCCAAAAGGAATGTTAGCAGGATCCCGCCCAAACTGGCGACGGTATAACCTGTTCCGGGGTCAATGTAGCCGAAGATCATATCGGATCTCTTTTTCTAAAAAGCCAATAAAAAAGGATAGGCTGAATCAGCCTATCCTTTTTTCAAACGGGTCTTCGATGTCTCATTGTGCAGGCGGGATAGCAGCGCTTTTACCCATCAGAGGGCACATCGCCATTTTCCCTTTTGACATCTGGCAGCTGCTGGCTTTCATCGCCGGGCACATGGCCATCATTTCTTGCATCGAGTAGAAGATCCCCGACAGAAGAATGATTATGACTAAAAGCATGAAACTGAGCAAAAGACTTTTAGTCTTTGAGCCACAACCACAATTCTTGGAACAATCACATTTCTCTGAATTTTGTTCTGTCATCTTAAGCTCCTTTTTAAATTTTACTTATTATAAGTTAAAAATAGCATTCGTCAAAGCCTGATTGCTAAACCTGACACTCAAAGAAATACTAACCACATGAACAAGATATATAAAATCCTCGGGAGGCCACGGCAACGAGCAATACTGTTCTCCGACCATAGATCCTTAACCCTTTTAGACGCTATAAATCAACGACGACAACTAAATTATTTTGCATTGACATTCCGGTAATTGACCTTGTGCTTCAAGAAAATTCATTATATACTTTATTATGGCTATTCAAGAGAATACTATGATTTCATTATCCCGCAGGAAAGGATTCACTCTCATCGAGATCATGGTCGTCGTGATCATCCTCGGAGTTATTGCTAGCTTGGCACTCTCAAACTACCACAATATCGGGGAACAAAACCGTTGTCGCGCCGCGCAGATGAACCTTCTCCGAATTTATAACGCGAGTAAAGTCAGAGAAGTCAAAGATACCACCCACATACATGTCACTGGGGCAGAGGATATCAATCTTGTATTGAAGATAAAAATTGATGACCCTAACTTTATTTATACGTATCGGTATTATGATAGTCTAAGCTGGCTTGCATCTGCAACACGAGTTAACGGACCTCCATATGGCTGTATGTTAGCTGTAAACTCAGACGAAGAAATAACTTCTATAATATGTCCCTCTGATTATTGCGGCACCAGCATTATCCCGTAATCACTAGTAATTTTATCGAGTTGAATTCTTAGACGGACGGTCCCGGCGAGTCTTGATTCAAGATCTCGCGATGGTGGCGTATCATTTTCGCCTGAATCATGTAAATGACCTCTTCGGCGATGTAGGTCGCGCGGTCGCATATCCGCTCGAGATCGCGTGCGACAAGAAGCAGAGGAATAGCGCGGGGAGCGGTTTTGCCGTCTTTAACGATAAACCCGTCAATGAGGCGCTTAATGACCGCACTGCGCAATTGGTTGGATTCGCTGTCGGAGAGAATAACTTTTTCGGCTAAAGGTTCATCATTATTAACAAAGGCATCAATCGCGTTCTTGACCATCCACTTTGCACTATCCGCTAAATGCGGGAGGTCATTAATAGGCCCCAAAAGAGCTCCCCCTTTGTCAGAAAGCTCAAGGACGCGCTGGCAAATATTCACCGTCAGGTCCGCGATCAATTCTAATTCAGCATTGATATGCATGGCGGTCACAATAAAACGCAAATCCTTGGCCATCGGCTGAAAAAGCGCCAAAAGTTCGATCGCATGTTCTTCATTATCGATCTCGAGGTCGTCGATCTGTTCATCGCGTTCAATAACAGCTTCAGCAAGATTTTTATCTACTTTTTGTAAGGCTTCAAAAGAATCGTGGATCGCTTTTTCGGTCAGCGAAGCCATCTTCAGCAACTTCTCTTTTAGTTTTTGTAATTCGTCATCTAAATGTCTATCCATTAATATGATCCTTTAATTGTGAATAATAATTAAGTTAAGTATATACCATATCACAAAAATGTTTAACCAAATTTACCTGTTAAATAGGCTTCTGTGCGGCTGTCCTTCGGAGCGGTGAACATTTTTCCAGTCGGCTCGAACTCGATAAGGTCACCCATATACAAAAATGCCGTAAAATCAGAAACACGTGCGGCCTGCGCCGTATTATGCGTTACTATAGCAATCGTATAGTTCTTTTTCAACTCCAAGATCAATTCTTCTATCTTGGCGGTCGCCATCGGATCCAACGCGGAGCATGGCTCATCGAAAAGGATCACCTCGGGCTTGACTGCAAGGGCGCGAGCGATACACAAGCGCTGTTGTTGTCCACCAGATAAAGCTAAAGCAGAATCATTCAGCCGCTCCTTAACTTCTTCCCAAAGCGCGCCTCTCTTAAGGCTTTCCTCGACAACGCCACTCAAATAATCGCGGTCCTTGACCCCCTGAATACGTAACCCATAGGCGATATTTTCAAATATGCTTTTAGGGAAAGGATTAGGTTTCTGAAAAACCATACCGATCTCACGGCGCAATTCCGTCACATCTACACTCGATGCGTAAAGGTCCGTTCCTTTGTAAATAATATCCCCTTCATATCTGAAGTTTAGGACAAGGTCATTCATCCGGTTCAAACAACGGATCAACGTACTTTTCCCACAGCCTGAAGGCCCCATCAAAGCCGTTACCGCTTTAGGTGGGATATCTAAATTGACCTTCTTTAGGATCTGCTTAGCACCGTAAAATGTATTCAAATTCTGGATCTTGAAAACCGTTTCCCCCGACATAATTACCACCTTTTCTGATTTTTATGGCGTAAATAAATAGCGATGGCGTTCATAAACAAGGTAATTAACAACAAAACAATGATCCCAGCCGCGGCATTAACAAGAAAGCCTTTTTGCGGACGGGAGACCCAGTTAAATATTTGAATCGGTAAAACCGTGAACGGATCAAGAAAACCCTGCAACGTAAAATTCACGAACGGCGCCGATTTTGAGACCGAAACAGGACTCGTCGGTAAGAATGGGATATAGGTCAAGGCCCCAATGGCAATCAATGGCGCAGTCTCCCCTATCGCGCGCGACATCGCCAAAATAATTCCAGTCATGATATTAGCGAGGGCGGCCGGTAAGACCTGATAACGCACTGTTTGCCACTTGGTCGCCCCAAGGGCTAAAGACGCTTCACGGATCGAAGACGGAACCGCGCGCAACGCTTCACGAGTCGAAAGGATAATGACCGGTAAAACGAGTAACCCCAAGGTCATCCCGCCGGTAATAACGCCGCGGTCGAGCTTCATTGCGCGCGCAAAAATCGCCAGGCCCAAAAGCCCATAAATAACCGACGGAACGCCGGCTAAATTCGCGATATTGATCTCTATAAAATTGGTCAGACGATTTTTGCGGGCATATTCCTCAAGGTAGATCCCCGACCCGATCCCGATCGGGATCGCAAACAAGGCAGTCGTGACCATGATCCAAATCGTCCCCCCCCATGCCGCAAGAATACCGGCTTGCTCAGGCTTACGGGAAGGGTAACTCATAATAAACTGCCAATTCAAGCGGCTAAAACCATCCGTGAACACATCATACAAAAGCACGGCCAAAACCGCGAGCCCAAAGAAGGTCGTGAATAAACCGACGGCTTGAAAAACCCTGTCGCTAAATTTACTCCATTGATTCCTAGTCATAAACTTCCTGGAAATGTTTACGCAATTTGTAACTAATGACATTAAGAATAAAGGTCAATAAAAATAAACTTAACCCACAAACAAAGATAGTTTTATATTCAATCGTGCCGTGCGGCGTGTCACCCAAGCTGACTTGAACAATATATGCGGTGATCGTCATCACGGGAACTAACGGATTCGCGGTCAAGGTTGGCTGCTGTCCGGCGGCAATGGCGACGATCATAGTCTCACCGATCGCGCGGGAAATGGCCAAAATAACAGCGGCCGTGATCCCGGAAAGTGCGGCCGGAAAAACGATACGAAAAGCGACTTGTAATTTATGTGATCCGAGCGCATAAGCCCCTTCCTTCAGTCCCGAAGGAACAGCATGCATTGCGTCCTCACTTAACGAAGAGACCATCGGAATAATCATAACCCCCATCACAAAGCCGGCTGAAAGCGCGCTAAAACCGGAAATGCTCGGGATAACCATTTTCAGGAGCGGAGTCACAAATAATAAAGCAAAATATCCATAAACTACCGTAGGAATTGCCGCGAGAATTTCCATTAAGGGCTTAATAATATTACGCGCCTTCGCGGAAGCATATTCGCTCAAGTAAACCGCACTGGCTAAACCGAAAGGAACAGCCACTAAAATCGCGATCACGGTCGTTAAGAACGTGCCGGACAAAAGCGGTAAAATGCCGAAATGTTTATTAGTGAAAAGCGGGGTCCATTCTGTATCGGTCAAAAACTCAACAATCGAAACTTTCTGAAAGAAACCGATACTTTCGGAAAGTAAAACCCAAATGATGCCAAACGTCGTAAAAACTGACAAGAGGCTGCATAAAAACAGCAGCCTCTCGATCAGTTTTTCTTGGAACTTTATTGAACCATCTAACTTCATTTATTATTTTTCCATACGGACGATGTCAGCGATGGACATCCCCGCCGTAGAGATCCCGGAGAACACGGTTCCCGGAACACCATTGGCGAAACGGTTCTTTCCTGCTTCATAAGCATCGGCAGGAAGCGGGATATATCCGACCTCTTCGACGAGTGCAACGGCATGGTCCAAGTAGTAATTCACAAAATCCTGGACTTTCTGGCGCTTCATCGCATCTTTAGAAACATAGATAAAGATCGGACGAGCTAATGGTTGATAAGTCCCATTCTTAACAGTTTCCATGGACGGTTCGATCGGGCCTTCGCCATTGCCGGCCTTCTCATCATCAACCGCGACCAACTTCAATTTATCTTTATTTTGTTCATAGTACGCAAGCCCGAAATAACCAATGCTTCCTTTATCAGAAGCGATCCCTTCAACGAGGACGTTATCATCTTCGCTGGCGGTATAATCACCGCGGCTGCTGCCGCCTTTACCATTGATGACTTCGGTAAAGTAGTCGAAGGTCCCTGAATCGGTTCCCGGCCCGAATAAACGGATCTCAACATCCGGAAAACCATCACGAACTTGGCTCCACTTCGTGACCATTCCTTGAGCGCCCGGTTCCCAGATCTTTTTGAGTTCCGCAACGGTCAAGTGATCAACCCATGTGTTCTCTTTATTAACCATAACAGCTAAACCGTCAAAAGCAACGGGAAGCTCGACGTATTGGATCCCCGCGGCTTTACAAGTCGCCACTTCACTGGACTTAATCGGACGGGAAGCATCGCTGATATCGGTTTCACCGCGGCAAAAACGCTTAAAACCACCGCCGGTCCCGGAAATCCCGACCATGACCTTGGTCCCGCCGGAAGCCTTACCGAATTCCTCAGCCACCGCTTCCGTAATCGGAAAAACGGTACTGGAACCGTCCGCCTTGATCACTTCCGCGCCGGCATTTTGACTTAAGAGCAGAACTGCCCAAAAAGCCGCTAACATCATCATTGTTTTTTTCATTAAGTTCTCCTTACCCCTTTTAAGGGGACTTACGGTTAATCATTATACTGACCGAATTCTAATTTTCAACTCTAGGTTTAGAATTTGACTACGAGGTCACCTTGGATCAAGGTTTCCTGATTATCAGTCCCTTTGTTACGGTTCGAAGCGTAATAATCAAGGCCGAAACTCACGTTTTTCAATAAACCGACGGTTAACATCGCTTCATGGGAATAAATGTCCGTACGGCCGCCTAAACGGTCAGAATCCGGGAACACATCCGGAAACGCATCTTTCCCGAGATCGACATATTGGTACTTAACTTGCCATTGGCCCATACCATCAACCTTGGCGTTCCCAAAAACAAACCCAGAAGCCCAGCCCATATTCAATTCACTCGGTTCCGGGTTATTGATCATGTCAGCAAATATCGCGATACGTTCATCAATGCCAAAAGGAAGGCCGCCAAATAACTCCTTCACCCCAACTTCGGCAGAAACGGCAACGGAGTCGTAATCATATTGGAGATTTGCATCCGCAGCATTGGCAACCTGGGTATTGGTGTTATTTTCATTATCCAGATCATAGCCTTTGACACCATGGAAATTAAAATAGGTCGCGGCCAACTTCCCATCGATCTGATCTTTCTTGTAACTAACCCCGCCCTGAACATAGGTCATGAACGGATCCGTCGTATCCGTAGCGCTGCTTTCATCAAGGATCCATACCCCGCCGTTAACAAACCCTTTGATCCCCATATCGATAGAAAGATCTTTTTGAAAATTGGCTGACATACCATAAGGATTGATGTCGGTATCGAACATCATGTCTGTAGTTTGCCAAAAATAATTTGAGAAAACAAACTTACCGCCGATCACTTTGGCCCACGGAGCAGCTGCATATTCGATTGAGGAGTAGTCTAACCGGATATCCGGGCGTTCGAAGGTATTTTCCCATGTAACATTCGTGGAACGCGGATCGGTCCCTCCCGAAGCAAGCCCGGCAGAAACGGTCACAGTCTTGATCGGCGCAATATCGATCCCCAGACGGTAACGGGTTCTCCCGCGGTTTCTTGACACTGTGGATGTTTGTGTTTCTTCATATTGATAGCGAAGACGAACATCCCCCTTGAGCTTCATCGACTGAACCCAAGACGGGAGATTACGCTGGAACGCATCTTCCTGTATAAGCTTTTCATCAGCAGCGATATCGCCTTTGAGTTTACGGGCTTCTTCTTTCGTGAACGTGCCTTTTTCAACCAATTTCTCAAGCAAGGCGTCGACGGATGTCGCGGCAGAGCTCACCGAGCTCCAACACACAACCGCCATAACTGTTAATAATAAACTTAAAATCTTTTTCATTTCTGCTCCTTTTTAATTATTGCTATTGAGTGAACGGCCGATCAAACGCAACCGTGATCCAATAGTTTTAAAGTGTCCTCTATATATTCAACTTCGTGTTGGTCGGAATTTCCCAACATGTCCATCAATTGCTGGAAGGGGACCATTTTGCGACGAAGATAAGTCACCGCATAGTCTTCATGTAAGCTCGAAAATGGCTTACGGGGTTCCATGGTTCACCTCCTTTCATTACTAACAATGTAGCTTTGGAGTATGAACGCTAAATGGCAGAAATGTGAACAGTCTGTGAACTGTTTAAAGAATCTATTCTCAAGGATTTAGGCGTGGAGAAAGACAAATGTGACGCTAGACCGCCGGTAATGTGAAGCAGAATGTTGAGCCCTGGCCGAGCTGGCTTTGAGCTCTAATATCACCGCCGTGGGCCTGAATGATGTGCTTAACGATGGATAGACCAAGTCCGGTGCCGGGGATGTCTCGGGAATGGGATTTATCAACACGGTAAAATCGTTCAAAAACGCGCGGAAGGTCCTGGGGCGGGATACCGATCCCGGTGTCGGCGATACAAACCTCAACCCAATCACCTTTGATCGTTGCGGAAATAAGGATCTCACCGCCGGCTTTATTATATTTGATCGCGTTCTCAATCAAATTCAAAAAGATCTGCGAGACAGCGGAGTCATCAGCCTTAACCTGCGGAAGGTTTTGCGGAATATCCAGGCGCACTTTTAATTCATGCTGATTGATCTGCTGCGTTAAACCCGCCAAGCTCCAATCCACGATCTTTGCAATACTACACGGCTTAAGGTCCAAAACGGGACGATCAAGTTCGCTGCGCGCCAAAAGCAATAGGTCGTCGACCAACTTCGCCAACCGGTCGGATTCTGAATAAATGATCTTGAGGAAATCACGGGCATGGTCTTTGTCTTCGATCGCGCCATCAAGTAGCGTTTCAGAATAACCTTTGATGTTAGCGACTGGCGTCCGAAACTCATGTGACACATTGGCCACGAAATCCTTACGGATCGTCTCAAGCCTTCTCAAGTCGGTAATATCATGAAAAACAAGGACCGCGCCATCAGCTTTTCCATCACGGAGAACCGGCGCTGCGTGAACCCGCAATATCTTCTCTTCAGGCAAGAAAAAAGACATCTCCCGGCCATTGACGATTTGACGGAATTCCAAAGCGCGGTCAACGATGTCCTGGACTTCAATATTCCGGATCACTTCCAAAGGTTTACGGCCAACGGCTTGATGTTCGACGCGCAAGATCTTTTTCAACGTCTCATTGATCAAAAGGATCTTACCGTCGGTGTTAACGACCATGACCCCCTCGACCATACTTAAAAAAACCGCTTCAAGGCGGCTTTTAGCGGTCGTCACGTCATCCATACGATAACGGATCTGTAGCGACATAAAATCAACTGCTTTCGCTAGATCAGCGATCTCATCGTTCTGCCATAGTGATATTTTCTGTGAGAAATCTCCAGCCGCGATTGCCTGCGCGATCTTCGAAATCCGTTCAATAGGGCGGGTAATACGATGGGAAAGGATAAAATTCAAAAAAATAGCTAACGCGACCGAGATCAGAACCGCGATCCAGAGAAATCGCTCTAAATGAACAGCGCTGGCAGGGATCTTTGAAAATTGCAGTGTTTGATCGAGATAAAAATAAAGCCCAAAGAGGACAAAAGCAACCAAGAGGCCAAAAGTGAGCGTGATCTTTTGATGGCTTTTAAGACTCACTTATTCCTCATCATCCATAAAACGGTACCCTAAGCCGCGGATCGTTTCGAGAACATCACCCGCCCTCCCAAGTTTCTGACGTAGGCGCTTGACATGCGTATCCACGGTACGGGTCGTGACATCCGCTTCAATGTTCCAAACATCACTTAAAAGCTGTTCGCGCGATTGCACACGGCCGCGCCGTTCAAGCAAGATCGTCAGCAATTTAAATTCCATCGGCGTCAAAACGATCTCTTTACCCTTCACGCTGACGCGGTGGCGGGGAATATCGATTTCCAGGTCGCCGGATCGCAAATTCTCTTTGAGTTGAACCTGCTTACTCTTACCCTGCCCACGGCGCAAGATCGTTTTAGCACGCAGGACAAGTTCACGCGGGCTAAAAGGTTTGACAACATAATCATCAGCGCCCAGCTCAAAACCGACAACGCGGTCAACTTCTTCCCCGCGAGCGGTCAGGATCATGATCGGGATCGATGACAAACGACTATCATCTTTCAGCCGACGGCAAGTTTCTAAACCATCCATTTTGGGCAGCATCAGGTCAAGAATGATAAGATCGGCCATTTGCTTGGATAAATGCTCCAAAGCATCTTCACCGGTGATCGTCACAAAGACACGGTAACCCGCTTTTTCTAAATTATAACGGACCAGCTTAGCGATATTCTGGTCATCTTCAACAACAAGGATGGTTTCTTGTGCCATAAAACTATTTGAACACTTCCTCAAAGAAAGATTTCATCGCGGTCCAAGAACGCTTGTCCGCGTTAGCGTTATACGCGGCGCCCTTGGAGTTATCATTACCGGCGGCCGGATTGGTAAAGGCGTGCACCGCACCGCTATATTTCACCAATTGCCAATCGACTTTTCCATCGTTCATTTCTTTTTCGAACGCGTCAACTTCAGCGGCCGGAACATATGGATCATCGGCACCATGCAAAGCTAAAACCTTCGCCTTGATATTCTTCGCATCCATGGGCGTCGGTGTGTTTAAACCGCCATGAAAACTCACGACCCCGACGATCGGAGCGCCGCTGCGGGCTAATTCCAATGAGGTTGTCCCGCCGAAACAAAAACCCATGACTGCGATCTTATTCACATCAACGGTAGCTTCGCTCTTCAACGCTTCATATCCGGCAATGATACGCTTACGTAATAACGCTCGGTCGCTCTTATAAATGGTCGCTTGCGCGCCGGCTTCGTCAGTATTCTTCGGCCTCACGCCTTTGCCATAAATATCAACGGCAAGCGCGGTATACCCTAGTTTTGCCAACTCTTCTGCTTTTTGATTGGCGAACGGGCCAAAACCCATCCAATCATGGACCACGAGCACTCCCGGACGTTTCCCGGCTACAGCGTCATCATAGGCGACATAACCTTCCAAAACAGTGTCGCCATCTTTATACTCAAATGTTTTCGTTTGCACTGCAGCAAAAGCGGGGATCGTAGCGGACAATAAAAACAATAGGGCAATAATTCTTTTCATTGCAGATGACCTCATTTTCAATTATTAACACACAAAAAGACTAGGTCATAACTCACACGAATTATGACATTGCTCCGAGGGCCAAAACGGCAGGTACAACGTACTCCTCTTTATTTGGATTGTGAAGTAACTTTCGAAGCTACGATCTTCTCGGCCTCAAACCAATCATTAAGCTCATTCCCCGGCGCCCCACCGCGCTGCAAATAAAGCTCATAAGCTTTTTCCTGAACGCGCTGGTTATACGTGGCTTGGTTAACAAAGCTCGAAACATTCGATGCAATGATCGATTTTTGCTTTGCCACACGAGGCTTCGCGGTTGATGGGGTCGTTGGTTTAGCGGTACTTTTTGCATTTGCCATAATGTTACTCCTTGTTTATCACTCCCGTTGAGTGAAAAACTATTATAACATTAACCTGCATTTGTGAGAAAAATGTGTCAACTGTGTAACACCGGTGAAAAATTATCACGGCATTCTTGAACACGTCTTTTAATATAGGATAGGATCTCGCCGGGGATATTGGCCGAACAGCACTCTTCCATACCACGGAATCCCGGAGAGGAATTCGCTTCGCAAACTTTGAAATTCTTTCCATCAAAGAGCAGGTCAACGCCCGCGATCTCAAGCCCCAAAACCTGCGCAACATCCAAAGCTAAACGTTCGATGGGTGGCGTCAACGGATATGCAACCACTTTCGCACCACGGGAATAATTGGCTTTAAACGTCCCCTCGCCCGCCACGCGCATCATACACCCGGCTACACGGCCGCCGATCACAAAAACACGCAGGTCACGCCCGACGCTGTTAGCGATAAATTCCTGGATCACAAAGTTAGGGTTGCCACGGCTGGTCGTGATCATTCCGATCAAGTCCTCGAACTTCTGCCGGTTTTCGCACAAGAATACGCCGCGCCCTTGTGAGCCAGCTAAAGTTTTCACAATGACCGGAAAACCCAGTTCCCGTTCAACAAGGTCCACATCTGTAGGGAATTTTGCGAGCATTGATCGAGCGATAGGAATGCCGTTCTGCGCTAAAACCTGCAGGGTGTGCATTTTGTCGCGGGCCATTTCAACACTTTGCGCGCGGTTCGGCAGGTATACGCCGGCATTCTCCATCTGGCGCATCACGGCCAAGGCAAAATACGTCGTCGCCGACCCCATGCGATTAAGGACAAAATCCGGTTGTGCCACTTTCTTTCCATTAAGCAAAAAAAGATGCCGCCCGATCAAGCCTCCCTGGGGGCCTTGATCCTCAACGATAATATCCATTTCTTTGGGAGAAACAACTTGTAAGGAAATATCGCGCTGCAAAGCTTCGCTTAAAAAGCGGTGGCCGCCGTAACAGTCAGCCGTCAAAGCATTTTGCGGTAATTTATTGAGGAGCCAACCTTGCATACCAGGTTTAAAGTTCCGCGCCATTAGCGGCGGATTCATCCTCGACAACTTCTCGATGGATGATCTTTGCGGTACGTTTTCCGTCCTGCTCAAGGTAATACACTTCAACAACATCCTCGGGGGCAAGTTCAGCAACGGCTTTGATGCCTTCCAGCTTTGTTTCCGCAGAAATTTGATAAGTGATCTCTTTTTCGACGTCGGAATCGTAATCATATTCCTGGAGCGTAATTTCAGTATCACTGGCCTTCAGGACAGTCCCATAAGAATAAATAAATTGGCTCAGATCAACCTGCGTTGCCGCCGACGCATCGTCTTCGGCAGCCGCATGGACGGCGGGAACCGTAACACATAATAAAAAGACCCAAACAAACCAAGCAAAAACTTTCATTGTCATGAACTGACTCCTTTGGTAGCACCATTAATATAATCCACTTATATCACTAGCCCTGAGGGTTGAAAAGTACTATTTTTGCTGTATAATCCGGAATATGAAACAAAAATTCTTTATTGGTATTGATGTCGGCGGAACGAAAATCGCGGCTGCTGCGGTTTCAGCGAACGGAAAGATCTTGTCCCGTAAAAAGATCGCAACTCCCCCCGCCTCAAAACCTTCCGCTATCCTCAAATTGATCATCAGCCTTGTCGATCAAGTTTTGGTCGAAAGCGGTTTACCTATGCAAAACCTCGGGGGCCTCGGACTTGGCCTCCCCGGCATTGTCGACAAGAATAATCATATCCTCGCGACACCCAATATTGATCTCGCTGGTTTTCCTTTATGCGAGAAACTTAAAAAAAAGTTCCGCGTTAAGATCGCTGCCGGCAATGATGTCAATCTCGGCCTGCTCGGCGAACAATGGCTCGGAGCCGGACAGAAAGCTGATGATATTATTGGCATTTTCCCGGGAACCGGTGTCGGCGGAGCCATCATTATCGACGACAAACTCGTGACCGGCACACAAGGCGCAGCGGCAGAGATCGGACACATGATCATGATGATGGACGGCCCACGCTGTAACTGCGGCAATCACGGCTGCCTTGAAGCTTTTGCCGGGCGCTGGGCGATCGAACGCGACATCCGTGCCGCAATGCAAAAAGGCCGCAAAAGCTTGATCAGCGGACTCATGGACGGCAAACAGGGACCGATTAAAAGTAAATTCCTCAAGAATGCTTTAGCCGCAAAAGACCCCATCACTGTTGACGTCATGACCAGGGCCGCGAAAACGTTAGGGTTGGCCTGCATTAATGTCCGTCATATTTTCAACCCGCAATTGATCATTCTCGGCGGTGGGGTCATTGAAGCGTGCGGCGATTTCCTCCTCCCGATCATCAACAAAACATTCCACACTGACCCCTTCTTTGCCAAGATCGACAAATGCAAGATCGTCACCTCAAAACTCGGCGACGATGCGGTTATTCTCGGGGCGGTCGCCCTCGTCAAGAAATAAAACTATCTTCCGTAGTAGCTGATCATCCGTTCCTGGAAATTAAATTTTTCTTCATTATCTTTTTGGCGGGTATATTTTCGGTCGGGCTGTAACAAGCGGGATTTGGAATTATCTTTCCAGCACATGTCCATCAAGTACTGTAAATGTTCTTTGATCTCTTCCTGGTAAATCTCAAAGAGAAGTTCAATGCGACTGTCAAAATTGCGGCTCATCCAATCGGCAGACGACAAAAAGACGCGCGGATTGCCATTATTATTAAAGATCATGACGCGGGTGTGTTCCAAGAACCGCCCGACGATACTTTTGACCTCAATATTCTCGCTCAAGCCCGGCACGCCAGGGATCAAACAGCAGATCCCGCGGACGACCAACTTGATCTTCACTCCGGCCTTTGACGCCTCATATAGTTTATCGATCATCTGCACATCTTCGAGCGAGTTCATTTTCGCGCTGATCAAACCGCTTTTAGAACGTTTTTGGTTCTCAATCTCACGATCAATGAGTTCAAAGAAATATTTGCGCATATCGTTCGGCGAGGACACGACACGTTTCCACATCGACGGTAAAGAATATCCGGTAATAACGTTAAAGACGTCGGAAATGTCCCGCGCCACATCGTCGTTCGCGGTGAAATAGCCGATGTCGGTATAAACGCGCGCCGTTTTCTCGTTATAATTTCCCGTCGAGAGATGGACATAGCGGCGGATACGGTCTTCCTCTTTGCGAACGATGAGTGTCATCTTAGAATGGATCTTGATATTCGCGATCCCGTAAATGACGTGGCAGCCGGCATCTTCCAGAACTTTCGCCCAACGAATATTCTTCTCTTCATCAAAACGGGCCTTGATCTCGACAAGGATGGTCACCTGTTTTTTGTTTTGCGCCGCCTCGACCAAAGCGCTGATGATCGCCGAATCTTCATTCGCGCGATAAAGCGTCATTTTAATGGCCAGGACATTCGGGTCATGAGCGGCGGTCTGGATCAAATCCACCGTCGGATAAAAAGACTGGAAGGGTAAATGAGAAATGAAATCCCCCTGGCTGATCCGTTCAAAAATATTCTCGTACTCGATCTTGGCGGGCTTATATTCACGGTACGATAAAGCAGGGTTGTCCAATAGACGCGCCAATTCAAAAAGGCAGCTCAAGTCCAGCGTCCCCCCGATACTGACAACTTCTTCTTTGGGGAATCCTAACCCCTGGCAAAGAATATCCAAGAATTCAGGCGCACAGGACTTTTCGATCTCGAGATGAACGACCTTAGCCCGCATCCGCTGTTTGACTTCTTGCTCGATGGCGACCAGAAGGTCTTCAGCGAATTCTTCCGCCACATAAAGTTCGCTGTCACGCATGACGCGGAAAAGAGTTTGTTCCTGCAATTGGTATCCGCGAAAAAAATTCTTAAGATACGCACGGATGATCTCTTCGACCATGATAAAACAGGCTTCGCCACGCTCCGACGGCAAACGGACAAACCGCGAAACGTTCTTTGGCACCGGAATGATCGCTAAGTGCGGCTTATTGTCACGCAGGACATTGACCGCAAAAGCGATAGTTTTCGACGGTAAGATCGGAAAAGGATGCCCCTGGTCAACAGCCATCGGCGTAATGATCGGGAACAATGTGGATTCAAAATATTTACGGGTTTCGCGTTCCTGCTCCGGCGTCAATTCTTCATGGTTTTTAAAAAAGACCTTATTCTTTTCGAGGTCTTTTCTCATCTTCCCCTGAAAAACCTCATAAAACTTCTTCGTCAACACATCCGCCTGCTTACGGACCTCAACAAAAAGCTCCTCAGGGAAATAACCGAATTTGTCTTTGTGGCTGTACTTAGAATCGATCAATCGCTTTAACCCCGCAAGCCGCACCATATAAAACTCGTCAAGGTTACTGGTAAAGATCGCCAAGAATCTTAAACGTTCCAACAAAGGATTCGTGTTGTCGCTCGCTTCTTCAAGCACACGCTCATTGAACATGAGCCAGCTCAAGTCACGAGCAATAAATTTTTCTTTAGGGTCCAACGGGCCTGCCGATGTCATAAGAATCCTTTAGGTATCCCGGCCTTTAACGGTCAAAGTCACACGGTTCCCTGTGATCTCTTCGAACATTTCTTTCTTATCTTTAAAGAACGCACGCTCCAACAACAGGTTATCCGACGAATGCGCAATGATATTGACATCTCCTTTGGCCGTAGAAACGACTTCGATCTTTTTGATCTTCTGTTTATGCGAACGGTCCAAAGCGTTCGCAATACGCAGCAGCGCACTCAATTTCTGGACCACGATCTGAGAATCGGACGCCAGCGTGTTATAAAGGAAATGCGCCGCCGTCGGCGTGCCTTTGCGGTGATACCGCGCAATCGCAGCGATCATGTTCATTTCATCTTCGGTCAAGCGGAAAAGGTTGAGCGAACTGATAATGTACTCACTGTGCTTATGATGTGTGCGGTTATTGACGAACATGCCAATGTCATGGAGGTACGCGGCCAGCGTTAAGTAGATCAACTCCTCATCTTTTAACCCTAAGCTGTCCTTTAATTGGTTAAACAAGGATCCAGCCAGCTCAGCGACATGGCGGCTGTGATTAAGGTCCAGCTTATACTTGCCACACAAATTTTGCGCTACCGAGATGAGTTGATTCGTTTTATTATTTTCCTGAATGTTTTCCAACTTGAAGATCATATTGGCCATCACCGCTTCCGCCAAGGATGTCTCCAGCATATAAATATATTTGTTTTTTGTTAAACGAAAGATCTTATTAACAATGATGGCGTAACCAGCCATGGTCTCTGCGATATCAACGGGAACTTTATGCGTCATCGCGACTTCTTCCGGGCTGCTTTCGGTCAACTTGGCCAACAGCTCATCGCTTTCCTTATCGGAAAAAATAAAGAATTCTTTTTCGCGGCGCCGGCCTGAAAGAAAATTGTTCAAATAAGACGAGTAATTCTCATCAACGACAATAATATCGTCAAGTTTCAAATGGGGAATGGTTTTTTTGACATACAGAATCTCATTGGTGATGTATTCTTCGACCGCTTCATAAACTTCCTGCAAACTGCCGTCCAAGCTGTTCATAAAATTCTTCAGGCGCAGTGTCCCGACCGGGATACCCACGCTCATTTGCGTAAAGCCGTTCTCGAGCACAGAAATATCAACGCTTCCCGCACCCAGTTCCACGATCAGGAGATTCTTCTGATGGATCGGATATTTTTTCTTGAGCTTATGAGTTAAAAAAGCGTCAATGTAATAAACGACGTCCCCTACGTTCAAAACCTCGACCTTCAGCCCGGTTTTGCGTAACACGGTATCACAAAACATGTCACGATTAGCCGCTTCCCGGACCGCGGTGGTCGCGATCACGCGGACATTGGTGACATCGTATTCCTTCAGGCGCTCCTGGTACTTTTCAAGGATGGAAATGGTCTGATTGATCGTTTCCTGGGCAATACGGCCCCGGAAAAAGGTATTACGGCCGATCGGAACGACATTTTTGAGGGATTCGAGGACTTTGATCTCGTCACCGGCTTTTTCGCCAATGACCAATTTGAGTGAATTTGAACCGATATCAAGGACTGCGGCACGCATAGAATTGCTCCAAATTAATTGAGGTAATCCCCTGCGGGGATAGACCCAGCTTTTCTACATTTAAGCTGGGTCTAGGATACCAGATTTGTCCTATTAAAGCTAAAGGATTTTTAAGGCAGGAAGGTGACAAAAAAGCAAACGATGGGAAAAATAGGCTTCTGGCGAGTTCCGCAGCCACTCAGCTTTGCTGAGTGCGCGAGGACTGGTTGAGCAAAGAAGGCCTATTTCTTAACGCCTTTATATTTTGTGGTTATTCGGCCTTGTATAAACTGCCTGAGCGACACTGATATTGCGAGTTTTGAATGCGGCTTCGCAATACGACCAATAATAATTCCACTTGCGGAAAAACGCGTCGTCAAATCCCAACTCTTTGACTTCCGCGGCCCTGGCATTGAAATTCTCCCGCCACATCGCCAGAGTGCGGACATAGTGATCAGTGATGTCTTCGTAATCCAAAAGACACAAAGAACCGGTACGGTTGAGCCCCTGAATGATCCTCTTCATCGACGGCAAAAGACTGCCCGGGAAAATATGCTTTTGGATCCAATCCACATTATCACGGAAACTTTCGTAGCGATGATCCGGAGAAAGGATCATTTGCAACCCCAAAAGCCCGTCTTTCGCCAAAAGCTCATGGCATTTTGCAAAATAAGTGTCCAAATACTTATCACCGACCGCCTCGATCATCTCAATAGAGACGATCTTATCGAACTTCCCTTCCATCAATCGGTAATCGAGGAATTTAACTTCCGCCAACTTATTGATCCCCTCTTCAAAGAACCGTTTTGTTGCATAATCGAACTGCTCGCGGGAAACCGTCAAGGCCGTGACGTGACAACCATAGTTCTTGGCCGCATGGACCGCAAATCCGCCCCATCCGCCGCCGATCTCCAAAACTTTATCGCTTTCTTTGAGCCGAAGTTTTTGGCAAAGTTCATCGTATTTCTGGATCTGTGCCTGCTGCAGGCCCTGATCCGGCTTTTTAAAATACGCGCTGGAATAAGTCATCGTCTGGTCTAAAAAAAGCTTAAAGAAATCATTACCAAGATCATAGTGCGCGGAAATATTTCTGCGGCTCCCATAGACCGAGTTCATCTTAGCGAGATGCTTAATAACATTTAGAAGCCCCAACCAGTTGACCGGGGTCATTTTCTTTTTATCCGCCATCAAGGTCGGGTGATTTTCGACATTACGGATCATCCATTCAATGACCCGAGTAATGTCGGTCGTGTCCCAATCTCCGTCGACATAAGATTCACCAAAGCCCACATCGCCCGTCCAAAAACATTTTCTGAACATATTCCGATTACGCATCGTGATGTCGGCTTGCACTCCGCCCTGTCCGTCCCCATAGAGGAACTTACGCCCATCGGGAAGCTCTACCGTTAAGCGGCCTTCGCGCATCGGCTTAAAGATCATGTCGAAAATGGACTCATAAAGATCTCTTTTAGCGGTACCAGCTAATTTTATCGTTTCAACTTTTTCTCCAAGCACGGAGAACCTCCTTCTGCAAATGCGGATGATCTTGTTTCGGATAAAAAGGGACTTTCTTAAAATAAAGCCACAGCGCGTGCACATGGATCAATGCGATCACGTTCAAAGTGACGAATGGAAAACGCAATGTTAGCCAGAGCAAGTTGCGTTTATTGAGCGCCCTGCGCTTTCCCGTCAATGAAGCGTAAAGGATCTTCTCCCCGTCGCTAACATCATCAACGCGGATGTCCAGACGTTCATCCGGGATCTTAAAATTAAAATCGAACGAAATATCCAATTTTGAGAATGGCGAAATGTAGTAGAGCTTCCCCTGTTCGTCCTTAAAGGACTCACCTTGCAAGGCTGACGGAGGCAGAATAAAAGATTTGATCTCACCGAAAGTATTGCCGACCTCGGGAACCGAGCATAACGGCTGGCCGTTCTTATCAAAACAAAAATAAACGGAGATCGGATTAAAAACATAACCGAAGGTCCGTAAATTTGCCAACAACATCACGCGGCCAACTTCCTGAGTGATCCCCTTCGAACGCAGAAAATACAGCAGATTCTCCCGGGCATTAGATTGGCCAAAGGGCAAATGATCGTCGTCATAAAAACTATACAGCCGCCAGCGGTTATGCCCGACCAAAGAATTCTTTTGACAGAGCGCATCGATCTCATCGAGATCAATGTAGAACATAAAGATCTTATGGCGCAAGCGGTGCTGTTTCGGCTTGGTCCGCAAATGCATCACGGTACACTCATAAAGGCATGAGTTCATTGCCAGGTCATCTCTCCTGTGATCGCACGCGCCACCTCAAGCCCCGAGTTGAAGGCATCTTCATGGAAACCGTAACGGAAATAACTGCCGCAAAAATACACCGGGCCGCTCTGATTTAATTTATAAAGATCGTCCTGCGCCCGGATCGCTCCCAAACTGAACAACGGATGGTCATATTCGCCGCGCCAAAGGACTTTTTTCGGGTCAACTTCTCCGGGATCATTGACAGAAACAAAATAATCTTTATTCTTAGAAACTTTTTGCAGGCTATTCATGTAATAGATCGTCGCCGGCAACAACCGGCCGCTCCGGTCCGAAGTGATGCGATAATTCCATGAGGACCAAACATTCCGGGTCTTCGGCATCACCGAAGTGTCAGTATGCAACACCACGTGATTATTCTGATATTGGAATTCTTTTAACAACCACCGCTCTGCAGGCGTCGCTCCTTCGCCCAATAACCGCAGACTTTGGTCCGCATGGCAGGCCATCACAACATGGTCATAAGTTTTCTTTTGCCCATTGATATCGAAGACCGAAACCTTTCCAAATTCACGCAGCACTTCCATAGCCATATTCCCTAACAACACTTTCCCAGGGAATAATTGCATCAGGCGGTCACGGTAGATGCGGCTCCCTCCTGGAAGAGTGCGCCATTGATAATGGCCGCGCAGCCCGAGAAAGCCGTGATTCTTAAAAAATCGTACCAAGGTCACGATCGGAAAGTCGAGGATCTTATCCGGGGGAGTTGACCACACTGCTGAACTCATCGGGATCAAATATTTATGTAGAAAATCATGCCCTAATTTCTTTTCTTGGACATAATTAGCGACCGTGTGGAATTGATATTTCTCGTTAGTCAAAACTTCCGGGGACTCACGGTTAAAACGGTGCATCGCGAACAACAGGGCCCAAAAACTCGGCTTAAAGATATTGATCCTTTGGCCAAACAGGCCATTGAGCCCGGTCCCGCAATACTCTAACCCGCTCGGCAAATGCTGAACACTGAACGACATTGACGTTGGCATCGTCGGGACTTCCAACTCACGAAAAAAACGGGTCAAATTCGGATAAGTGATCTCGTTATAAACCATAAAACCAGTATCCACATAAACGGTCTCGGAGTCTGTTTTTAAGGTGACCGTGTTAGTATGTCCTCCAGCATAATTATCTTTTTCGTAAAACGTGATATCGTATTTATCTTTTAAAAAATACGCTGCCGACATTCCGGCGATCCCGGTCCCGATGATCGCGACTGATTTCATACCACACCCCGCTTATTAAAAAGATAATGGCTGACGATCCACTCATTGCCGCCATTGTAACCCCACAATTCTGCGCAGGCCATAAAGAAAACACGCCAATAAACCCACCACTTCTGATATTGCTCGCCGTAGGTTCCCTTAAGGATCGGAATGATCTTATCCCGATGAGCATCCATGTTCTTCAGCCAGCATTCAGACGTTTTTTGATAATGCATCCCCGAAACACGCCAATGATCCTTGATCTGGAAATGATCCTGAAAAGATAACAAAAGATGGTCCGACGGCATAATCCCGCCGGTAAAGAAATACTTGGCGATCCAGTCCTTATCATCCGTGTCGTCGTAAAGATAAGAAAACTCGCGGTGGGTAAAAATATGGACGAAAAGTTTTCCGTCGCTCTTAAGAAAGCTGGCCGCCTTGGCCATCAACTTTTCATAATTGCGCATGTGTTCGAACATTTCGACCGAAACAAGGCGGTCAAAACGGCGGGACGTTTCAAAAACATTCATATCCGATGTGATGATCTCAAGGTTCTTAATGTTACGCGCCTTGGCCTGGCCGTCAATATAGTCTTTCTGCGTGCGGGAATTAGAAACGCCGACAAACTGGCTTTCCGGGAATTTCTGCGCCATAAACAAGGACAACGAACCCCAACCGCAGCCGAACTCCAGGACGGCTTGCCCATTACGCAAGTCGGCGCGCTCGCAAGTGATGGCGAGCATATCGCGTTCCGCCTCGGCGAGGTCGGTAACGCCATCACGGAAATAGCAGGAACTATATTTAAGATGCGGCCCGAGGACCAATTTGAAAAATTCGGTAGGAACTTCGTAATGCTGTTGATTCGCTTCCGGTGTATTGACCGCGATCGGGCTGGCTTTCAATTGATTGATCAGTTGGATCTGCCGGGCTTGCCCGAACTCCAGCCCGTCCTTTTTCTCAGCAGCGATCTTTTGGCGCAAAAGTTCACGAATGCCGAAACGGATAACGGGATCCGGCAACAGGCCTTTTTCTAATAATCCCTGAGAGAATGTGACAAGATTGGCCATATTAAATCTTTCTCTTAGGCAGTGGAACGAACATGCTCGTCGACTGCTGATAGCGGCGGTATTCTTCACCCCGCGATATTAATGATTGCGCTTCGGCGAACGGTACGCCAGTGACATTGATCAAGAAATGGTACATGATGAAGGGGCAAACCGCCGCCACCCAACCCCACGGGCTGCCAAGCGCAAAAACAAAATATCCGACCCACATTAACCATTCAAAGAAATAATTCGGATGGCGAGAATAATACCAGAGCCCCGTATCGCAAGTCTTTCCTTTATTGCTCGGATCGTTCTTAAATTTCTTCAGTTGCTCGTCGGCGATCGTTTCACCCGCGAAACCGGCCAGCCAGATGAAAACGCCAATAATCTCAATGGCCTGCAATTCCGGGCGGCCATTGACGGCGATCAAAAGAAATGGCACGGATAAGACCAAAGCCAAAAGTGCTTCAACTTCAAAAAGCGCTAGAAACTTCCATTCCACATTTGGCTTCCAATCTTCCCTGATCTTCTGATACCGTCGGTCTTCACGCTTCTCACGGGTCATCCGTGTCACCAGCAGGATACTCAACCGAAGCCCCCAAACGGACACCATCAATACGATCAAGGCCGAGCGGAGAAGAAAACCATCACCTTTAACGGCATAAAATACCGCCAACAGGACCAATGACAAAGCCCACCCAATGTCCACGAATCCGGCATTATTGATCAGCAGACTTAAAACCCAAAAGACGAACATCAAGGCCGCGGCTAATAGGAACCCTTCAAACGCAAATATTTTAAAAAGAGCTACTATTTCCATAATTTTAGATCATTTGCGACGGATGACAACGATGAATAAACACGCACTTAATATGTATTAAACATACACAACACGGAGAAAGCTCTAACTATTTCTAAAATAAGAAGTTAAATTAACACTGCGGTTAACAAGCCCGAGTTTGCGGCGAATCTTATTGCGGATGGTTTCAACAGTTTTGATGGAAATATTAAGAGTGCTGGCGATATCTTTGCTGCTCAAACCTGACTTGACCAAGTTCGCGATCTCGACTTCGCGCGGCGAAAGACGATGGCTCGGCTGAGAAAGCTGCGAACCGAAGGCAGAGGTCAAATCCTTCAGATGCTCTTCGATAATGCCGATATATTTCTTCTCATGGCGGCTGCGGCTGCGGCCTAAGCGGCTTAAAGCCGGCAGAACAACAACTTCAACATTGTTGCTGACATTTTCCTTGATCTTCTTTTTTTCAATTTCGATCAACTCTAAGATCTCACGCAAAGCAGCATTCTTCTGCTCCAAAATATTCTTTTGTTCCAACAATTCTACTTCCATGCGTTTACGTTCGGTAATATCCCGCTGGATAGCAAGAAAATGAGTAATATGCCCTTCAACATCTTTGATCGGCTCAATATGCCATTCATTAATGAATTCACGGCCATCTTTACGGTAATTTACCGTCCAGCCCCGAAAGACCTCGCCTTTTTCAAGTTTTGAACGCAGATCGGAAAGAACGGCAGGATCCGTCTTCGCCCCCTGCAATAGCTTGGGCGTCTTTCCCACAACCTCTTCAGAGCGATAGCCGGTCATACGGGTAAAAGCGGGATTGACATAAACAATGACCGGGCCGGCTACAGAGATATCAGCATTCGTGATCAGTATCGCATCTTCAGAAAAATAGACCGCAGCGGCTAACAACGATTCATCGATCGCCGCCGGCTGATTCATCCGCGCATTTTCTAAACCCGTTTGATATATTTTCTTAGTGCCCATTTCGAAGGTGGCTTTTAAGCTACTCTTAGTGATGAACTTGATGCATATTGGATACTATTTTATATCAGGTTTTCTAAAAAATGCCAAATCTTTCTTTGTCATTGACTTTTATCTACGGGACTGTTATAAAAAATTTATTCAAGTTATCCTTGTTGTTTACAATAATGTTTTTAGTCTTTGCGCCCCAAGCGCTTACGAAAGCACCCGTGATCGCGATCAACCACTAAAAAAAATAAACCATGCACGCCCCCTCTCACGCGTTTCCTAAAAGGAGACAACGGCATCTTTGGGCCGGTTCGCTATTAGCTCTTCTGGCGATCATTTGGTACACCATCCTTTTTTTCTCTCTCAGCAAGAACGCCGGGTCAGCATCCCCCCTCATCAGCGCACAATATCTCATCTCCATCGTTTTCCTGCTGATCATGACCTTGATCATTTTGATCACGAGCCGTAATCATCACGCCCGGGAAAGAAATTTACAAGAAGCCCAACAACAATATTTTGACCTTGTGCAGCAAGCCGCGGACCCCGTGATCGTCCTCAATGAACTCGGAACGATCGTTTCCGCAAATCCGGCTGTTGAACAAATGTCGGGGTATACACCTCAAGAACTGATCAATAAGCATTTCCTAAAAATAAATGTCCTCGTCGGAAATGCTGTCGCAACGGCCGCACGGGAATTTTTACTGACCCTCAAGGGGGATATCCGTCCACCTTTCGAACTTTCCATGCTAAGAAAGAACGGAACCCCGCTCACTTCTGAAGCCCACTCCCGCCGCGTCAAAAATGCCAATGGCCGCTGGGCGGTTCACGTGATCTTGCGCGACATCACCGACCGTAAGAATGCGGAACAAAACTTGGTTGCGGAGAAAAATAAGGCAAGAAACTACCTCAACGTCGCCGGTGTCATGATCATGACACTTGACCGGGACGGACGTGTAACCCTGATCAACAAAGAAGGCTGCAGGATCCTCGGCTATCCCGAATATCAGATCCTCGGGCAGAATTGGTTCACAAAATTCTTACTACCCGAAGACGCCACCGAGATCAAACCTGTTTTTGAAGACCTCGTATCCGGCGATGAGACCCGTTACCGCACAAAAGAAAATCTTGTCATTACAAAAACTGGCGAAAAACGGCTGATCTCCTGGAACAATACTTTGATCCGCGATAATGAGAACAATATCGTGGGAACTTTAAGTTCAGGACAAGATATTACCGAAAAACGGTTGATCGAAGACCAATTGAATCTGCAGAGCGCCGCCCTGGATGCAGCCGCGAACGCCATCGTGATCACCAGAAAGGACGGCAAGATCGTCTGGGCCAACCAGGCTTTCACCGAGATCAGCGGCTACACCCGCGAAGAATGCGTCGGGCAAACACCGCGAGTCCTTAAGTCCGGTCTCCACAACGAACATTTCTATGAAAATCTCTGGAACACGATCATTGACGGGAAAATATGGCACGGAGAAATTGTCAACCGCCGCAAAGATAACCGTCTTTATACGGAAGAAATGACCATTACTCCGGTCCGCAACCGCACCGGCGAAGTCGAACACTTTATCGCGATCAAACGCGATGTGACGGAGCGCAAACGGTTACAGCAGAACTTAGAACAAGCCAATCTCGAACTGGAAGCGAATGGACGCAAATTGGAACGGACATTATTAGAAATGGCCGCCAAGAATAAACAATTGCAGGAAGCCCAGAATCAACTCATTCAAAGCGAAAAATTAGCCGCGATCGGCGTCCTCTCGTCCGGGATCGCCCATGAGATCAAGAACCCTTTGGCCATTATCAGCTTAAGTATCGAAGAATTTGAAAGCCATTCCGAGCAATTGGATGCTCAGAACAAGACCTACGTACAAATGATCAAGCGCGCAGCGGATCGCGCCAACAATGTTATTATTGAACTACTGCGTTTTGCCCGCGTCTCCGACCTGACGATCGAAAAGATCAATTTTTACAACCTTATTGAAGGGACATTACTGCTCGTCAGAAATAACGCTAAGTTCAAAAGTGTTTCCGTCGAGCAAACGACCAGTGATAAAAATCTTGAAGTGTCCGGTGACCGCATCCTTTTAGAGCAGGTTTTTTTTAATCTCTTGATGAATGCGCTCGATTCAACCGAACGCGGCGGGCAGATCACGGTGGCGACCCGCCTGCGCAAGGAGTTCTCACAAGAGGAGGTCGTGATAGACGTCAAAGACACCGGCAGCGGGATCCCGGCGGACATTTTACCGAAGATCTTTGAACCTTTTTTCACGACGAAAGAACAAGGCAAAGGGACTGGCTTAGGGCTCAGCACAGTGTATACTTTACTTAAGCGCCACCGCGGCACGATCGACGTGCAAAGTACTGTCGGTGAAGGGACGACTTTCACGGTCACACTGCCCTTGGCGCCCAAAGAACAAACGGAGGTAAAAAATGGATAAGAAAAAGATCGTTGTTATTGATGACGAGAAAGATCTTTGCCTGCTCATTCAGACTATTTTGGAAGGGACAGGAAAATATGAAGTTGCCATGGCCCACGACGGCCTTGCAGGGATCGACCTCATTAAACAAACGCAACCCGCTTTGATCTTCTGTGATTACGTGATGCCCAAAGCGACCGGGGATAAAGTGATCGCGGCGGTGAAAGCCGATCCTGCGACCGCAAAAACCCCGATCGTCCTGATGAGTGGGCTTGGGGAGATGATCTACTCAAAAGCCAAGGACCAATGGAAATGGCTGCCGAATAATCCGGCGACAAAGAACCGAGGAGAAATGCCGGAAGTCCTTTCCGACAAGACGATGTCCGGCCAGGTCGCGGAAACACTCGGCGTCCGGGACTTCTTACAAAAACCTTTTAAGAAAGATACTTTGATCGAAATCGCGGCTGATCTTTTAAAGGTCGTGGAAGTGAAAGAAAAACTCGACGATGTTTAAGGGGATCAAAACGGCTTGCTGAAAAGATTTGAACGCAGGGGAAATATCCCCTCGCTGGCTGATTTGACATCCTCAACGGTATAAAAAGCCCGCGGATTGAATTTCTTGATGATCTTGACCACCTTCTTGTGATGCCGGCGAGGCACGATCGTAAAAATGATCTGCACCCTTCCTGTTGAACCCTGCGCATCCATGCAAGTTGTCCCGTACCCTTCTGAGGTCAACGAAGAGACCAACTCCAACGCATCGGTTTTCGAAATGATCCTGATGACCTCCAAGCCGACAGCTAATTTTTCTTCCAAAATGATCCCGACATAATTTCCCATGGCGAACCCGCCGGCAAAACCGATATAAATAAACGGGTTCGTGAGATTTGACATGATCTGCCGCATCGCCAAGAGCCATATCAGGACTTCGATAAAACCTAAAACAGGCGCCAGGACACGGCGGCCGCGGTAAAGCAGGATCAAACGGATCGTTGAAATGGAAACATCACAGACCCGCGCGCAAAAGATCAAGAGGGGCAGGATCACATATTGGAAAATGGGCGTGGATAAGAATGCAGGTTCGAACATAAGTGACAAAAGAGATCTAGGTTATGCCCGGGGCAAAGTGTTGGGCAATGATCGCAACGATCCCCCGACGGATCATCATGACCGCAATAGCCGCCAAGAATAAAGAAAAGATCTTCGACAAGGCATTTGCCCCTGCCTTCCCTAAAACACGGATCAATCCGTCAGAAAAAATAAAAACAGCTCCCGCTAAAATAATATTGATCAAGACAGCAGCGATCGTCAAAGGAACTCCATGTTGATCGATCGTGATCAAAGACGTTGTCAGAACCGCCGGCCCGACCATTAGAGGCGTACCGATCGGGACCGCAGCCAGCTCGCTAGGCGCACGGCGTTCGACCTTATTAGGCGTGACGAGATCCAACATCGCGATACAGAACAAAATTGCCCCGCCGGCGATCATAAAATCCTCGATCGTAATTCCCAGGAATTTAAAAATGGCCCGCCCCGCAATAATAAAAACGACGGCCAGACACGCGGCGGTGATGACGGATTGCGTAATGATCCTGTTTTTCGTCGGACGGTCGATCCCGTCGGTCAAAGAAACAAAGATCGGCAATAGGCCGATCGCATCTACGGCCACAAAGATCGGAATAAACGCCAGCAAGAATTCTGAGAACATAACACGCTCCTTTTGATTGCATTTATTCTACCATTGAATGCGCGGGATGTTCAAAAGTTGATAAAAAATTATCGTAAAGTCCTACAAAAAATATCTAGCCAAAGAAGCTGATTAGCAGTAGTATTTAAAAATCACTTCACCACTTTCAACCCAATAATTCTATGTCAAGTCGTCCTTTTGAACCCAAACTCCTGACGGTTCTCCGTGAAGGCTATTCATTAAAAACCTTCAGCAAAGACCTTATTGCCGGCATTATCGTCGGGATCGTAGCTTTGCCTCTTTCGATCGCCTTTGCTATCGCGTCCGGTGTTAAACCTGAGCAAGGCCTATACACCGCCGTTATTGCCGGTTTCCTGATCTCCTTATTGAGCGGCAGCCGTGTGCAGATCGGCGGGCCGACCGGCGCTTTTATCGTCATTGTGTTTAGCATCGTCCAAAAACACGGCTACGACGGCTTAGCGCTCGCAACGATCATGGCCGGCGTTCTGTTGATCATCATGGGCCTTGCGCGTTTAGGGGAAGTCATTAAATACATCCCCTACCCTGTCACCGTGGGTTTCACCAGCGGGATCGCTGTCATTATTTTCACAACACAGATCAAAGAATTCTTCGGTTTGAACGTGGCCTTGCCGGAACATTTTATTCCGAAATGGATCACTTATTTCAAGAGTATCCCCCATATTGATATTCAAAGCGCTATTATCGGGGTCTTGACGCTTTTTATCTTGATCTTTTGGCCTAAGGTCTCCCGCAAGCTTCCCGGGCCGCTGGTCGCTATCGTCGCTTCAACAGCGGCGGTTCATTTCTTAAACCTCGCTGTCCCGACGATCGGGAGCCGCTTCGGCACGATCCCCAACCACTTTGCCGCGCCGCATTTTCCGCCGATCAGTTTTGATCTCTTATCCCAACTTTCATCATCGGCGCTCGCGATCGCTTTATTGGCCGGGATAGAATCTTTACTATCCGCTGTTGTCGCCGACGGAATGACGGGAAGAAAACACCGTTCGAACATCGAGTTGATCGCCCAAGGAGCCGCAAACGTCATTACCCCTTTATTCGGGGGTATTCCCGCAACGGGCGCGATCGCACGTACAGCAACCAACATCAAGAGCGGCGGACAAACTCCCGTTGCAGGCATTATCCACGCCATCACGATCCTTTTACTTTTTCTCGTATTTGGTAAATGGGCGGAACTCATCCCTATGGCGACCCTGGCCGGCATCCTGATGGTCGTCGCTTACAATATGAGCGAGTGGCAACTTTTTGTAAAACTTTTGCGCAGCCCCAAAAGCGACATCGCCGTCCTTTTGATCACCTTCTTACTGACGGTCCTTGTTGATCTGACCGTCGCTATTGAAGTTGGCGTTGTTTTGGCATCATTCCTGTTTATGCGCCGCATGGTCGATGTCACCCAGGTCCGATCGATCACAAAGTTCATGAATGAGGATGAGCGCAGTGACCTTTCGGATAATCCCGCTGCTGACCCGAACGCGATCGCAGCGCGAAAAGTTCCCATGGGGGTCGAAGTCTTTGAGATCAACGGGCCATTCTTCTTTGGCGCTACCGATAAATTCCGTGACACCATGCGTGGTATCCAAAAACCGCCCAAAGTCCTCATCTTAAGAATGCGCCATGTCCCGACCATTGACGCGACCGGATTACGCGCCCTCGAGGATACCGTCCAGAAAGCTAAGAAAGACGGCATCACCGTCATTCTTTCCGCTGCTAACGCCCGGCTGATGAAACGGCTCAATAATGCCGGCATCACGGAACAGATCGGCAAAGAAAATATCCTGCCTGAAATTGACGAAGCCCTGCTCCGGGCTGAAGAGATCTTAAAAAACAAAAAATAAAATCTTAGACTTTGAGACGTTCTTCATACAACGCTTCGCGGCGCTTATGAATTTCGGGGTCGGCTAAATATTCATCGAGGGTCGTGCTGACACGGTCGATAAAGCCGTTAGGGG
Source organism: Candidatus Omnitrophota bacterium (assembly GCA_020849375.1). Classification (GTDB taxonomy): domain Bacteria; phylum Omnitrophota; class Gorgyraeia; order Zapsychrales; family JANLHA01; genus JADLGJ01. The sequence goes on from JADLGJ010000035.1 coordinate 35,872, forward strand.
TGAGTTCCACGATGCGGTTGGCGACCGTTTGGATGAATTGATGGTCGTGGGACGAAAAAAGAATAGCATTTTCGCATTTCATCAGCCCGTTATTAAGGGCAATGATAGATTCAAGGTCAAGATGGTTGGTCGGATCGTCGAAGATCAGCGCATTCGCGCTGGCAAGCATCATCCGCGAGAACATACAACGGACTTTTTCGCCCCCGGACAGGACACGGACGATCTTAAGCGTTTCCTCGCCGGAAAAAAGCATTTTCCCTAAAAAGCCGCGGATAAAATTTTCATCCTTCTCTTTAGAATATTGCCGCAACCAATCAATGAGATTCAGGTCAGACTGAAAGAATTTAGAATTGTCTTTAGGAAAATATGCCGTCGAAATAGTTGAGCCCCATTTGAACGTTCCGCTGTCAGGAGCCATTTCACCGGCAAGGATCTGGAAAAATGTCGTGGCCGCCATATCATTACGCCCGATGAAAGCGATCTTATCTTCTTTGCTGACATGCAA
>JADLGJ010000036.1 GCA_020849375.1 Candidatus Omnitrophota bacterium
AAAATACAATACCGCTGCAAAGAAATAAACGGTCCCGCCGGGCAAATAGAAATTGAACCCATTGAAAGCTACTAAAAATAGATTGTGGATCTTATGGCTGGGCAAGAAATAAAGCTGTAAAAGATTCGGATTATTTGTTACATGGCTCAAAGGGATCGCCCCGAATTTCATGAAACCGATAACGAGGATCATGAGCGAAACATGCAGCCAAAGCGCCAAGGAAACGCAGAATTTTGTTAAAACCGCACGCTGCAACAAGAACATTCCGGCAAGAATATAAAAGACCGCCGTAAAGACCTCGATGACGGTGATCGCCCGGAACAAAAGGTCATGATAAAGTTTAGCGTGCGGGGACCGCACTTTCTTAACCACCTCAACTTCGGCGGTAGAAGAACCGCTGGCTGATACCGCGGACGAAAAAGCCACCCGGGGAGCAATTTCATAACAACGGGACTGAATGAAACTGAACCACACCGCTCCCAAAATAATAAAAAAAACCGCCAACGCGTTCATCGCCACCGAAGGTGATCTCATATCCGCCTCCTAATATGTTTTTTTACCTTTGCTCCGGCCCCATTGATGCAATAAGGCCGCATTTTCTTTTTTCAACAAACCGCCGCAAACATGGACAGAACTTTTTCCGGCCGACTTCATTTTCTTGGCAGAAATAAAAAGCTCATTGAATCCCGCCAATTTTGCATCTTGGATCGATGCGCCATAGTAGACCGTTTTTAATCCCGCCCAATGACAGGCGCTAAAACACATCGGGCACGGTTCACACGTCGAATAGATCACACAATCTTTCAATGAAACCATTTTAAGCTTACGGCAGGCACTGCGGATCGCTTGCACTTCAGCGTGGGCGGTAATATCTGTTGTTTGCCAAACGCGGTTGTGCTCAACAGCGACCACAACCCCTTTTCTGACAATGCAAGCACCAAAAGGTGCCTGGCCGTTCGCGGTTCCCGCAAGGGCTTTCTCCATGGCTAAACGCATAAAACCTTCGTCGCCTTTTTTAAATAACGTGCTCATTTGACGACGATCTTACGGCCCGCGGCTCCCTGTTGGGATTCCGCAGGAATATTATTCTTAGAATAGAGCTCTTTGAGCTTGGCTTCGATCACTTCTTTCTCGTCCAAAAGATTGTAATAATCTTTTTCCGAAGCCCCGGCTTCATCTAAAAGTTTCGCGATCTGCGCTTCGTTCTGTTTGACATTGTCTTCCGCTGCAGACAATTTTTCGACGAGATAACGGTTCTTCTCCTGTAATTCTTTAACGATCGCATCCGAATCCGTACCATTGGCCTGGCGCTTAACATCTTCCAGCTTTTTACTCAGGAAAATATTCTCCTGCTGCGCAGATGATAATGACAAAGTGGCCTTATCCATTTCTTTGAGCAATCCTTCGACCTTGCTTTGTTTATCGATCAAAGCTGCAGCTTTCTGCTGCGATTCTTTTTCCAAAGCGCTGATCTTCTCGTCGCGCGTTTTGATCTCCGCCGCGATACGCTGTGCGACCGATGCATTGGTCTTTTCTAAAAGGTCATTGAGAGCACGTATCTTTTCTTCTAACGGCGCGGCCGCAGCAGCGATCTGTTGTACCGCATCTTTCTGCAACTGCGCACTTTGTGCTGTGAGCTGCTGGATCTTATCTTGCAGCGATTTTTGTTCCTGCGCTAAACGCTGATCAATAGAACTTTCAGAAGCGCGAAGCTTATCCTGCAACTGCGCATTCTTTTGTGCCCAATTTTTATTATCCTGCACAACCGCCGCAAAATCCGCAGCGCCTTTTTGATTAGCTTGCGTTAAAGCGTTGATCTTTTGTTCCTGGCCGGCCAACTGCTTTTGCAGGTCAGCCGCGGCTTTATCTTTTTCGGCTAACTTTTGCGAATCGGCATCAACGGTCTTTTTAACATCCGTTTGCAAAGCCTGGATCTGATCGAGCAAAGGTTGTTTAGCGGCCGCAACCTGGCCGGGAACAGAATCGCGGACATTCTTGATCTCACCGATCAACGTATTGATCTTTTCCTGCAACGGCCCTTTAGCGGCACTGACCTGAACATCAACGCTCTTTGCACTTTCAGCAAGCTGGGCTTGTAAGTTCTTGATATTATCTTGCAGCGGGGCTAAAGCTTTCGCCAACTTCTCATTGCTGGAACGTTCGCTGTCTGCCAGTTTTTGTTGATATTGCGCGATCGTTTTTTCATACGCGGCTTTTGTTTCTTCCAAACGTGCCGTCCAGGACTTGTCGGCAGTTTTTGTTTTCTCGGCAAGGGCACGGGCTTGGGCATCAAGATCCGCACGTGCGCTGGCCACTGCCTGGCTTGCTTCTGCACGGGCGGCTTCAAGCTGCGTTTTTTGAAGGGCAAGGTTTTGATCAAACTTAGCCGCCTGCGCTTGCGCTGCCGCTAACATTTTAGCGGCCTCTGCTCTTTCCTGCTGGAGACGAACGATCGCATTATCCTTTTGCTCGAGCGTTGCTTGCGCGGTATCTAACGTCTTACGTACCGACGTGCTTTGTTCTTTTTCAGCCGCAACAGCTTGTGCCAAACGGGCCGCTGACGCAGCGTCATTGGCTTGAATTTGTTTTTCTAAACTGTTGATCTTCTCGGCGAGCGGAGCTTTCGCCAATTCAATATTCTTGGCTTGTTGGTCCTGCGCCGCCTTCATTTGATTTTTCAAAGTATTGATCTGGTCGTTCAACGGCTTACTGGCGTCCGCGACTTTAACTGAGACTAAGTTCTGCGCTTCGCGTAACTGCGCCTGCAATCCTTCGATCTGCTTTAAAAGCGGGGCCTTCGCTTCTTCGACCTTTGGTGCGACCGCATCTCGACTGGCCTGCACTTCGCGGTCCAAAGACTGCAAAGCTTTTTCCAGCGGAGCACGCGCCGTGTTGATCCGATCATGAACCGAAGCCTCGGCCGCTTTCACCTGTTCATTCAAACTTTTAATCTTTTCTTCCTGCGCTTTTTGCGCTTGCGCAACTTTTTGATCTGACAAAGCTGCTTGCTCGCTCAATTGTTTTTGTAAAGCTTTGATCTGGTTTTCCAGCGGGAGCTTGGCCTGGTCAATACGCGCCGGCAAAACTTGCTCTGCCGCCTTTAACCGCAACTCCAACTCCTGGAGGTCATCTGTCAGGGATTTGCGGGCCTCGGCGATCTTTTGCGGGACCGCATCTTCAGCGTTCTTCAAGCGGACCTGAAGGTCTTCAATTTGTTTTAGCAACGGTGCCTTTGCTTCATTGACCTTTTGCGGCTGAGCATCTTGCTGAGCTTTCATTTGAACCTGCAGATTCTCGATCTGCTTTTGCAAAGGAGCCCTGGCTTCTTCAATTTGTCCGGGAACACTCGCCTGCCCGGCTTGCAAACGCGCTTCCAGCGAAGAGATCTTCTTGGCAAGTTCTACATTTTCACTATTCTTACTCGCCAAGTTTTGCGCCGTTTTGTTCTTCTCGGCGGACAAAGCGGCAAGAGCAGCATCTTTTTGATCTAATAAATTCTTTGTTTCTTTTAATTGAGCGCGTGCCTGACTCAAATCTTGTTCCAGCGGAGCTTTAGCTTTCGCGGATTCCGTTGAAACAGCACCTTGTGCTTCTTTCAAACTTGCCTGTAAAGCCGCGATCTGATCCTGCAAAGGTTTGGTCGCTTGTTTGACCTGCTCCTGGGCCTGCGTATCACTGGACTTCATTTTCTCAACCAAAAAATTGATCTTCTCGAGAAGAGGCGCCTTGGCTTGTTCGATCTGGGCGGGAACGCCTTCCTGCCCGGCTTTTAATCTTGCTTCAAGCTCATCAATTTGCTTTTGCAATGGCGCTGTCGCTGCGGCGATCTGCTCGGGCTGTTTGCTTTGCGCAACCTTCAACTTCTGTTGCAAATCAGCGATCTGTCCAGCCTGCTGATCACCGGCATTTTTTAGTTTTTGTTGAAGGTCGGTGATCTGCGCAAGAAGCGGTTTGCGCGCTTCTTCAATTTGTCCGGGAACACTCGCCTGTCCGGCTTGCAGACGGGCTTCTAATTCTTTGATCTTATTTTCTAACGGAGCTTTCTCAGCGGCGATCTGTTCAGGTTGTTTGCTTTGGGCAACTTTCAATTTTTGCTGAAGGTCAGTAACCTGCGCTAGCAAGGGTTTGCGCGCTTCTTCAATATGTCCGGGAACGCTCGCCTCTCCGGCTTGCAGACGGGCTTCTAGTTCTTTGATCTTATTTTCTAAGGGAGCTTTCTCAGCGGCGATCTGCTCAGGTTGCTTGCTTTGTGCAACCTTCAACTTTTGCTGTAATTCAGCAATTTGCCCGGACTGCTGATCCCCTGCATTTTTTATTTTCTGTTGCAGGTCCGTGATCTGGGCAAGAAGCGGTTTGCGCGCTTCTTCAATTTGTCCGGGAACGCTCGCCTGTCCAGCCTGTAATCTTAATTCGAGTTCGTCAATCTTCTTTTGTAATGGCGCTGTCGCTGCGGCGATCTGGTCGGGTTGTTTACTTTGAGCAACTTTCAACTTCTGCTGGAGGTCAGTAACCTGCGCTAGCAAGGGTTTGCGCGCTTCTTCGATTTGTCCGGGAACGCTCGCCTGCCCGGCTTGCAATCTCGATTCAAGTTCAGCGATCTGAGCCACAAGCGGTTTGCGGGCTTGTTCAACTTGCGCGGACGTAGCATCCTGGTTGGCTTTCAATTGATCAGCAAGTTCAAAGATCTTATTTGCCAATGGAGCTTTAGCTTGCTCGACCTGGGTGGCAACGCTATCCTGGATAACTTTTTGTTGAGCTTCTAATTCCTTGATCCGGAGCTGTAATGGTGTCGTGGCTTCAGCGATCTTTTCCGACGGGTCAACTTCCTGCACCTTCGGCCGGCTTTCCCATTCTTTCAAACGGGCTTCCAGGCGGGCCACATCAGTTTTAAGCGTAGCCTGGGCTTCTAAAGAAACTTTCAGCGCGGCTTCTTTTTCGCCGGAGTTATCGGCTTTTGTTTTGACCTGCTGTTCCAGAGACTGGATACGGTCTAAAAGCGGCGTTTTGGCAGCGGCAATTTTTTCGGCCGCAGCTTTATCGGACTGCGCCAGGCGCTCCTGAAGCTCGGTGACGCGGGCATCAACTAATTTTGCCGCCATCAATTTGTCTTTTTGGCCGGCAAGTTCTTTCGTTAAAGAATCCACCCGCTGTTGCAAAAGCCGGTTCTGGTCGTTGGCGGCGGAAAGGGTCGCGGTCTTTTCTTTTAAAGCACTGATCTCATTTTCAAGGGGACGCTTGGCTTCGATCGCCTTTTGTAACTCAGCACCCGTTTGGGCAAGATCATCTTTTATGGCTCTTAATTTCTTTTCCCAATTTTTATCCAGAGATGAAGACTGTTGATCGGCATGGCTTTGCGCATCTTTAAGCTGTTTTTGCAAATCATTGATCTGCTCGCGTAAAGTTTTTTGCGCCTCTTCGATCTCAGAAGCCATCATCGCCTTTGTTTCACGCAACTGCGCTTCTAAGGACTGCACTTTTTCTTCAAGAGGCTTCTTGACCTCTTCAATGCTTGGCCCAGCCGGCTCTTTTTTAGCCTTGCTCTTATCTTTAGCGGCGAGCTGGGCTTGGGCTAAACTTTTCTCAAGTTTTACCTTTTCCTCGTTCAAAGCATCGATCTTAGTATTGCCGTCTTTAATAAACGACCCCTTGATCTGCAAATCCTGCTTCAAGCTGGCGAGCTGTTGACGCAATTCTTCAACTTGTGCACTTTGTGCACCGCCACTCTTCTTTTGCGAATACTTCTTCTCGGCTTCCTGTAAGCGGTCCTGAAGTTTGATCAATTCCTGCTTCAGCGCAGTGACCTGGCTATTATCAGTGGGTTTTTTTGCGGCCTGGGCCTTGGCGGCGGCTAACTCGCTTTGTAAATTCGCGATCTGCTCTTTAAGAGCGGCGGTGGCGTTATCAATCTCTTCTTGCGGAACAACGGCAGGCTTTTGTAATTCCGCCGTCAAGTTCGCGACTTTTTCGTTGAGAGCGACTTTTTCTTTGGCGAGGACCGCTTGCCGTTCTTTTGCGGCGGACAGGTCCTGTTCAAGATTTGTTATCTTTTGTTGATCGGCTACGCTCGGCCCCTGCGAGGGTGCGGGTGCCGGTGCGGGCGACTGGCTCAATTTTTCTTTTAGTTCTTTATTCTCGGCCACGATCGCATCATAACGCTGGATCAGCATGTCCAATTTTTGTGTGACGTTCGCCGCTTTCGGAGGCGCCGACTCTTGGGCCCAACTGTTAGTCCCGGAAAGCAAAAGTGTGGCGACAATTAAATAGAGAAAATGAACACGCATGGCTTCTCCTTATGATTTGAACACGAAGTGAAAATTCATAAATACGGATTTTATTATATTATGAAAGACGGAAAGGTAAAATAAAAACGGGGAAAAATAAAACTTTTCCGCACGCGGACAATCAAGATTTGCTATACTCGAAACGATAACAAAACAAAAACATGGGGGCAAAATGGGGTCGGATGTTTGGCGCAATTTTATCAATAAGCCAAAGCTAAGTAATTACATCACGAACATGGCGGAAGTCGGTTACAGCCATTACGGGCCGACGTTCGCTGTCGCCGGAACGCTGGGTTCGCTCAACGCCGTGATCCTCGTCCACAATATTTGCGCGGAGGTCACGTCCCAAAAAAGCAAAGTGTCCCACTTTATGGATTGGTTCGCTTTCCGGCCGGCGCATTATGTGATGGGGAACTTTTCCGGTATGGACCTGACCATGGCTTCAAAATTTTCAATTGCCCCCAATCATTCTCACGAACACAACACGCTATTTATTGACGCCAATCGTTTTTCCGAAATGAAATCGGCTTTGACAGTTATCAAGAATTCTTGGGAAGAGGCCCTCTTCGTAGCGGCAAAAGACGGAAAAACGATCAACACCGCGAGCCTGTTCGCCGAATTTAAAGAGCTTAGGATCGTCGCCGGCGCAACAGAACGCTTAAAAACGATGAATTATTGGGAACCGGGGGAATACAACGTCAAGGTCCGGGTGACGACGGAAAACCCAAAACAATTCTTTGATATCAAGAGAGATTTTGTCCTGACGGACGCTGATACCCAAAAGCTGCTCAACAATGTGCCGCTCATTATCTCCAACATCTGCCAGCAGCCGCATATGAACTATGCCTGCACAACGCCCGCGCTCATCATCAAAAAATAATGGCTACTCTTCGCGCAGTATCCCGCCGGTCGTCATATAGTAACTCTTTTTGCCGCGACCTTTCCATCCTTGCGGCTGAGCTTTCACATAATATCCAAAGCCGCGAAAATCACAAATGAACACATAGTTATGCAGCGTTTGCCCGCAATAATCTTCAACAAGATATTTTTCCGGCCCGCTGACCAAGCTCACACTGTCCGTCGGGAAATAGCCGTTGTGCTTAAGGGCATAATTTTCCGCCGCGACCCCGAGAGCCGCAAGCACCTTCTGCGCTTCAAGCTGCGAGTTGACCGGCGGATGGAGGGCCTGCCAATCCTGCGCAAAGCGCACCGTTCCGAACGGGATCAAAACGACCAACGGGACCAAGATCAGCCCCAGAAAGATCTTCCCAAAATTAAACTGATAAACAGTCGTGAATCCGATCCCTGCCAACATGGTAAACGCGCCCGCCGCAAACCAGTATCCAACACCGGGAACATAGGCCAGAACGAAAGCCGGCGATGAAAAAGCAAGAACATAAACCGTCGTTTTGAGATCCGCTGTCTCGCCTAAAAGGGCAAGGATCCTTTGAAAAAGAAAAGCGACCAAATAAAGCAAAGCCGGCGTGATCATTAAAATAAGAATGACCGCCATAAACGGAACCACGTAAAGCATTTGCGGGATGAGCGGGCCAGCCAAATAAAAAGCGTTGTAAAAATTGAAGGTAAGAGGTTCCTGATAATCTTCGCGCACTTCGAGCTTTTCGAAATAATCGACCGGCCTGGCCATCGCCTCAAAAAGGGTCATAAAAAAAGCTTGGGAGCCGCCGATACGCTCACGCTCCTGCCAGGGGATCATTTTCTTAGGGACAACCGTCACGATAACCTCACTTTAATTTTAATGATGATTTGCCGGTGATCTCCATCTTCTGCAAATACGCCTCTTTGTAGTTCGGGTCCAGGCGTAAGGCCTGATCAAAATCAGCGATCGCCAAATCATACTTGCCGCTTTGAGAATACGCAAGCCCACGGTTAAAATAAACTGACGGGTTCGTCGGGTCCAAACGGATCGACCGCGAAAAATCATAAACCGCTTTGTCGAACTTACCCTGCTTTGCAAAAATTACCGCACGGTTGTTCGTCGCATTGATCGAGCGAGGATTAAACCTGACCGCGAAATTAAAATCTGCAAGGGCAGCAGGTTCATTATCGCTCAAAAAATACGCTGTGCCACGATTTTCATAAGCTTCGGCATAGCCGGGCAAGATCTTCAAAACCTTTGTATAATCTGCGATAGCTAACGGGTACTTGCCGATCTCCCGGTAAAGGTTGCCGCGGTCAAAATAAGCGCCCCAGAAGGCCGGGGTCGTTTCGATCGATCTCGTGTATTCCGCGATGGCATCCTGATAGCGCCCCGCTTCTTTAAAGATCATGGCCAAATTACTGCGCGCATAGGGGTCGTTCTTCAGCTCGATCGCTTTACGGTAATCCGCAACGGCCGCCAACAACTCGCCTTTCTCATGGTATTCCGCCCCGCGGTGGACATAAGCCATTGCTAAATTGGGCGAATGTTTAATGACCGCACTCCACAGCGTAGACGCATTGCGCCACAGCCGGCACTGCATAAAAGTTTTGGCTGTCAGAAGAAACCCTAAGCAGACCAACAACACGAGGGCGATCTTCTTATTCTTGTCTTCCTCCAGAAATTTCGCGAACCAAAAACCGATGAGCGCACAAAACCCGACACTCGGTAAATACATAAAACGGTCGGAAACCGGATTAATATTCTCAAGATCATCGAACCGAAAAAGAAAAAAAATGGAAAGAAAATAAAACAGCACTGAAAATACAAAAAGTTTGTTCCGGCGGAAATAAAACACGAGGGCCACAACAAAAAGAAAAAGCAAACCCGAGGCGATGAATTCCAGATTGGCCCACGACAGCGGTTTCGGATATTGATAAAAAACGATCAACTCTCCGGGGAAAATAAACTTACGGATATAAAAAACACCGCACCACATCCACAACATCATCGCTTCGCCGACGGAATTCCAGGGAACACGCACATTATAGGCATAGGTAATACCTGCGATAGGGATGACAATAATGAAATAAAGGACTTTTTCGAAAATGATACTCAGCGACCACGTGCGCCCCATCCACCAATCACACAACAACAGGATCAGTGGCAAACTTAAAGCCATCGGCTTAGCAAGCACGCTGAGAAAACAACACATCACGCTGACCCAATAGTAGCGGCGGTCAGAACTTTTGACATAGCGCCAGTACTGATGGACCGCTAACATATAGAAGAACGCGTAAAGGACGTCTTTACGTTCCGTGACCCAAGCGACGGATTCAACGTGCAGAGGATGAATGCCAAAGAAAAAAGCCCCGATCGCCGCGGCCACTTCCGACAAACCCATCTTCCTAAAAAAGAAAAAAACAAGAGCCGTCACGGCTAAATGCAGCAACAAATTATCGAGATGATAAACAAAAGGATTGTAACCGAGAAAATTATACTCAAGGGCAAAGGAGAACGTCGTGAGCGGAATATAGGTGGTATTGATGATGTCCAAAAACATCGCGCGGATATTTTCCGGTGACAAAGAGCGCAGGGTAGGGTTTTCCAGCAAATGCCCGGGGTCATCGTTCTTGATAAAACCATTGAACAAAGACGGCGAGTACGCGACCGCGACCAGCGCGAGTACAACCCAGAAAAGAAAATTTTTCAAGCGATGCGGCATTTTCAAAGAATGGCCCAAAGCGGGCCCCCAGCGTTAAGTTCTCTGACCTAAGAATAACATATTTACAAGCGGATGTTTCCGGATCAATCCTTTTGAGAGCGCAATGCATAATGCGACGGCAATGAGGACAATGGCCGGCGCAAAGGCCAACAGGAACAACGGTGAATGGGTATCCCACACGATACCCGTCCGCGGCCACAGGCGCGAGAACAAACCTTCGACCAGATACCGCTGTAACAAATAAATATCTAAGGAGTAAATGCCGGCCATCTCGAACCACCGCGCAGCGGGAGTCTTCATTAAATACACGCCGGCAAAAACCGCGAGCCCTATACCAAGAAAGCTGACGAGATACCGATAAACAAAACGAAATATTTCAAAACAATACTCCGTGGCCATAAAATTCATTTTATTGACGTAAATATAATCGTTTGTTGTCCAGGTAGGGGCTAAAAAAACAAATAAGACCAGGCAAGCTGCCAGTACGGCTTTATTATTGAGTTTCTGGATCAGTGCGCCGCCGTATTGATTAACAAAATATCCCGCCGCGTAGAACACATAAAACCATTTAATATAATACAGCGCCCCGTATTCATTGTACGGGATCACGAGAAGCAAAAAATAGACCGCAACGAAAGCCGCTATCCGGAAACGTTCCTGCAATTTAACCGAGAACAGAAGCAAAGCCGCACAGAAAAACAGGGTCGAGAGAAACCATATTTCGGGATCAATGATCAGCTGGTCGATCCATTGACCGAAAAAGTTGAAGCCAGCTCCTTTACCGTCCAGAACATCAAGCGCATAAAAAGTCATGACGCCCAGCGTCCCCCAGACAATATAGGGGATCAACAGACTTTTACACCGTATTTTGAAAACCTCGCCGATGCTCCGGCGGCTCAAACTCCAGGCCATCAAATATCCGCTGATAAAAACGAACAACGGCATATGGAACGTATAAATGGCCTTAAAGACCGGGTGGCTAAAAAAATCTTCGCCGTTCAAAACCATAATGCGTTGGAGCACATGGCCATAAACGACCAGAACGATCGCCAAGCCCTTAAGGACGTTGAGTGTCGAGTTTTTCATTATTCTAAAAACGGTTCAGCTTTCTACGTTGTGGATTTCATTGATAAAATAATACAGGATTTTCCCCGATCTTTCGAATATTTTGGTCATTTCCTCAGGACTTTCGTGGGATTTTAGCATGCGCAAGCCGCGAAGTGGATAAAGAAAAGAACTTGTATAGCTACGCATTTTATGGAGTATGAGTTTGGAAGGAAAACAACCAGCCGATTTTAACGAACCGACACTGATCATTGATATGCAGAAGATAAATGAAAATAGCCCCAACGGGATTTGAACCCGTGCTTGAAGACTGAGAATCTCCCGTCCTGACCAGGCTAGACGATGGGGCCGCGACTTGAAATGTCGGCGAACTGATTGCCAATATTAGCATATATCCCCCGACGGTCAATAAAAAACCTCGGCGCGCCCCAACCCTTGCCAGAATAAATTCAGACAATATTTTTACCCGCCCTCAAGCTATGGTATATTTATACTATTATTAATGACTCATCGCTGAGGAGCTCTTTGTGTCCACATATATCGGGATCGGTTTTAGCAGGGACCCTGACGCCGCCAAGGCCGCGCAGGATGCCGCCGACCAAGCGAAACAAAACCTCCATGCCAGCAGCATTGATATCGCGATCGTCCTGAACACTTCCCACTACAATCCGGCTGATTTCCTCCCCATCATTTACAATCAACTCAAAAAAACGCGCCTGATCGGTTCCTCGACCGCCGCGATCCTCCTCGGAGAAAGGATCGAAGAACGCGGCATCGCGATCCTTTTGCTGTACTCAGATGATATCCGCTTTGAAACGGGCGGCGTGGAAAACATGCACCTGCAAGACCTGGCCGCAGCAGGATCACAACTAGCGGCCAGCTGCATCAGCAGCGATTACGGACAAGACCACCGAAAACTTTTATTATTTTTTGCGGACGGCCTCATCCAAGACCTTTCACGCTTTATTTCCGGGATGAGCAAAACTTTAAAAGGAACATTCCCCGTCATCGGCGCCGGAAGCAGCGACAACTTCCAATTTAAAAAAACTCATCAATACTTCAATAACACCGTCCTTACTTTTGGCGCTTGCGGCGTCCTTCTCGGCGGACGGCTGCAGGTCGGCACCAGTTGCCGGCATGGCTGGCGCCCCCTGGGCAAACCGCGTTTCGTCAATCAATTCGAGAACAATCTCATTAAAGAGATAGACCATAAACCGGCGGCGATGATCTATCAGGAATATTTCGAGGACACCACGGAAACGCTGAAAGCGAGCAGCTTAGCGCATCTCAATGCCCGCTATCCTCTCGGGACTCCCCTCGGGGCTGGCCGGGAATATCTTTTACGGAACATTATCAACACTCTCGAGGACGACAGCATTGTCCTTCAGGATTCGATCCCCGATGGAAAACCGATCCATTTGATGATCGGCAACAAAGAATCCTGCCTGCAAGCCGCTGAACTCGCGGCACTCGAGGTCAAATCACAATTACAAGGACGGACGCCCAAATTGATCTTTGTTTTTGAATCAATGGCGCGTTATCGCATCCTGGGGCGCTCCGCGAACACAGAATTGCAGAATATCCGAAAGATCCTGGGCCCGGAGGTCCCTCTCTACGGCATGTATTCATTCGGAGAGATCTTTACTCATTCGTCGGCCAATGGGCAGGAAACACTTTTACAGAACGAGAGTATTATCATCACGGCAATATGTTAAAATAATTTTCTTATGGATAACCCGATCGAAATGATCCTTGAATTCTTTATCCTTTTTCTGCTCATCGGCGGAGGAGTGCTCAGTTATTTCTTCTACAACGCTGTTCAGGAGATCAAAGTCCTGCGCAACGCATTAGGAAAACTCAGTGATTCTTTTGCTGAGCTTGACGAACAAGCGAAAATGATCGTCAAAACCGACCTCGAGTTGAACAAAACCCAGGAAGAACTCGATAAACGGCTTAACGGGCTTGACGCACTGCAAAAAACATCGCGCCTCATCAGCACAACTCTCGACGAGAACGAAGTGTTCCGCCGGCTGAACCAATTTCCGCTCAACGAACTCGGGTTTGAAAAGATCCTCGTTTATACTCTCGATGAAAATAACCAGCTGTTTCCGCGCATCTATTTAGGTTACAGCAAGGCCGAACATACAGACATCACCACCAAGGTGGGAACCAACGCCAAACTCATGGAACTTCTTGGCGATGGGAATATGGTCTCGTCTTATAAAAGCGCACCGGAACTGCAAACCGAGATCTTTGAAATGACGAATGTCCGCCATTTTGTACTGACCCCGATCCTGGCGCAGGACAAAATGATCGGGATCATCTTTGTCGGGAACCCGGGCGATGCGTTTGCGGTCACGGAAGGCGATACTGAGCTTATTTCCATTCTTGCCGACCAAATCGGTCAGGCCGTCGAGAATGCCCGGCTTTTTGAACAGGCCTTCCGCGCACAACAGGAATCAGAAGCCAAGGTTCAGGAGCGCACCAAACAACTTTCGCGCGCCTTGACAGACGTCCAGGAGGTCAGCCGCAACAAAAGCGAATTTATTTCCGCCGTCTCTCACGAACTGCGGACTCCTTTGACATCCATCAAAGGCTACGCGGCTCTGCTCATCGCCGGGCAGATCGGGGATATTCCCGACAAGGTCAAAGACCGGCTCGAGAAGATCAATAAACATTCCGACAACCTGGTCAAATTGATCAACGATCTTTTGGACATCTCCAAGATCGAGTCGGGCAAGATCGAGATGAAGCTGACGCCGCATCAAATTCCGCCGATGGTGGAAAATGTGCACGACCTTTTGACGCCGCAGATGAAAGAGAAAAATATAAACTTTATCAATGAAGTTCCGGCCAGCTGTCCTCCCCTGCCTACCGACATGAACCAGATCGAAAGAGTCTTCATCAACCTGATCAATAATGCGATCAAATTCACGCCGGTCGAGGGCACTATCAAGGTCAGCGCGGTCGTAGACACTGACGAAGTGACTTTTGCGGTCTCTGACAGCGGTATCGGTATTAAAAAAGAAGATCTTCCGAGATTATTCAACGAATTTTACCGCATCGAGAATGAGATCAATCAGAATGTCAAAGGGACCGGGCTTGGCTTAGCGCTCTGCAAAAAGATCATTGAGGCGCATAAAGGCCGGATCTGGATCGAGAGTGAATTTGAGCACGGCGCAACGTTTTATTTCACCTTGCCCCGAAACATAAAAAAATAAAGGCGCCCTTTAGCATCTTGACGGTTGGCATGCTAAACTTAACTAGCTATGAACAAAGAACGCATCCTCACAATTGACGACGACCCGGACATCCTCGATGTCCTCGACCTGACCCTGTCCGAATTTTATGAAGTGATCCAGGCTCCCAACGGACAAGAAGGACTCAAGATGGTCCAGACCAAAAATCCTAATTTGGTCATCTGCGACTATATGATGCCGATCATGACCGGCAAAGAATTCTGCAAGGCCATGAAAAAGGATATTCTCCTCGAACACATTCCCGTGATCATGTTGACCGGCAAAGGCGAGACCAAAGACATGGTCGTCGGCATTGAAGCCGGCGCCGATGACTATCTCGTCAAACCTTTCGAACCGAGCATGCTTTTGGCCCGTATCAAAATGATCCTGCGCCGCACGAGCCGCAGCCTTGACGCGAACCCTCTCACCCATTTGCCCGGCAACACTTCGATCATGGAAGAATTACAGAACAAGATCGCCAGCGGCAAAACGTTCGCAGTCGGTTACGCCGACCTCGATAAATTTAAGATCTACAACGATAAATATGGTTTTGAAAAAGGCGATGAGGTCATCAAAGAACTCGCCCGGCTCTTAGTCCGCGTTGTTCGTTCCATTGGCGGGCCGGACGCCTTTATCGGGCATATCGGCGGGGACGATTTTGTTTTCGTAACAACGGACGAACTTGTCGAAGACGTTTGTAAAGGGGTCATTACGGAATTCGATAAAACCGCACCACAATTTTATAACGAAGAAGACCGCACCGCAGGTTACATCATGGGCAAGGACCGGCTCGGCAACGAGATCAAGACCGGCCTGCTCTCCATCTCCATCGGCATTGTCTCAAATGCCAACCAACCTATCACCCACGTCGCGCAGATCAGTGAAAAAGGCGCCGAACTCAAAAAATACGCCAAAAGCTTCCAAGAAAGCATTTACGTGCGAGACCAGCGCAAAGCGAAGTAGTCGAGCAGAGATCAACGAAAAGCTAGATAATTAAGAAGAGATCGCGAAGGGACCAGCGCAAAGCTAAATAAAGAATATTAGTATTGACTATCGTCGAAAGGCCACGGGCCGTTGACCGAAGTCTTATTAACGGCCGGTTCGCCCACAATGCTAGCGAAAGCGCCATTAAAAGCGGCATTGGTTTCGACTTGAGCTCCGGGAAGTAAATTGCGGAAAGCGGTCAAAGCAATAATGACCATGAGGGCTAACAAAAGTAGGTATTCAATTGCGACCTGGCCTGAATTTTTTGAAACTTGTTTCATAGGACAACTATAGCACGCGCGGTTAGGTATTTCAAACTCTTGAATATAATCATTTATATTGAACAATTTTACACATTATTCAAAAGAAAACCGAGGAGGATAGAACTTCTTTTGTAAAGATGTGTCACTGTAATATTTGAGTTGAGCGTTACGCCAAACCATCAACTGGTATAAAAGTTCTTGGGCCTTTTTCGGTTCTACATCAATGAGATTCTGGCTTTCCTGAGGGTCATGGGCCAAATCGAACAAAAAAAGACGGTCATTGCGCTTGTCGGCGATCATCTTCCAGCCATTATCAACAATAGCATCTTGCTCAGAGACCGGAGAATTCACCGTGATAAAGACAGGACGCGACGGGTAGGCGTCATCTAAACTTTGGCCCTGGAAAGACGGATGCGGGGACAACTTTAAAAGTTTTAAGATCGTGGGCGCAATATCTATCAACTCGGGAATTTTATTGATCGCTAGCGGTGCCAGTTCTTTAGAATTCTTGTAGAAAAGCAAGGTGGCAGCTGTTTCATTAAAAAGATCATTGCCGTGACATGTCTGGCCATGCTCATAAAATGCTTCCCCATGATCCCCCATGATAAAGATCAAGCTTTTTTCATAAAGCCCTCTCTCTTTTAGCGCTTTGATGACCCGTCCGACCTGTTCATCAACATAGCGCAAAGAATTCCAATAACGATAACGCATCATTTCAACATCTAATTCCGGATAATACCACCGGCTTGGCTCTGCAAATGGAAAAGGCGGTGAAAAGGATTCCGGCCAGGTATATGGAAAATGTGATCTTTGGAAATTCATGGCGATAAAAAATCCGTGGTCTTGTTGTGTTGATAACCATTGCAAAGCTTTATCAACGACCAAAGCGTCATCAAGCTTTCCGGCGGTTTTAAAATTCTTAGAGAACGCCGCAAACCCAACATCACTATCCTGAACATAATTCTCATCTTCACTGTATTCCGAACTAAAGAACACATCGAGCGACTTCGTATTAAGAGCATTATTCATCCCGCCCCAATGTTCATTTTGTGCTGAAAAAATGGCCGTACGATAACCAACCTGTTTGAGAACATCATAGACGGTTACTCGCGGAGAATCCGATGTCGCCGGATAAAAGTACTGATGCTGTGAACGGATAGGATATTGTGAAGTAAAAATAGCAGGCCAGGAATAATTAGTAACATTGCTGGGAGCGAAGGCCTTGAGCGGAATAAAATCTTTCTGTAATTCATACAAATGGGGCATCACATCCAGGGTGTCTAGAATGTCACTACGCAGCGATTCAATGACGATCATGATAACGGGTGTTGGGGCGAGATCCAGCTGGGGCTGTTCACTGCGACGCTGTTCCTGATATAGCACATTGAGTTTTTTCATGTCCGATCCGTACGGGGCAGAACGCTCGGGAAGTTTCTGGTCAAACAACAAGGTTAGTTGAGGCGAAGACCTGTAGCGCAACGCATTTTCCACCTCGGAGATGATATTTTCTCCGTGCGAAAATATTAAGAGCATCATCGCAACAAGGACCATGATCGCGAATTGAAAAAGGATCGCACGAATGTTCAGATAATAGGTGGCCCGGAAGGAAAAATATCTTGAAATGGGCCGGCTCAAGGCATAAATGACCAACGGGGCCAACAATAAGCAGAAAAGGATAACACAATAAAGCTTCGAGATCTGGCTAATGATCCAAAGGAGCTGCTGAAAGTTTTCGTAAACGAACTTAATACTGTCCAGTCCGAGGAAATCGCCAACGATCAAAAATGTCGCCCAGCTGACCAGATAAATGGCCGAGCATACGATCATCAATGGGACAAAGATGATGGTTCTTAATAAATTCCGAAAGAACAGAAAGACGGAAAGGATCCCGAAGCTGACAAGGGCATCAATGCAAATAATAACCAATTTTTCGTCAAGCGCGTGGCGGCCGATGTAAAAGAAACTTCTTGGGCTTATCACGCAAAAAACAATATCGAGCATGATGACCAATAACGTCACAGCTAGCGCTATCAAGGTATTATTGACGATGTTGTTATGCGACCCCTGGGAGGCAAACTTGTTCATGAGATCTTCTTGAAGACTTTTATTGCGAAGCCTTGTTCCGTTATATTGTCTTTTACTATCCAGACTTCCCGGTAATTCTTCTGGATCCATTGATCAATAAAATACCCATAATCCTCTCCCACCATACGAAACCCGTAAGAGGTCATGTCCCGGTAAACGAATATAAAATAATCGGGCGGATGTTGGACTAAAGATTCCAGCATGGACTCCTCCGAATAGGTCGCCCTTTCCGCTGGCATAAAACTGACATGGCTCCCGCTCATCCTGTTCTTCGTCAGAAAGTTGAGCATGCTCCCTTCCGGGAATGCCACATAGGTCTCCTCTGGCTTTATATTCTGTCGCGCCCAGGATAAAAACTGTTCGACTTCGCTCCCGAACCCGAAATACGCTATCCGGTCAAAAGTCCATATCGTGTTGGCCCCACTGGAGATCTTTTTCGTTTTGGCATTGAACCAGGATAGCGAGAACGTCGAGAAGACCGCCCCGGAAATAAGAAGCATCGTCAAAACAAAGCTTTGGACCAACCAGCCTAAGCGGTATTTCTGCTCAGCTTGGGTGGGTAAAAAATGGGTCAAGAATGCAATACTCAAAAGTGTCGCCGGTAGCCAATAGACCAAAGAGTAATGGGCAAAGCGAGAAATGAGCGGGGCTTTCATCGTCAGAATAATGCTCAGGCTGCAAAAGATTAAAATGCACAATGATCTTGAAAATACTGACGGAGAAGGCTCTGCTCGGAATTGCTTGAAGTAGTGCAGGGTTATGACCAGAAGGAACAGATATTGTGCCCGGAAAATATCATGCACGGTCCGGTCATTTATTTGAGAAACAATAAAGATCAACGTGAAAGCCAATGGTAGGATAAAAAGATATTTCCTTGGGGGAGCGTTCTTTGTCAACGGCGCAGCTGCTCCAAGACTATAAATATTAAAAGCGCAATATGTGAGGAGATATATACACAACACCTTCCCGATCGCAAAGATATTAGATTGCCACCAGAAACAGCCGGACATTCTTTTATAAAAGATAAGCTGGGACACAAGCTTCCATTGAGGGTTATAACCGATCACATGCGCAAGGGCTTGCTGCCAGGGGAAGTATTGGGAAAAATAAACGACAAAACCCACGGGGATCAAGATGAGGCTGCAGATAAAAAGCAGAAAGAAATTCCTCACCTCAGGGATGCGTGTCTTACTTTTTTGGAAATAAACAATAAGGCCGCAGACCAAAGGGATAATAAATGCGATAAAAATCTCAAGCCGACTGAGCAGTATTAATCCTGTCGCAATCCCCAAAAAGATAATTGTTCTTTTGCCGGGCCGGGAGAAGAACATTTCAACAAGATTGAGAGAACATAATGTAAAAAAGATCGCATAAAAATAGCTGTGAGAATAAGGAGCAATGTAATAGGTGTTGGAATTGACATAGTATTGATTAAAAACGAAGAAAATCAAGAAACTGGCCGCAGTGGCAAACGCGGTCAAACGGCCGAATGTTCGATAAAAGAAACGGTAGATCAGGGCGGTATTGAGTGACGAGATGAAGATATTAAAAATAGTGAGCGTAAGGAGCGACGGGCCAATGACCTTAAAGAGCAGTGCGTTCCAGTACGGAGGGAAAGCACCGAATAAAAAATTGAGGTCCTTATAAAGGACCTCCCCTTCATTGATGCGCCACGGAATATAAACTTCTCTTCCAAAATCGACGATCGGATTGGCCCATTTTTGCCATGTTCGGCTCAAAAAAAATGCACCGATCGCGCTAAGAATAAAAGCATCGGCCAATATACTTTTTTTGATCCTTAACATCGGGCATCGATCCAGGTTTTTAATAACCTTCGCGACATGATAAAACTACGCCGGTAAACTTTTGAGGAATTTGACAACGTCTTCGGGGTTGGGGGAACCGAAGAAGTAACTCGCTGAAACTACAAGATTGGCGCCTGCCTTGATCACATCCGGCGCGGTCTGAGCGTTGACACCGCCATCAACCTCGATGTCACCTTTAAAACGGCTGCGCAAACTGCGGATCTTTTCTAAAACCTCGGGCATGAATTTCTGCTTCGCAAAACCCGGATTGACCGACATGACCAGAACACCGTCGATCTCTTTGAGCACTTCATCAAAACACAACGGCGTCGCAGGATTAGAGACGAGGAAGACTTTTTTGCCCCTGGCTTTGACCTTGGCAATATCCACACGGGCGGCTTGCGCGTCAAAACTTTCCGACACTTTAGGATATTGTCCGAAGCCGCGCGATTCTTTTGTGCGGGTGCCATAACATTCAACCTGTAGAGAAATGATATCGGTACCGGCATTGATGAAATCATCAATGTACAAACCCGGATTCTCGATCATCAGGTGAGCTTCAATGGGAAGTTTCGTGGTCTTGCGGATGGCCTCGACAATGACTGGGCCGATGGTGATATTGGGGACAAAGTGCCCGTCCATAACATCGACGTGGATCATTTCGGCGCCGGCGTCCTCACACATCTTGATCTGGCTTTCAAGCTTGGTGAAATCGGCGCAAAGAACGCTGGCATTAACTTTGATGGAGTTGGACATAAATTAAAATGCGCGGGGAGGGACTCGAACCCTCATGGGTTACCCCACACGCCCCTCAAACGTGCGCGTCTACCATTTCGCCACCCGCGCGCATAAATTTTTAAAGGATCAGCTGGCAACAGCCGCTGCGATAAATTCTCTAAACAGCGGATGTGCCTTTTCCGGCTTGGATTTGAACTCCGGATGGAACTGGCAGGCCACAAACCACGGATGGTCTTTCATCTCGATGATCTCGACTAAACCGGTTTGTGGATTTTTGCCGGCGATAATCATACCACTTTTCTCAAAAGTTTTCTTAAATTTATTATTGAACTCGTAACGGTGGCGGTGGCGCTCGGAAATCGTGTCTTTTTTGTAAGCTTTCGCGCTTTGAGTGCCTTTTTCCAGCTTACAGGCGTAAGCGCCTAAACGCATCGTCGCTCCCATACTTGTGACATGTTCCTGTTCTTCCAAAAGGCTGATGACCGGGTGCTTGGTTTCCTTCTCAAACTCGGTCGAATCGGCATCTTTGAAACCGCAAACGTTACGGGCAAATTCGATCGTCGCGACCTGCATCCCCAAACAAATACCAAAGAACGGGATCTTCTTTTCGCGGGCGAATTGGACGGCTTGGACTTTTCCAAGGATGCCACGGCTGCCGAAACCACCGGGAACCAGGATCCCCTTAGAATCACCGAGCAATTTCTCAATATTCCCGGGCTCTAATGTTTCGGAATCGATCTTATTGATAATAACCCGGCAATCATTAGCGATCCCGCCGTGGACTAAAGCTTCATAAATGGACTTGTAGGCATCAGGCAAAGCGATGTACTTCCCGACAACCGAGATCTTAACTTCCTTTTTTGGATTGCGTAAACGCTCGACGACATAATTCTTCCACTCACTGAGGTCGTGATCTTCTTTTTTAATGTTCAATTTCTTTAGAATAAGATCATCGATCCCTTCTTTCTTAAAGCAAAGAGGGACTTCGTAAATATGTTTAACGTCGACCGCTTCGATAACCGCTTCGCGGTCCACGTTACAAAATAAAGCGATCTTCTCTTTTTGTTCTTTAGGGATCGGGCGTTCCGTACGGCAAAGCAAAACGTCCGGTTGGATCCCGATCTCGCGCATTTTATTGACAGAGTGCTGGGTCGGCTTTGTCTTTTGTTCGCCGGCGGCTTTAATATACGGAAGCAATGTCACGTGAATGAACATGGCGTAATGTTCACCCAATTCCCAGCGCATCTGGCGGATCGCCTCCAGGAACGGCAAGCTTTCAATATCGCCGACGGTCCCACCGATCTCAATGATCGCGATATCAACGTCACCTTCGCGCGCGCCCTTTTTGATACAGCGCTTGATCTCGTCGGTGATGTGCGGAATGATCTGAACGGTCTTCCCTAAATAATCACCGCGGCGCTCTTTGGTGATGACCGAATAATAGATCTTTCCCGTCGTGATGTTGCTATCTTTGCTGATGATCGAATTAGAAAAACGTTCATAATGGCCAAGGTCAAGGTCCGCCTCCGCGCCATCGTCCGTCACGTAAACTTCTCCGTGTTGAAAAGGATTCATCGTTCCCGGATCAACGTTCAAATAAGGGTCACATTTGATCATGGAAACCGTGAGGCCGCGCGCTTCAAGAAGTTTCGCGATCGAAGCTGCCGCCAACCCTTTTCCTAAGCTCGAAACAACACCACCTGTTACGAAAATAAATTTTGTCATAAGATTACCTGCCCGCTTGGCCTTCTAAAAGATATTTACTCGTATTCCCCGGGATCTTGACCGGATACTTTCCGTTAAAACACGCCGCGCAAAAATCTTTGCCGCTTTTCATAACACCGAGCATGCCTTCCAAACTTAAATATTCGAGCGAATCAACTTGAATAAAATCCGCGACTTCTTTAACAGTTTTGTTGGCGGCGATCAGCTCTTTTTTGTCCGGAAAATCAATACCGTAATAGCACGGTGAAACGATCGGCGGACAGCTGATACGCAAATGGATCTCTTTAACACCCGCTTCACGCAAAACCTCGATACGGTTACGGCTGGTCGTTCCGCGGACAATAGAATCCTCGACGACAACGACCTTCTTGCCCTTAAGAATATCACGAATGGGGTTCAGTTTCACGCGAACCCGGAAATCACGGATGAATTGCGTCGGTTGAATAAAAGTACGGCCGATATAGTGGTTGCGGATCAAGCCGATCTCAAAAGGAAGGTCAAGTTTCTGTGCATAACCGAGCGCCGCGTACATCCCGGAATCAGGGATCGGCATAACAAAATCTGCGTCCTTAACCGGATGCTCGATCGCCAATTGCTCGCCTAAACGTTTGCGCACCGAGTAAACATTGTCATTAAAAATATGGCTGTCCGGGCGGGCAAAATAAACATTCTCAAAAACACAATGCGCTTTATTTTCTTCTTTTTCACTTTGCGCCGACGGCGCAGCAAAAAATGCGGATTCGATCTGGTCGCCTTTAATGATCACAATTTCACCAGGCTCGATCTCGCGGATAAACTTTGCTTTGATAATATCGAGAGCGGAACTCTCGCTGGATAGCACGTAACTGTCTTCAAATTTTCCTAAACACAACGGACGGAAACCTTTGCGGTCACGCGCACCGACCATCGTTTCTCCGACGAGAAAGACCGCAGAAAAAGACCCCTCCAGCTGCGAAAGGACCTTGCTGAACCATTCTTTATAATCGCCGTTCTTCGTCCGCGCCAAAAGATGGATGATCAGCTCAGAGTCCATCGTCGTCTGGAAGATCGCGCCTTCATCTTCAAGTTTAGCGTATAATTCTGCGGTATTGGTCAAATTCCCGTTATGGGCGATGGCGAGCGGTTTACTGCGGTGCGTGACGAGGAACGGTTGGATATTCTTTAAATTGCTGGAGCCGGTTGTTGAGTAGCGGCAATGGCCGATTGCGGTCGTGCCGTTCAACTCTTCGAGCGCGGGGACAGTTATCGCATCTGCCACCAGGCCGCGGTTCTTGACCAGATGGATGTCCTTGCCGTCGTAAGTCGCGATACCAGCCGCTTCTTCGCCGCGATGCTGTAACGCGTACAAACCCAAAAAAGCGATCTTCGCGGCATCTTTATGATTGGAAATACCAATAATACCGCACATGGTTATTTGAACCCTCTCTTAACTATTTTGCTTCCTTGTGCAAATAATCATCCCGCGTTTCCGCATGGAAACGCGGGATCTATCAAAATGATCTGTTATATTGAAACAGCTGTTATCCAGCCGAAAAAGAATTGCTATTTAAAAGTAACGGTGTTTCTTGCCCCTTTGGGGCCGCTGTAATAATCTTGCAAAGACCGCACGGTCATCTGCTTGGCGATGATCGCCTCGATCCCGTTGACCGCGGCCAAGGCGGCCTGCAACGTCGTGATACACGGAACATTATGCAAGATCGCTTCCGCCCGGATCGAACGCATATCGGACTGGCTCTTCTGTCCGGACGGTGTATTGATAATCAAGTTTATCTCATTTTTTCGGATCAATGTCAATAAATTGTTTTTGCCCTCGTCGTGCTTATCAACGGTTTCCGCGTCGACGCCGCTGGACTTGAGCGCTTTGGCCGTGCCCCGGGTTGCGATGATCGAGAACTTCATATCAACCAATTTTTTCGCTAAAAAGGCGATATTGCGCTTATCCTCATCCTTGACGCTGATGAACACCTTGCCACGCTTAGGAAGAGCTTGATAGGCGCAGATCTGCGACTTAGCAAAGGCCTCTCCAAAGGTCGAAGCGATGCCCATGACCTCGCCGGTGGACTTCATTTCCGGCCCTAGAACAATATCCACGCCGGAAAAACGGGAAAACGGCAAGACCGATTCCTTAACGGCAAAATGATCAATATCTTCACAGTTCGCCGGGAGTTCAAAATCCTTGATCTTCTTCCCTGCCATGATCTGGCTGGCGATCTTCGCGACCGGCAAACCAGTGGCTTTGCTCACGAACGGCACGGTCCGCGAAGCGCGCGGATTAACTTCCAAAACCATGATCTTGCTGCCCTTGATCGCAAATTGAATATTACAAAGCCCGACGACCTTCAAGCCTTCGGCAATTTTGCAGGTATAATTCTTGATAGTACGGACCAGGTCTTCGCTCAAGGTATGAGGAGGCAAAACGCATGCGGAATCGCCAGAGTGAATACCAGCGTTCTCGATATGTTCCATGATCCCGGGAACATAGGTGCGGGTCCCGTCACAGATCGCGTCTACGTCCACCTCGATCGCGTCCTCGACGAATTTATCAATAAGGATCGGATGGCCGTCAGAAACTTCCTTGGCTTCTTCAATAAAAGACAAGAGCGCTTCACGGTCGTAAACAATACGCATCGCCCGCCCGCCGAGAACGTAAGACGGCCGCGCCAGAACCGGATAACCGATCTGCTGTGCGACCGCGATAGCTTCTTCGACGGACTTCGCAGAACCGTTCGCTGGCTGACTAATACCTAATTTTGTAATGAACGCAGAGAACCGTTCACGGTTTTCGGCCAGGTCGATCGAGTCAACGCTGGTACCGATAATAGGAACGCCCGCGTCATTTAAACGCTTTGCCAAATTGAGCGGTGTTTGCCCGCCATACTGGACGATAACGCCGTCGGGCTCTTCTACGTCAACGATATTCATGACATCTTCGAACGTGAGCGGCTCAAAATACAAGCGGTCGGACGTATCATAGTCCGTCGAAACCGTTTCCGGGTTCGAATTGACCATGATCGTTTCAAAACCCATCTCTTTGAGCGCGAACGCCGCATGGCAGCAGCAATAATCAAATTCGATCCCCTGGCCGATACGGTTGGGGCCGCCGCCTAAGATCATGATCTTTTTACGCGCTTTTTTGCCTGCTCCCGCGGAGCCTGCATTGACTTTTTGGTCGAACAAAATCGCTTCATCTTCCGACTCATACGTCGAATAATAATACGGCGTGTATGCCTCAAATTCAGCCGCGCAGGTGTCCACTTGTTTAAAGGTCGCGACAATGCCGGACTTTTTGCGCCAGCTACGGATCTCTAAATCTGTCTTACCCGTGATTTGCGCTAATTGCGGATCGCTGAAACCATATTCCTTGGCCTTGCGCAATAATGCATCGCTCAGCGTCTTGGTTCTCGCATAAGTCGCGGTCAACTCATTCTCCAGATCAATGATCTGCTGGATCTGGGCGAGGAACCACGGGTCAATAAAGCTGATCTTATAGATCTCGTCGATGGTGAGACCTTTTTGCAAAGCGTATTTCA
Source organism: Candidatus Omnitrophota bacterium (assembly GCA_020849375.1). Taxonomy (GTDB): domain Bacteria; phylum Omnitrophota; class Gorgyraeia; order Zapsychrales; family JANLHA01; genus JADLGJ01. The sequence goes on from JADLGJ010000036.1 coordinate 25,321, forward strand.
CATAGAAAATACGGGACGCGTTCGGCTCTTTCAAGCGCAGGCGAAGTTTTTCATCGGGGATCTCATTAAATTTTTGCTTATTGTCCAAACCGATATGTTTGATCTCTAAACCGCGCAAGGCTTTCTGCAGAGCTTCCTTGAACGTACGGCCGATGGCCATGGTTTCGCCGACGCTTTTCATCTGCACGCCTAAAATGTCTTTCGCTTCCGGAAATTTCTCGAATGTAAAACGCGGCGCTTTGACCACGCAATAATCAATGGTCGGCTCAAATGACGCAGGAGTTTCGCGGGTGATATCGTTCTGGATCTCATCGAGCGAATAACCAACAGCGAGTTTTGCCGCAAATTTGGCGATCGGAAACCCGGTGGCCTTGCTGGCCAAAGCCGAACTGCGTGACACGCGCGGGTTCATTTCGATAACGATCATGCGGCCGCTCTTGGGATCGATCGCATATTGAATATTCGACCCGCCGGTCTCGACGCCAATTTCGCGGATCAACTTGAGCGAAGCATCACGCATATGCTGATATTCACGGTCGGTCAAAGTTTGCGCCGGAGCGACCGTGATACTGTCACCCGTGTGAACGCCCATCGCATCCAAATTTTCGATCGAACAAACGATAACGACATTGTCTTTGCTGTCGCGCATGACTTCAAGTTCATATTCCTTCCACCCTTCGATGGATTCTTCGATCAAAACTTCGTGGATCATGGAACTTTCGATGCCGAGCGCAACGATCTTCTCAAATTCCTCCTGATTGCGCGCGATCCCGCCGCCGGTGCCGCCGAGTGTGTACGACGGACGGACGATCAACGGAAAGCCGATCTCTTTGGCGGCAATATGCGCCTCACCCATATTATGTGCGAACGTACTAGCCGGAACATCAAGGCCGACTTTCAAGACCGCTTTCTTAAATTCCTGCCGGTCTTCCGCTTTTTTGATGACGTCGTAATTGGCACCGAGCATTTTCACATTGTATTTTTGCAGAACACCGTTCTCCCACAATTTCATGGCGAGATTGAGCGCGGTCTGGCCGCCCAAGGTCGGCAGAATAGCGTCGGGGCGTTCGGCCTGGATAATATATTCGATAAATTCGGGGGTCAACGGCTCAACATAAGTTGCATCGGATAATTCCGGGTCGGTCATGATCGTCGCCGGGTTGGAATTGGCAAGGACGATCTCGTAACCTTCTTCGCGCAAAGCTTTGCATGCCTGCGTTCCGGAATAGTCGAACTCGCACGCCTGGCCTATGACGATCGGGCCGGAGCCAAGAAGTAAGATTTTTTTGATATCAGTACGTTTTGGCATTACTTTTTATTGTCTTTCATTGATTCGATGAACGGGTCGAATAAATATTGTGCGTCATGAGGGCCCGGGCACGATTCCGGATGATACTGAATCGAATAGACCGGGAACTTTTTATGTTTCAAACCCTCGACGGTACGATCATTTAAATTGACGTCGATCATTTCCACTTCGTCCACGTTCAAGCTGTCCATATCAACGCAATAATTATGGTTCTGCGAGGTGATGCTGACACGGTTGCCGACGATATCGCGGACCGGATGGTTCGATCCGTGATGGCCGAACTTTAATTTGTATGTCTTTCCGCCTAAGGCGAGGCCCAAAATTTGATGACCTAAACAAATCCCGAACGTCGGAATTTTCCCCAGCGATTGCTGGACGGTTTTGATGACGTACGGCACCGCTGCCGGATCACCGGGACCGTTGGAGAGGAAAAGCCCGTCGGGCTTGACCGCCATGATCTGTTCAAAGGTCGAGTTAGCCGGAAAAACGTGAACATCGCACCCGCGCGCCGCTAAGATCCGTAAAATATTGGTTTTGATCCCGCAATCAATGGCCGCGACGGTGTAAAGTGGCGCCCCTTGAAAATCCCCGGTCGCCGAGAAAAAATATGGCTTGGGGCTTGTAACGGTCTTAACCCAATCGGTATTCGACATGTCGGGAGCGGCTTTGAGTTTCGCAGCGAGGCTCTTTTCATCAAAATCTTCCGTCGAGATGATGCCGCGCATAACGCCTTTGACACGCAAATGGCGGGTCAAGGCACGGGTATCAAACCCTTCCATGGCAATGACTTTATTATCTTCTAAATATTGTGTGAGACTTTTAGTGGCGCGGTAATTGGAGTGGGTGCGGCAAAATTCTTTGGCGATGAAACCTTTGACGTGGACTTTGGAGGATTCGACGTCTTCGTCATTGACGCCGTAGTTGCCGATCAAAGGATAGGTCATGACCACGATCTGACCGGCGTACGATGGGTCGGTGAGGACTTCCTGATACCCGCTCATCGCGGTGTTAAAGACAACTTCTCCTATCGTTTCGCCGCTCACCGTTAAAGACTGGCCGCGAAAAACCTTGCCGTCTTCGAGATATAATATTGCGTCTTTCATCCCTACGGGCCACCAAACTGCAAGAGAAGTTAAAAAAGTGAGGATTTAATTTGAATTAATATAGCACTGAACCGTTGAAAGTCAACACCCTCACCGCTTGCTAATAGCGGCGCGGATGACCGGGAAATTACGCTCTGAGGACAGTACATAAAAGTCACGCAAACGCCACGTTTTGTCCCCTTTTCCCTGAAATAAGCTAATGTCCAACCGGTCAACGACCTTACCGCTGTTCAAATGGCGCAGATCAAGCCCTGCGGAACGGAAGATCGGCCATGCCCCGGCATAATCCCAAATATGAGCGTTAAAGAACGCGCCTGCTCCCCTGCCGAGCGCCGGCCAGCAAAGGTCGAGCACAGCGCAGGACGGCAGCATGATCTGGCAAAGGTCAAAATTCCAGTCAAAAAATTTAAAGAACTTATCGCTCCCGTAAAAAATGGACTGATGCGAGATCGGCTGGTCAACACGCTTGATGACAGACTTCTGGGGCCTCCTAGACGTTGCCGCTTTGACGAAATATGACTTGTTGCCGTCAGAATAAAACAGTTCATCGAGCATCGGAAAATAAATAACACCAAGCCACGGCTTGAGATCCTTGAGCAATCCCAGCGAAACGCCGTACATCGGCATGCGGTTGGCAAAATTCCGCGTCCCGTCAATCGGGTCCGCGACCCAAATGTACGGGATCTTTGCCAGCGCCGCCTGGTCAAAATAACGGCTGCTATTTTTATCTTCCTCGTCGATCAAAATGTGGTCGGATGTTTTCAAATATTTCGCGAGATTCTTCCGGACGAGCTTAGACACGGCCAAGTCCGCTTTTGTCAGCACGGAATTGTCCGGCTTCAAGGTCGGCTTGCTGTTTTGCATAATTTTAAGCGACATTTTCCCGCCGTCGAGGGCGGTCTTGATCATTAAAGCTAAGAACTTTTTAGTCATAAATATCTTTCGGCAGGGCTACTCGAGGGATCAAAGCAGTTAAACGCCTAGATCTTTCTCAAAAATTTTCGTAAAAAATACAACAAACAAAGCATTTGCAGGGCGGAGTAGACCACGAACAACTTTAAAAGGACTTTCGACCGGGCATGAAAATGTTCGATCGCGACCGAGTCAACAGCAGCGACGATCGCCAAAAGCGGTGACCGTCCCCAGTCATCAACCTGGATCACAAAGGCATCCTTACGGCCGAGGAATTTTACCGCGTCCTGCGCCGGGACTACCGAAACATCGCAATCAGCTAATTGCGACAGAATTTTCAAATATTCATTATTCCATAACTTGCCGACAAAGAAATATCCCTGAGCCCGGGTTTTGCGGTCGCTGTCATTCGAGGGATGGACGGTAGCCCCCTGAACCTCTAAATAACCGGCCGGTGTCTCAAGATAAAAATGGACCAACGACTGTCCGTTAAAGATCTGTGTAACCTGTTCCTTGGTCAAAGGGAGGTCTTTGAGGCGCTCGTCGGAAAAACGGTTAACAGAATAGACCCGCTTAAAATCCATGTTAAAAACCCATGCCGCATCAGCCTCATAGGTCTTGATCCCGGAATCAATATTGAACGCCGCCCACTCAACATCTTCATTTTTGATCGCGCTGACCAATTCATCCCAATAGGAATAATCTTTAGCGAGGACAAAAATGGCCTGACGGTTCAAGGTAAGGATCTTTTCGAAGCTGACCTGATGGCTTTGGACTTCATTTTGCTGGATCTTTTGCAGTTGGGCATTCCCCATACGGGAATAAAGGCCCAACCCGACCAGGAAAAGGAAGAAAAGCAGGAAAAAGATGACCAATAGTCTTTGGGTGACTTTCATATCTCTTTTAGATTACATCTCTTTACAGTTTTGTCCAAGCTTCAAAAAGTTTTTTATCCTAAAGGATTCCGCTACCCGGCTACCGCCGGCTAGCTTCACAATATTCTTCAATGACTTTACGGCACTGACGGGAAGCACAAAACACATAACCGATCCCCAGCCGCCGCCAGATAATGTCGTCGGCCGTGACCGCCATTTCATTTTGCAAAGCGTAAACGACCTGGGCCTTGATCGCCGGCGAACAGGTACACAAAGGCTCGGCGAGTTGCTTATCTTTTTCAACAAGCTTTAAAACATCTTCCGCCTTATAGCCGTATTTTGAAAACAAGTATTGATAAACCTGGTCCGGAAGGCCGCGATGTTCTTTCCGTTGACCTTGACTGCCGTAAAGCGAATAGTCCGTTCCAAGATCGAGTTTCTTACCGAGAACTTTCTCCACGCATTGTTGGGCGATCGCACGGTAGGTCGTATATTTGCCACCCATGACATACCAAACCCCGCTTTCATTCTTCTCGATCACGTGATTGCGGGAAATCTTCGAAGGATCGCCTTGCGCAAAAACCAGCGGCCGCAAGCCTGCGAAACTGGTCACAATATTTTCACGGCGCAATTTGGCAGAAGGCAAAAATTTCGCGGTCTCGACCAATAAATATTCAATATCTTCCTTTTCACTCTCAACATGGTCAGGTGAAGCCGTATAATCCGTATCCGTAGTCCCGATAAGCGTATGTTCGCCAAAAGGGATCGCGAAAAAAACACGGTTATCTTTGCCCGCTTGCAACAACAAAGCGGTGTCGGAGATCTTTTCCTTATAAACAATATGGACGCCCTTGGTCAAGCGTATCTTATCTGCGGATGAAGGCGAATCAAGGCGCAAGATCTCATTGGTCCACGGCCCCGCCGCGCAAACAACATGATGCGCTTTGATCGTCATCTCCTGCCCGGTCAAAAGGTCTTTGACATTCGCCCCGGCGGTCAATTGCGTCGCGACCTTTAAAAACGATCCCGCCTGGACATAATTCGCAATGTGCGCACCCTTTTCGCGGGCACTTAAAATATTCTCCAAGCATAAACGCGCATCGTCCATTCGGCAATCACTGTAAGCGACGCCGCCGACAAGCCCTTCGCGCTTGATCCCGGGAATAGCAGCCACCACTTGCTCGGCGGTTAAACCGGCGTGCTTCTCGACAACATATTTTCCGCTCAACAGATCATAAAGAAAAACCCCCAGCTTCATCATCCATAACGGCCGGCGGTCGCCTTTATAAACCGGGATGACAAAACGCAATGGCTGGACAAGATGCGGAACGCTTTTCCATTGGATGTAACGCTCACGCAACGATTCCTTCACGAGGTCGAATTCAAAGTTCTCTAAATACCGCAATCCGCCATGCACGAGTTTTGTCGAACGGCTGGACGTGCCGCTGGCAAAATCTTCTTTTTCAACAAGCGCGACACTCAGGCCTTGCTGAGAAGCGATATTAGCAATAGCTGCGCCGTTGATGCCGCCGCCGATGATGAGCAAGTCATATTCTTTATTGGTAAAAATATTTTGAAGGTCGCGCTTCATAAGGCTCTCGCCTGACGGACGGCCTTCTGCCAACCGGAATAAAGTTCTTTGGTTTTTGCTGCAGAAGATCTCGGAGAAAAAACTTTTTCGATCTTTTGTAATTTCTTAAGGTCTTTCTTGAGATTCCATAAACCTACTGTGACACCAGCGAGCAATGCGGCGCCTTTGGCTGTTGTATCTATCATTCTCGGACGGACAATGCGCCGGCCTAAAATGTCCGCCTGAAATTGCATCAAAAAATCATTTTGGCACGCGCCGCCATCCACATTCAGGAACAGTGCTTGATGCCCGAATTCTTTTTCAAAAAGGTCAAAAACATCTTTCGTCTGATAAGCGATCGCCTCCAATGCTGCGCGGACGATATGAGCACGATTGGCTCCGCGCGTGAGGCCAGTGACAATTCCGCGTGCGCTGCTGTCCCAGTATGGCGCGCCGAGCCCGGCAAATGCGGGAACGACATAACCACCGTTCGTATCTTTTAATCCCTTAATAACTTTTTCTGTCTCCGACGATGTTTTGATCACTTGTAGCTCATCGCGCAGCCACTGGACGACCGCTCCGGCAATAAAGACCGATCCTTCAAGGGCATAGACCGGATTGCCGCGGTCATCGCAAGCCAAGGTCGTAAGCAAACCTTTATTAGAAAGAACGAAACGGTTCGCGGTATTTAAAACCAAAAAACATCCCGTGCCGTAAGTATTCTTGCTCGTTCCGGCGGTGTGGCAGCCCTGCCCATATAGCGCCGCCTGCTGATCACCCATGACGCCGGTGATCGGAATATCAAATAAACCGGTTTCTTTATTGTTCGCGTGGCCGAAGACTGACCCGGACTTCTGCACCGACGGGAGAATCTCGCCTGGGATATCAAAAACTTTTAACAGCTCTTGGTCCCATTTCTTTTCGCGGATGTTAAAGATCAATGTCCTCGACGCATTGGTCATGTCGCTGACATGCGCCTGCCCGCCGGTCAATTTCCAAATGAGCCAGCTGTCGATCGTCCCAAAACATAGCTCGCCATTTTTCGCGCGACGGCGCAAAGATTTATCGTGGTCGAGCATCCATTTGATCTTGGTGCCGGAAAAGTAAGCATCAAGGACCAGGCCGGTTTTCTTGCGGATCGCTGGAATATATTTTTTGAATTGTGGGCTTTCGCAAATGGAAGCGGTGCGGCGGCATTGCCAAACGATAGCACGCCCGACGGGTTTGGACGTTTTACGGTCCCAGAGAACGGTTGTTTCACGTTGATTGGTAATGCCGATCGCGCTGATCTGTTGCGGAGAGATATTAGCTTTGCGGATCGTACCGCGGATAACATTAACGCATGACCGCCAGATCTCGTCAGCATCATGCTCGACCCAGCCGGGCTTAGGGTAGTATTGTTTGAATTCCTGATAAGCGCTCGCAACGACATCGGCTTTTTCATTGAAAATAAAAGCCCGCGAACCCGTCGTGCCCTGGTCGATCGCTAAAATAAATTTCTTCATATTATTGATGCATTGGCCCCTGAGGCTGGGACTGCGCCATCAGGCGCTGTTTGTTCTTTTCGTAAACTTGCGGCCCCAGGATCTTTTGTGCGAGCAGATCAGGATTCTGGCCATTACCAAAATCATATTCCATCACCGCTGCGACCTGCAAAACCCGCTCGAACGGCATCGCGAGCATATCGGCGCTGGCGACCGCCATTTGGTCGATCATGGCAACATAATAATCTGCCGGCTTCTGGATCGTGACCCCTTGATCAGCGTATTGCTTAATAAATTCACCGACAACAACTTCCTTATCTTCTTTATTGATGATCAATTCCCAGGCTTCGCTTGATTCCTGCAAGGACTCTTTCAGCTGGTCTAGCCCAACAATATCTTTAACCTCGACGGGCTCGGCGGGTTCTTCCTCTTGCGGCGGCTCTGGGACTTTCTTGATCCCCTCAGGCGTCATGACATATCCGGGAGGAAGCTGTTGAGGCATCGGGGGCCCCTTAGGGCCACCCCCCTTAGCTTTCGCGACTGCCGCGCCAGCGTGCGCCGGGGCTTGAACCGCGAGAATAAAACACACTATCAGGATGATGATCCTTATCATTTTTTCACCTTTATCGTTGTGATCAATTGTATCAGTATAACAAAGCCCACACAGAGGAAGCAAAAGGTATCGCCAAGATTATTGTAAGGGCTTTTTTTTCTACCAGAGGCCAGCTCGTAATTAAAGAACCGTTTTTCACCAAGCGATTGCATGGTGTCTTCTTTTGTGCCGCCAACCTCGTCGATCAATCCCGACCAGCCATGATTCGCCGAGCGGATCACGGGGAAACGGTTTTCCGCGGCCCGGACCATAGAGTGCTGGGCATGCATGACAAAGCCGGCCTTTTGCGTGAACCAACCATTATTCAAAAGCACGACCACAAATTGCGCACCCTTGCGGTAATATTCACGGAACACTGTATCAATATTGTCTTCGGAGCAGATAGCGACCCCGAAACGGACAGTACGGCCATCGCGCAAACGAAGTTCCATTATCCCGGCATTATTTTCTTTCCCTTCGACCAAAGCAGGAGCCTCCACCTGGAAAATGTTTGCAAACATTTTCCAAAACCAGGTACCCGGCACAAATTCTGTTAAAGGGATCAGATGGCGTTTATGATAGATCTGCTGCACCTCACCGCCGCGATCCAATAAAACAGCACTGTTATGCTGTCCGGCTTCATCGCGGATGGCCGCACCGACGAGGAAATAGCTTCCGGTTTCTTGGGCCAGGGCAGCCATTTTCATTCTCAGCTCCGGGTCTTGCAAGAAATCCGTCGGGATGGCCGTTTCCGGCCAAACAATAAGGTCCGGCTTTTCACGGGCCGCAGCAACGGCCTCCCCTGTCAAAACGATATTCGCATCAACGATCTTCGAAACTCTGTCATCGGTCAGGTCACCATGATAATCCTGGTCGGTTTGCAGGACACAAATGTTCACCGGCTTCATCGTCACGACATTGGTCACCAGCTTCATAAAACCATATCCATAGACCACCGCCAAAAGGACAACGGCGGCCAGCATGGCCCTCACATTCATCTTTAGATCTTGAGGCCTGCGCAGGACGATATAAAGAGCATAATTCACCACGATCAATAAAAAGGAAACAGCCGACGACCCCAACACGCCGGTTATCTGCAACAGCGGGACATCGAACGTCTGCGTGTGTGCCAAATTCCATGATTCGCCGAGCATTAAAAGTTTCCGGAAATATTCGGAAACGACCCACGCTCCGGCGACATAAAGAACACTGAGGGCCGGCCGGTTCTTTAACGGATGATACAATGCCGCAAAAATAACGCCTTGGCTGGCCAAGACTAAGCTTAGCAAAAGATAGCCCGGCAAACTATAAGGGATCATCCAGTTTACAGCGACGAGATTTGCAGCAAGTCCAAAGATAAAACCGCCCCTAAGCCGGCTCAACAAATCTTTATCCTGGAGAGCAAAAAAGAACGGGATCGCAAAGACCCACGCTAACCAGGAGAAACCATACAATGAAATAACATTAGGAAAAGAAAGATAATAAAGAACTGCGGAGATGAGGATCGATAAGATCATGAAAAAGAAAACGGCTCATGCAGAAATATTATCTGATGAGCCGTTATTGTGAAATTATTTTTGTGTTTGCGGCGCAGCTTGAGGCCTGTCCGCGACAGCGGGCAATCCCTGTAAAAGGGCGACCGAACGCTTAAAATTATCTTCGTCTTTGGTCCGACGAAAGATCTCGACACATTTTTGTGCCTGCAAGCGGGCCATTTCATAATTGCCGGCTAAACCGAAGTTCGTCGCCAACAAGTAATGGGCTTCGCCGTTCTCCGGCTCAACGCGAGTGGCTACCATAAAAGTATCAATAGCGCGATTA
>JADLGJ010000037.1 GCA_020849375.1 Candidatus Omnitrophota bacterium
GAATCACAAACCGTTGCCAATTATTATTTGGCGATCGATAATAATCTTGAGATCCTTCCCGTCGTCAACAAGATCGACATTGTGAATATTGACATCAATCACGCTAAAACCGAATTAGTTGAGGCTTTAGGATTTAAAGAAAACGATATCCAGTTTATTTCGGCCAAGGCCGGGATCGGGATTGATAAGCTTTTTGAAAAGATCGTCGAGTACATTCCTAGCCCGGAGGGGAATGAAAATCAGCCTCTGCAGGCGTTCATCTTTGATATGAAATACGACATTTATAAAGGTGTCATTATTTATGTCCGTATTTTTAACGGGACTTTAAAGCCGGGGATGCGTATTAAAATGATGCACACCGGCAAAGAGTTTGGGATCGAAGAAGTCGGGGTCTTTCGCCCGGGGCCGGAAAAAGTTAAACAATTGACGTCGGGAGAAGTCGGTTATATCACCTGTAATGTCCACGAGCCGCGTGAATTGCAGGCGGGGGACACGATCACGGATGCGATTAATGGCGCCCCTGAGCCATTGCCCGGTTACCGCCAATTGAACCCACTCGTTTTTTGTGGGGTTTATCCGGTGAATTCTAAAGATTTTATGGCATTACGTGAAGCGATCGAAAAGTTACGGCTCAATGACCCGAGCTTTGTTTATGAATTAGAAAGTTCGCTGTCTTTCGGGCATGGGTTCCGCTGCGGTTTTCTCGGCCTATTACATATGGAAGTCGTGCAGGAACGGTTGCAACGCGAATATGACCTTAATTTGATCCTGACAACACCGAACGTTCAATACCGCTGCATTCCTAAAAGCGGTGAGCCATTTTTTATTGAGAACCCTTCCGAACTTCCCGATGCGTCGGACCAATTCAAGCTCGAAGAACCGGTTCTGGAAGTTGCGATCCTGACACCGGTCACGGCCATGGACCAAGTCATGGAATTAGCCAAGCGTAAGCGCGGGATCTTTGTGAAAAGCGAATTTGTTTCCGACCGTATGCGTGTTGTTTATGAGATCCCGTTGTCGGAAGTCATTGTTGATTTCAACGATCTGATCAAATCCGTCACGAGAGGATATGGTTCGATCGATTATAAATTTAAAGGATTTTATCCGGCCCAGATCACCAAACTCGACATTATGATCAATGATAAGATCTGCGATGCGTTCTCGTGCCTGGTCAGTAAGGATAGGGCTTATGAAAAAGGTTCCGCTCTCGTCGAGAAGCTGAAAGAACTCATCCCTCAGCAGCTTTTTGAAATTAAGATCCAGGCGGTGAGCGATGGACGGATCATTTCGGGGGCCAAGGTCAAGTCCATGGGTAAGAACGTGACGGCTAAATGTTACGGCGGTGATATTTCCCGTAAGCGTAAGCTGTGGGAAAAACAAAAAGAGGGTAAAAAGAAACTCAAGCAAATCGGGAATGTGGAGGTTCCTCAGGAAGCTTTTTTAGCGGCCTTAAAAATATAACCTATGGAAATGGCCACATCAGCTATCGAAGACCGCAACAGGAAAATTAAAGCCTTTATCCGCGAATGGTTGGAAGCTATTGTTGTCGCCCTTATTATGGCGATCGCCATCCGCACTTTCATTCTTCAGCCGTTCCGCATTCCCAGCACGTCCATGGTCCCGACCCTGGTCGTGGGTGACCGCTTGATGGTCAATAAACTCAGCTACGGCGCGATCGTGCCCTTGACGACTTATCGCTTGCCGGGATTCTCTAAACCTAAGCGCGGGGACATCATTGTTTTTAGGGCGCCGGAAGACCGCAAGAAAGATTTTATCAAGCGCCTCATCGGCCTGAGCGGGGAAAAGGTCGAGATCAAGTTCGGCGATATTTATGTCAACGGCCAGTTGGTCAGTGACCCCGTGATTAAGAACATTTACTACTACAACCGCGGCAGCTATGGTGAAGTCAATAAGTCCATCACTGTTCCGGCGGGGTATTACTTTGTCCTCGGCGATAATAGTGGTTCCAGTTCCGACAGCCGTTTCTGGGGCTTTGTGCCGCAGAACGACGTGATCGGTAAAGCTGAATTCATTTATTGGCCGCCTACACGTATCCGTTTTCTTAAATGAGAACACCGCAAATCCCAGCCCGTTTTTATTTCATTGTAGTATTTCTTTTTTTTGCCGCTGGGTGCGCGTCTGCCCCGGTGAAAACTTCAGGTGAAAGCCAGCAGGAAGCTGTGTCCGCGATGGAAAAAGTCTTGGGCACGGTGAGCGGGGAAAAGATCGATGAAAAAAGGTTGCGGGAACTGGACCGTGAGATGAAGAATGACCCGCAAGCCAAGAGCGCTGTCGAAACGATCGCCAACTCGGTCAGCGGCCAAGGCCAGGTGATCAAGTATTGCCCGGTCGACGGCGAACGATATGGCCCGAAGTTCGAAGAGTGTCCGGTTCACCATGTTCCTTTGAAAACCCTTAGCGATTAAATATGGCTTTAACCATTGCCAATAAGATCACGATCGCACGTATTCTTGCTGTCCCGTTCTTTGTGACTGCGGTCCTTTCTTATTCGCCCCAGGCCGATCATTTTAGGTATGTTGCGCTAGGGATCTATTTGTTTGCGGCGGTCAGTGATGTTCTCGACGGATATATCGCACGGAAACGCGGGCAAACTACGGCGGTCGGCGCGATCCTTGATCCGCTCGCTGATAAAGTTCTATTGGTCAGCGCTTTTGTTTGCCTTTATATTGTCGGGAGCCAGTTCCCTGTTTTGCATTTCCCGGTCTGGTTGGTCGTGGCGGTGATCAGCCGGGATATTTTACTGGTCATCGGTTCATTACTGCTGTTGATGTTTTATCGCCGGTTAGATGTTAAAGTGTCGTGGTGGGGGAAGGCGGCCATGTTCGTTCAGGCCGCGTGCGTGATCGGGCTCTTGTTGCAATGGAGTTGGACAAGTTTGTTCTGGTATGCGGCGCTGTTCTTCACTGCGGTTTCAGGGGTTGATTATTTGATCAAAGGTTTTAGGATCTTGACAGAGAAAGAGTTGGTGTGATGGAAATTTTTCTTGGGTTAGTGTTAAGTTATCTTTTGGGTTCGATCCCGACGGCGTATCTTTTTGGCAAAGCTTTAAAAGGGATCGATATCCGCCAGCATGGTTCAGGCAATGTCGGTGCGACCAATGCGTTCCGTATCCTCGGCAAAGGCCCGGGCACGGTCGTTTTGTTGTTGGATATTTTAAAAGGTGCTTTAGCGATCACCGTCGTTGGGAATTTCTTCCATTTCGATAAAGTTTATTTGCGCCTCCTTTTGGGTGTCATGGTGGTCATTGGCCATAACTGGACCGTTTTTCTGCAGTTCAAGGGCGGGAAGGGGATCGCGACCAGTTTGGGTGTTTTGATCGGTTTGGCCATCCAATTTGAATCTCTTCGTATCGTTCTGACCGTGACGCTTGTGGCATGGATCATCCCTTTTTTGATCACCGGCTATGTTTCTCTGTCCTCCATGATCGCGGGTATTGTTTTACCGCTGGCGATGCTTTTTACAAAACAAACTCCCGAGATCCTGGCCCTGGGGGCCGTTTTTTGTACCTTTGTTTTGGTGCGCCATATCCCTAATATGAAGCGCCTTTTGGCCGGACAGGAAAAGCAAGTCAACTTCCCCTTTAAGCGCAATAAATAATTCCCTCACAGCAATTCTTGCCATTTTTTTTGATTCTCCGTCGGGAGATAGACCAGCCCCGTTTTGAGAAAGCGGTTCCTTCGCGGCTGCCCTAAGCCCTTGTGGCACAAAGTCCGGGTGCTATACTTCGATTGTGGTTTACGGGTCATCAATAGCAGGGTAAGGGAGAAAATGATGAAAACCATCGAATACAAAAAACGGCACTCCTACAAACATCACCGCAAAGTTATTTCCATTAATGAGCGCAATGAGGACAATGATTGCAAAACCTATGTCCATAAGAGTTTTGTTTATGTCGTCAATGAAGTTCCTGAGATGAAGCAGTCCTTGGCGGAACCCAACGTCTTTATCCGTAAACGTTTTAACAGCCAAAGCCAGGAAGAACAATTTGCTTTTAAAGTTAAAGGTTCTTTTTATATGAAGAGGACCCGGAACCTTTACCGTGTTGATTTTTGCCACGCGCTACGCATCCTTATTTCGTGGAAACACAAAGTGCTCTCCCCCCCAAAGTCAGTGACCCTGACTTAGACCCACGTGGCTTTCGCGAGGGCGAAAGCCATGATTTCACTCGGCAGAAGGCCAAAACCTTCTGCCGTTTTTTTTTGCAAGAACCCGTAGGCATAAAAAATCTTTGTGTTAAAATACGTTCAACGATTTTTAATTTGTCTTGTATTAGCATTTATATAAATTCACAAAACTTCACAAGGGAGGATGTAATGATCAAGAATTTCTTATTGGCTTTCGTTTTGATGGTCGGGCTCAGTTCGCTCGCCGGATGCGCGACGACCGGGCAAGGTCAGTCCGCTGCTGATTTGCAAATGAAAGTCAACGACCTTGAAAATCAGGTTGCCGCGAAGGATGCCGAGATCAAGGATCTTAAATTGACGATGAAAGATATGGCTTACGACTTGGACCGCACAAAAACACGCACTAGCGGCGGTTCCAGCAAACCATTCAATTACGCCAAGAACAGTGAGATCCTTCGCGTTAAGGTCGCCCCGGAAAAACTTCAGGAAGCCCTCAAGGCCGCCGGTTATTACAATGGCACCGTGGACGGAAAACTTGGTACGGGAACCAAGGCCGCGATCAAGAAATTCCAGTCGGACCATGGTTTAAAAGCTGACGGTATTGTCGGTGAAAAGACCTGGAGTGAATTAAAAACAGCTGCCGGCGAATAACCGTTCCTATTGATCGGCGTGTGATGCCTTTTGCAAGTGTCAGTATTATCGGTTGCGGTTGGCTGGGTTTGCCGCTTGCGGAAATTCTGGCCCGTCAAGGTTATCGCGTCAATGGCTCGACAACAACTTTAGAAAAGATCCCTGTCCTACAAAAGGCAGGGATCTTTCCATTTCTGCTGCAAGTTGACGCTTCGGTGAGAGGCGAAGGGGTTAAAGATTTTTTCGACACTGATATCGTCGTGATTACCTTGCCGTTCCGCCGGAGCTTTACCGATCCACATGATTACCGCAAGCAAGTTGATGCCGTGTTAGCCCAGTGTAAAAATGTTCCATCCCTGATCTTTACGAGTTCGACGTCGGTTTATCCGGATAATATTGGATCCGCTGCTGAAGAGCTGGATTTTAAACCGGACAATGAACGGTCGAAGGTCCTGCGTCAGGTGGAAAAACATATTACGGCGCGAAAAGGGATTGTCGTTCGCTTTTCAGGATTGTACGGCGGGACACGGAAGATCGGCGCTTTTTTATCGGGGAAGAAAGAATTCTCAGGCGGCGACAGCCCGGTCAATTTGATCCATCAGGATGATGCGGTCGGGATCTTGCAAAAAGTCATTGAGCAAAGGGAGAAGTTAGCGGGGGAGATCTTTAATGGGTGTTCTGACGCGCATCCGACGAAGAAGGTTTTGTATACAGCCGCTGCTAAGAAAATGAACCTTGCTCCGCCGCAGTTTATTGAAGAAAAGAATTCTGTAAAGAAGATCGTGGTGAATGAGAAGGTGAAGAAGGTTTTGGGGTATAAATTCTTACATCCTGATCCGTTAAAAAATATCTGACGGCGAAGTCGAAAAAGCACTCTGGGCTCAGACAGTGATTTTGCTTCGCAAAATCAAACTCGCCCCGAGCGCTTTTCCAACTTCACCGCTATATTCGTGTATAGATTAGATTGGTGTGTTTTGAAAGCGGGTCGAGTTCGTAGGATCTTGTGTAGTGAAGTTGGTCGGTGATCTCTTGCGCGAAGGCGGTGAGGGTGGCGGCGCTGGAGGTTTTGAGTTTGGCATTGTCGAACCAATAAAATTTCCCTGAATATTCAAAAGCGCAGACGGCATGCGCGTTCTGTGACGAGTTCAGCGTAATAATATGGGCTTTGTAGCCGAGTAAGCGCAGGACATTTAAATTGAGAATGGCAAAGTCTTCGCAGTCGCCGCGTTTGATCTTTAAAAATTCTACCGGGTCAAGCCATTGGTCACCGCCCGCGTCGCGTTGATAGGTCATGTTGCTGGCAAGCCAGGCGGCATAATCTTCAACAGTGCGGATACGGTTCTGGCCGATGACTTGCGCGATGGTGAGATCGGCTTTGACCGGGCGCGAAACGAGAACACCGTTGCTGGAGATGCGTTCTTGTGCGATCTGAAGGCCCACCGACGCAAAGGACGGTGTGGCCGTCATCAGATTCAAAGTTAAAATGAGTTTTAAAATCGTTGATTTCATATAAAATGATGTGGTTAATAAAGCGCTAATATTAGCAAAAAGCACGTAAATACACAAGGAATACATGGTCGGGGAACAAATAAGGAAAAAACAAAATGGCGAATGATCAATCAATTTTGACTGTCACCTTGAACCCGGCGATCGACCGCGTGGTCGAGATCCCGTCGTTTTGCTTGGGACATGACAATCGTACCAAGAGCGGCGTGTCCTTTCCCGGCGGCAAAGGGATCAATGTTTCGCGGGCTCTTAAATGCTTGGGTCTTAAATCCGTCACCGCCGGTTTCGCAGGCGGCGCGCAAGGTCAGAATCTTTTACGCGACCTATTGCTCGAAGGGCTGGAGCATAATTTTGTTTTTATCCAGGGCGAAACGCGGGTGAACCTGACCGTAACTGATCCCAAGAGCGGCAAGATCACCCGGGTCATTGAAGCCGGCCCACAGATAGACAAAAAAGACTTAAGCAGTTTTCGCGATAAGTTCCGCCGTTTAGCGGCGAAAAACGATTGGGTCGTTTTGAGCGGACGCGGGATCAGCGGAAGCCCGAAGGGATTTTATAGCGAACTTGCGACGACGGCGCGTGAGCAAGGGGCCAAGGTTATCGTTGATGCGAGTGGCGAAGATCTGTTAGCTGCGCTAAAAGGCAAGCCGTTTTGGGTGACGGTGAACCGCGAAGAAGCGCAAGCGATCTTAAAGCAAGAATTGCAGACCGAAAACGCGCTCAGGGGCGGATTAAAGAAATTATTGTCGCTTGGCGCTGAGAATGCGATCATTTCGCTCGGGGCCAAAGGCGCGGCCGCGACCGACGGAAAAGTTTTTTATCACGCGTCATGCCCGAAAGTGAAGGCCGTGAATTCTGTCGGTTGTGGGGATTCTGTAGTGGCCGGATTTATTTTTGGTTTCCAACGGTCGGAAGATTTTCTGGAAGCGCTGTTGGCCGGCACCGCCGCCGGGACCGCGAGTTGTTTAACGGCAAGGCCGGGAGAACTCAAACGGGCTGATTTCGGCCGGATCGCGAGTAAAGTCGCCATAAAAGTCCTTTAGGAATTTTTTGCCGGTGTTAGAATAGATTTTGTTTTATTAATGAATTATGTGGAGATCTTGAAATGGCAATGACCGATACCGAAATTTATGACCACTCGTCGGGTGCGTCGAGGCGCAAGATCAAGAGCGCTCTCACGGCGGATCTGATCCGTGACAAATTGATCCAATTCTCTAAAGATTTTAAGACGTCCTGGGTGAACTTAGGGCAGAACCTTTACCCGGTCTATAAGGACAAACTTTTTCATGC
>JADLGJ010000038.1 GCA_020849375.1 Candidatus Omnitrophota bacterium
GCGGATTTGCCAAAACTCCGCCGGTGCATGGAAGATTGTTTAAATAAAGATGTTGATGCGTTGCGTTTCGCGTGGCTCCATTTTTATGGCAGTTATTACCGTTACCGTATTGACCGCGGCTGGTATCAAAAGCAAGACCGCATTGTCCGTAACAATGGCACCGTTGAATCAATGGGTGATGCCTATGGTTTTAAGCGGTGTGATAATAAAGACCTGCGCCGCCATCACACTGGATGTTTTCTGTATCATTACGGTTGGGTCCAGCCGCAAGAAGTGATGACGGAGCGCCGGGTCAACGCGGAAATGATGGGCATCACGACGCTGAAAGAGGAAGAAAAAAATAAAGCGTATTCGTACGGCGACCTCAATCGTTTCCCGGTTTATTACGGCTCGCATCCGTCGGAAATGAAAGAACGGATCGCGCAGCATGCGTTAAGCCAAAGTGATTGGCAAGATATCAAGCAAAGACAAGCCCTTAATCCGTTCGTTTACCTGCGGCCGCGATACAAAACGCCTTTCCGGGTCAAAGAAAAAATTTAAAACGCCCCCTTTATCCCCCTCTTTAATTAAAGAGGGGGAGTGGGGGAGTTCTTTTAGAAAAGATCCTATGTCACATAAGCGTTTTCTTATTATTAACTCCTATGGCATCGGGGATGTGTTGTTCACTATTCCGATGATCAAGAATATTAAGGCGAATGTTCCTGATGCTTTTATCGGTTACGTTGCCAATCGCCGCACCGCACCGCTGTTGCAGAATATTCCCGCCGTTGATGAGGTGACCATCTATGATCGTGATGAATTCAAGGCCGTTTCCGACCGTTCAAAGTCAGAATATTGGCAACTTTTGTGCAAGACGAGGAACGAGATCCATGATGCCCACTATGATGTGTGTTTTGATCTTTCAATGACGGGCTATGCTTCTTTTTATTGTTTATTGGCCGGCATTAAAGAACGGGTGGGGTTGAATTATAAGAACCGCAGCCCTTTTTTGACTAAGAAAGTCTTTCTGCGCGGCTTTGAAGGCCGCCATGTTGTGGAATATTATCTCGACCTTTTGCGGGCCATTGGTTTGAATGTTGAGCTGCGGCCCATGGAGATTGCTATCCCGGCGGACAAAAAAGCATGGGCGAAGGATTTCATGAGCAAGGCCGGTTTTACCAGCGAGAAATTCATTTCGGTTTTTCCCGGCGGCGGCGAGAGCTGGGGGAATGACGCGAAATTCAAACGGTGGCCGGCGGCCAAATACGCGGAATTGATCAGCAAGATCACGGAGGATTTTAATGCCGGGATCATCCTGATGGGAAACCAGAAAGAGGAATCCCTTTGCAAAGAGATTCAAAGTTTAGTAAAATACCGGCTCTTCAACGCCTGCGGACAGACCGACCTGATGCAAACCATGGCGATCTTAAACCAAAGTGTTTTGGCAGTGGTCAATGACGGCGGGCCGCTTCATATGGCGGTCGCGGCAGGAACTAAGACCGTTTCAGTTTTTGGCCCGGTTGATGAAAAAGTTTACGGCCCGTATTCCGGCGTCAGCCAAGGCCAACATCGTGTCGTGACAAGTTCTATTGCTTGTCGGCCCTGTTACCGGAATTTCCGGCGGGCCGCTTGTGGCCATATCAGTTGTATCAAAGATGTCGAAGTTCAAAAAGTTCTTAGTGCGGTCCAGGATTTATTAATGTGACACATATCAGAAAGGCCAGGTCATGGAAGTCCAATTTGTAGATTTTAGTGAGCAATACCGGATCATCAAAGACGAGATCGAACCGGGTTTGAAAAAAGTTTTTGAAACCGGTAATTTCATTTTAGGGAAAGAAGAAAAAGATTTTGAAAGTGAATTCGCCGCATATTGCGATTCCAAATATGCCGTCGGGGTCAACTCCGGGACGGATGCTTTGTACATTGCTTTAGCCGCGTTAGATATTAAAGAAGGCGATGAAGTGATCCTGCCGCCGTATACGTTCATTGCGACCGCGCTATGCATTTCTTATGGCGGGGCCAAGCCGGTTTTTGTTGATATTGAGCCGGGAACCTATAATCTTGACCCGAAAAAATTAAAGCAGGCGATCACCCCTCGCACTAAGGCGATCATTCCTGTTCACATCTACGGTCAAGCCGCGAATATGGATGAAATTATGGCCATTGCTAAAGAACATAAACTTAAAGTCATCGAAGATTCTGCGCAAGCCCATGGGGCTCGTTACAAGGGGAAGCGTATCGGGTCATTAGGGGATGTTTCTTGTTTTAGTTTTTATCCGACCAAAGCCCTTGGTGCTTTCGGCGACGGCGGGATGATCGTGACCAGCGACGAGAAGATCTATAAGAATTCTTTGATGTTGCGTGATTACGGCCGTGAAGGGCGTTATGAACACAAAATTAAAGGTTATAATTCCCGCCTTGATACCGTGCAGGCCGTTGTCCTGTCCGCGAAATTGAAACGTTTGGATCAATGGAACGAAATGCGTGCGAAAATGGCAGAGGTTTACCGCGAAGAACTTAAGAGCGTTAAAAGCATTGTGACACCTCCGACGCTCGCCGACCGTACCCATGTTTATCAAACTTATGCGGTCCGCTTGCCGAACCGCGATAAAGTCGCAGAAGGTTTGAAGGAAAAGAAGGTCGGGGTTTTGATCCATTATCCGATCCCGCTGCATTTACAGGAAGCTTATAAAGAATTAGGCCATAAGCGCGGCGACTTCCCGGTGTCTGAGCTGGTTGCGTCGGAGATCTTATCTTTGCCGATGTTCCCGCATATCACTAAAGAGCAGATCCGTTACGTTTGCGATAGCCTCAAAGCCTTAGTTTGATCAAAGGGTCATTTGTAGCGATCCGTACTCAAACAGTGATTTTGATTTTCTCAAAAGTAAAGCTTGATGAAAATCAAAATCAAACTCGTACGGACCGTTACAAATGACCCTTTCTGCTCCTGCAAAGATTTCTGCCTTTCGTGTTGATTAGGGCTTATTCTCTCCGTTATACTGTTCCCCTGTGAGGAAATTTCCCAATGCCTAAAATCCCTTTGACCGTTGTGGTCTTGACCCGCAACGAAGAGGATAATATCGTCTCCTGCCTGAAGAGCGTTTATGGCTGGGCCGATGAGATCATCATGGTCGATGACGGTAGTACCGATAAGACCGTCGAGCTGGCCGCACAATTCTCGCCGGTTGTTTTTCATCGCCGGATGGAAAATGAAGGGATCCACCGCAATTGGGGTTATGCCCAGGCGCGCAATGAATGGGTCTTGAGCCTTGATGCCGACGAGATGGTGACACCTGAACTGCAGGATGAGATCACGGCGGGGATCACCAATAAGAATATTGTTGCTTATTCGATCCCATTGCGGAATTACATCGGTGACTACTGGGTCAAGCATTCCGGCTGGTATCCGGCACGTAAATTGCGGCTTTTTCAAAAAAGCCGTTTCAAATATGAAGAAGTGGAAGTCCATCCGCGCGCGATCATCGACGGGCCGGAAGGCCAGTTGAATGCGGATATTATCCATAAAGGATATCCCGATTTTGAACATTTTCTGGGCAGCGTTAACCGGCAAAGCACATTAGAAGCCGCTAAATGGCTGCGCACCGGACAAAAGATGACCTTGGGCCGGATGACCCGCCGCGCGATCGATCGTTTTTTTCGTGTGTATTTTAAGGGGCGTGCTTTTAAAGATGGTTTGGTCGGTTTTATGATTGCTTATTTCGCGTCGCTTTATCAAGTCTTGAGTTATGCCAAATATTGGGAAATGAAAAGGAAGTTACAATGAAGATCGTTTTTTTAGACCGCGATGGCGTCATTAATGAATTCCCCGGGAACGGTAACTACGTGACCAAGCTGAAGGAATTTCATTTTATTCCCGGTGCGTTGGACGCCTTGCGCCGCCTGAAAGAAAATGGTTATACGGTTTTTGTCGTTTCAAATCAAGCCGGTGTCGGGAAAGGGATTTACAGCCAGCACAAGCTTGACCTGATCACGGCGAAAATGCATGCCGACGTTCAGCGCCACGGCGGGAAGATCAAGAAAGCCTATTATTGTACACATACTGCCCAGCAGGGCTGCGATTGCCGCAAGCCGGGGATCGGTTCGATCCGTGCAGCTTTGAAGATGATGAAAAAGCCCATCAGCCATGCTAAGCAAACATTCTTTGTTGGCGATACCGAAGTTGATGTCACGGCCGGGAAGACGGCCGGTTGTAAAACGATCTTTGTCCTCTCCGGCATGAATAGCCGTGATATTATCCCTACCTGGAAAGTCCGCCCCGATTATACGGTTAAAGACCTTTTGGCCGCGACCGATATCATTCTTAATAACAACGGCAAAAAGAAATCCAAATGAAGATCCTTGTTGTCTACGCAACCGCCGGCGCCGGTCATCGTAAAGCCGCGGAAGCGATCTATCATGGTTTTAAATCGTCGGGTTCTCCCCATGACGTTGTCCTTGTGGATTCTTTAGACCACACCAATCCTTTTTTTAAGAAGTCCTATCCGGGGCTGTATACTTTTTTGATCACCGCGATCCCCGGCCTGTGGGGCTTTTTTTTCGCGCTGTTGGATATCCCGGCCTTGCGTCCGCTGGTCGCCATTGTCCGCCGGATCTATAACGGCTTGAATGCCGGCGGGTTTCATCGTTATCTGGTGAAAGAGAATTTTGACTGCATCATTTCGACCCATTTTCTGGGGACAGAAGTTTCCGCGGCGTTAAAGCGAGCGGGGAAGATCACCTCCCGGATCATCACCGTCGTCACCGATTTTGATGTGCATAGCATTTGGCTCGCAGAAGGCGTTGATCATTACACGGGCGCGAGTGAATTCACCAAAAGCAAGATCATTTCGTTGGGTGTCCCGGCGGAAAAAGTTTCCGTGACCGGGATCCCGACTCATGAAAATTTTACGAAACCGAAGAACGCAACCGAACTTCGCGTTAAAATGGGGTTGAAGACAGGCCGCTTCACTATCCTTTTAGCGACGGGGTCTTTCGGTATCGGCCCGATCGAAGACATTATCCGTGAACTCAAAGATTTTCAGGTCGCGGTCATCTGTGGACATAATAAAAAACTTTTTGACCGCTTGAGCGCTTTAAACAGCGAATCGGCCAAGATCTTCGGGCTTGTCAATAATATGGATGAAATGATGGCGCTGTCGGACGCGATGATCACCAAGCCCGGGGGTTTGTCGATCTCCGAAGCGTTGGTCAGCGGTTTGCCGATGATCTTTTTTAACGCGATCCCCGGTCAGGAAACCAATAATATTAAAGTCCTCGCCAGTTACGGAGTCGGTATCAGTGGGGTCACGGTCAGCCAAATGCCTGCGGAGTTAAAGCGCCTGGCATCTTCGCCGGCAGAAATGGCCGCATTAAAGTCCAGGATCAAAGCTTTGGCCCGCCCGGATGCGGTGAAGGATATTATTAGTTTAGTTTCACGTTAAGAGATACAATGCGGTATGCCCCATTCTATTGCCCAAGTCGTCGTCGGGCTTCCTGTTCCCGGCCCGTTCGATTATTTCATTCCTGAGAATCTCCGTCAGAATATTCGTGTCGGGTCGCGGGTTTACGTCCAGTTCCGTGCTAAACTTTGCGTAGCTTATGTCGTCGAGCTATTGGCAGCAAGTGACCTGCCCAAGGCCAGGATCAAAACGGTCATTTCTGTTCTGGATAATGTCCCGACGCTCGATGCGAATTTTCTCAAGCTTACTAAAGAATTGTCCGAGCATTACGCCTGTTCCTGGGGCGAGGCTATTGAAGTGGCTTTGCCCGCTATTTTGCGGACGAAGAAAGGGATCGAGTGGGTTGCGCCGCCGGATGCCGAAAAAGAGGTTAACAAGAAACCCGAGCTTTCATTTATTCAAGGCACAATTCACTCGTCGGTAGGTTCCATTGCAAAAAAAGTTAAGGCGGTGTTTGGCTGCGGGCAGGGAGTTTTGTTCTTGGTTCCCGAGGTCGGGCATGTTACTGTCGTCCGCGAATTTTTAGAAAAAGTCTGCGGTGTTGGGCCTCGCCACGGAGGGCTCGGCACTCCCTCGGACATTTCGTCCTCGGTCGTTGCTGACCTTGACCGCGGATTTGGTGTGAAGCGCGAACTATCGGAATGGCTGTCCGTTAAAGAGGGAAGAATACGCGTCGCTGTTGGGACAAGGTCGGCGGTTTTTGCGATGATGCCGAATTTAGGGTTGATCGTGATGCTCGATGAGGAAAATCCCGCATTCAAGCAAGAGCCGTCGCCATTCTATCATGCTCGGCATGTCGCATTGTTGCGGCAAAAATATGAGCATTGTGATGTCCTGTTCGTGAGTCCGGCTCCGACGGCAGAATTATGGAAGATCCTGAAAGATAAAAAGGCGAACATTGAGGTCAGTGAAGAGAAGAAGTTATCAACATTGCAGGTCATTGACCTGGCGAATTATAAATACCAGAATATGCTGGTGTCATTTCCGCTGCAAAATGATGTTCAGTCTACCTTGACCAAGGGCGGGAAGATCCTAATGTTCCTTAATCGTCGCGGATTCAGCACGTTGACCAAGTGTAATCAATGCGGGTTTGTGGTCAAATGCGGCCGTTGCAATTCGATCTTGAGTTATTTATATTCGAAAAAGAAAATGTTCTGTCCGCGTTGCGATGCTTTGTCCGAATTACCGAAGATCTGCCCGCAGTGTCAGAGTGCCTATTTGCGTTCCATGGGAACGGGAATCGAAAAGCTTGAGAGTGAATTGGCAAAGGTTTATCCGGGCGCGCGGATCGCGGTTTATGATAGCGAAACGAAAACTTTTGACCGGGAAGCGCAGTTGATGGTCGCGACCCAGGCGGTCATGCCGTTCTTGCATCGCGGTTATTTTTCATTGATCGCGGTCTTGGATTTTGATGGCGAGATCAATCGCGTGGATTTTCGTGCCGGGGCCCGTGCGTTCTCGTTGCTGACCCGCTTAAAGCAGGCCGCCGGTGAAAAATTGATCGTGCAAACCCGCCATCCTCAGCATGAAGCGATCAAAGCTGCGGTGACGATGGACGCAGAGCATTTTTATCGGCAAGAGTTGAAGACCCGAAGGGAGCTCGGCCTCCCGCCGTTCATTGAAGTGATCTCTCTTGCGCTTCGCGGCGTGAGCGAAGATTCTGTTCTTAAACAGGCGCAGGAATTATATGAACAATTAGTGAAAGCGGTGGGCGATTCTTTTGAGATCGCGGTCCCTCAGCCTGATTTGCGGCCGAAATTGCGTGATAAGTACCGTTTCACTATAATGCTCAAGGGCAAGACCGTAAAAAGCATGCTGAAGGTTGTGGATCCAGTCCTTGCGGAATTCAGTAAGAGTAAAGGTGTGATTTTAACAGTGGATGTGAACCCGTGAAAATAATATTCTTTGGTAGTGATGACTTTGCAGCAGAAAATTTGATGCGTTTGCTCGAGGAAAAGTTTGCGGTTGCCGCGTGTGTCACGCAACCGGACCGTCCCAGCGGCCGCGGTTTGCAAGTCATTGCTTCGCCCATCAAGATCATTGCTCGGGACCGTAATATTCCTATTTTGCAGCCCGAGAAATTGCGTGATGAAGATTTTCTAAAACGGATCAAAAGTTTTGGTGCTGACTTGTTTGTCGTTATTGCCTATGGGCAGATATTGCCATCACTGGTCCTTAAAATGCCTAAGATCTTTTGTATTAATGTGCACGGCTCACTTTTGCCGAAATATCGCGGCGCCGCGCCGGTCAACTGGGCGGTCATCAACGGCGATAAAGAAACCGGTTTTACGATCATGAAAATGAGCCCCAAGATGGACGCCGGGGAGATCATTGTCCAAGAGAAGCTGAACATTGACGATGATGAAACCAGCGAATCTTTGCGGACACGCATGGCCAAGGCGAGTGCGGTCAGGCTTTGCAAAGTGGTTAAAGATATTGGCGCCGGAAAATTTACATTAACGCCGCAGGATGAATCCAAAGTCACTTTTGCTGCTAAGTTAACCAAAGAGCTCGGGAAAATAAATTGGAACAAAAGCGCTCAGGAAATCCACGATCTTGTTCGCGGCCTTTTGCCCTGGCCGGGCGCCTTTACCTCATGCAATGGCAAAGTATTAAAAATTCTGCAGACAAAAGTAGCAAAAGTAGGGACAGACACCTATTTATCGGTTCCGGGGACGATCTCACAAATTAATAAAGACGGTATTTTAGTCGCCACTGGAAAAGGCTCTCTTTTACTCCAATTTGTTCATCCTGAATCAAGCAAACTGATCCCAGCTCATGCGCTCGCATCCGGCCAGCGTTTACAGGTGGGAATGCTGTTGGGTAGTTCATGAAAGATCCGGTGACCACAGCCTTTGCGCCGAAGCTGGATTTGAATGAACAATTCGTCCGGGCGCATGACCTGATGGAACACAGTGGACAGAGCCTTTTTATAACGGGGAAAGCCGGCACCGGCAAATCGACGCTGTTGCAGTATTTTTGCGCCAACACAAGGAAGAATGTCGTTGTCCTCGCCCCAACTGGGGTCGCCGCCGTTAATGTCAAGGGCCAGACCATCCATTCTTTTTTTGGTTTCCGGCCCGATATCACACCGCAAGGGGTTTCTTCCATCCGTGTCCGTAAAGCCAAGAAAAATATGTACCAGCAACTGCAAGCTATTATCATCGACGAGGTTTCGATGGCCCGGGCTGATCTTTTGGATTGTGTTGATGCTTTCCTAAGATTGCACGGCCCTAAGCGGAATGCTGCGTTTGGCGGTGTTCAGATGATATTTATCGGCGACCTTTATCAGCTCTCGCCGGTTGTTGGGGCGGCAGAAAGGGCGGTCTTTAATCAAAAGGTCGAGGACAGCGGCAAGATGATGTATCAAAGTCCTTATTTCTTTGACGCGAAGGCGTTGACGGATTTTCACGCCGAGCTGGTGGAATTGGAAAAGATTTACCGGCAGAAAGACGACGATTTTATCGGTCTCTTAAACGCGGTCCGGAATAATTCTGTGACCCAAGAACATTTGGAAATGCTAAGCAAAAGATTTCTTCCCGATTTTCAACCGGATGAAAACGAACTGTATGTACATTTGACAACGACTAATGATCTGGCTGATCAGATCAATCAACAGCGGCTCAACGCCCTTAAAGGCAGAGCGTATTGTTATGAAGGCAGGCTGGGGGGAGATTTTGATCTTAAAAGTCTGCCGACGCAAAAGGCGCTGGAGTTGAAGGCCGGCGCCCAGATCATGCTTTTGAATAATGATCCGCAAGGACGCTGGGTCAACGGCAGTATCGGAAAAATTATCGGCATTAAGAAAGACCCCGACGGCGAAGATATGATTTGCGTGGAACTGACGCAAAAGACGATCGTGGACGTTGCGCCGTTTACTTGGGAGATGTTCCGGTTTTTTTATAATGAAAAGAGCCGCGCGCTGGAGTCCGAGACGGTCGGTTCATTTACACAATATCCTTTGCGGCTTGCGTGGGCGGTCACGATCCATAAAAGTCAGGGAAAGACTTTTTCAAAGATCATCGTTGATATCGGCCGCGGGACATTTGCTCACGGCCAAGTGTATGTGGCGTTGAGCCGCTGTACAAGTTTGCAGGGACTGGTCCTCAAAAAGCCGATCTTAAAAAAACATATCTTTATGGATTGGCGGGTTGTGCGATTTATGACCGGCTGGCAGTATCGGCGCGCCGAACAAGATTTTCCGTTAAAAACGAAGATCAAAATCATCGAACAGGCCATCGAGAATGAAAGGCCTATCGACATTGTGTATTTGAAGGCCAATGATGAAAAGACCCGGCGGACCATAGGGCCGCGGGCAGTGGGCGACATGGAATATCTCGGCAAGACCTATGTGGGTGTTGAGGCTTATTGCTTTGCGCGCAA
>JADLGJ010000039.1 GCA_020849375.1 Candidatus Omnitrophota bacterium
AGTAAAAGCGATCTTCCGACGATGGAAGAAGGCGCAAAGATCTTAAAAGATTTTGGTGTCGGATACGAGATCAAGGTCTTATCTGCGCACCGTACACCGCGTGAAACCGCGGCTTATGCCGAAGCGGCCAAAGGGCGAGGAATCCAAGTGATGATTTGCGGGGCCGGTGGTTCCGCCGCGTTAGCCGGTGTTGTCGCCGCTCACACTAATTTGCCGGTCATCGGTGTTCCGATCGAATCGGTTTTGAATGGTTTGGATTCATTGCTTTCGACAGTGCAAATGCCTCCGGGTGTTCCGGTCGGCGGCGTTTCTATCGGCAAGCAGGGCGCTAAAAATGCGGCGTTATTGGCATTGCGCATCATGGCTTTGTCCGACAACAACATTGCAAAGAAGATGGACCAATTTGTTGATGATCAAAGAAAGAAAATTTTGGCCGACAACGTATAGGAAAATCGCGTGAAAACGCAAATCGTTAAGATCAATCCAGAATTTCCCGAAATGGACCGCATCGCGCATTGTGCCGCGATCATTCGCGGTGGCGGGTTGGTCGTTTTTCCGACGGAGACGGTTTATGGCATCGCAGCGGATTATAATAATCCGAAAGCCATGGCCCGTTTGCGCGAAGTTAAGCGGCGTGACGGCGATAAGCCGTTCTCGATCCATATCCCGCAAAAAGGGCTTTTGCCGAATTACACGCCGGTGAAATCGCCGGAAGTTTATAAATTGGTTGATGCCTGTTGGCCGGGTCCGTTGACGGTCGTTGTTCCGTCATTCGAAGAAGGCCGGACGATCGGTGTCCGCATCCCTCAGCATAAGATCGCGTTGAGTTTGGTCCAGGAATCGCAGTGCACGGTAGCCGCGCCATCAGCGAACTTTGCCGGCAATCCGCCGCCCGCGACCTGTATCGAAGCGTTAAAAGATCTCGACGGGCTTGTGGATATCGCGATCGACGGGGGAGAGGCCAAGTTCGGCTTAGCATCATCGGTCGTTGATTTTACGCAAGAAAAGCCCATCGTCCTGCGGCAGGGCCCCATCACGCAAGCGGATGTGGACCGCATCACGCAGAGGAAATTGGTTTTGTTCGTTTGCACCGGCAACAGCTGCCGGTCGGTCATGGCGGAATATTTATTAAAGGACATGCTTAAGGGCAAAGAGAATATTGAAGTGTTATCCGCCGGGACCGCGGTTTATTTTCAGACCACGGCCAGCTCGGAAACGGTCACGGTTCTTGGGCGCCATGGGATCGATGCCACCCTGCATGAATCACGGCCGATCAGCAGTATTTTGTTGCGCAAAGCGGACCTGATCCTGGTCATGACGCGCAGCCACCGCCAGCAAGTGTTGGAACGCGTTCCGTCCGTCGAGAAAAGAGTTTATCAGTTGCGTGAGTTTTTGCAGGAACGCCCCGGCTACGATGGAGACCTTGATATCCCGGACCCGATGGGCAAATCCTTCGAGACCTATGAAGAATGCGCGGCCATGATCAAGGCCGCGGTCGCGAAGTTAGTTAATCTTTTATAACTTAATGATATCCCTCGCTCTTTGCTGGAGCTCGGGATAATTATTTAAGTAAGGAAGCAAGATAGATAATAAAAAGGACTTAAATAATTATGAAGATCTTTATCGGCGGCGACCACCGGGGATTTGAGCTTAAAGCAAAGATCACCGCATTTCTAAAAACACAGGGCCATCAGGTCGTTGATGTCGGATCGTATGAAGCCGGGGCCATGTGCGATTATCCGCCGATCTCGGACAAAGTGGCCACTCAGGTCGCGAAAACCAAGGGCAGCCGCGGGATCTTGGTGTGCATGACAGGCATTGGACATTCGATCGCTGCTAACAAGGTCGTCGGCGCTTATGCCGCGCTTGTTTATAACAAAGAAGCGGCGATGTTGTCCCGTCAGCACAACAATTCTAATATTTTAGTTTTAGGTGCGAAGTTCAGCGACCCGGCGGAGATCAACGATATTGTTAAGGTTTGGCTCACAACAGAGTTTGAAGGCGGCCGCCACTTACGCCGTGTGAAGCAGATCAAAGCGATCGAGAAAAAATATTCAGGGAAAAAATAAGAAAGAGGGCGACATGGATTTAAAACATAGTGATCCCGACATTTACAAAGCGATACAAGATGAGTTAGCGCGGCAACGCAATAACTTGGAATTGATCGCTTCCGAAAATATTGTTTCGCAAGCCGTCCTTGAAGCGCAAGGTTCGGTCATGACCAATAAATATGCGGAAGGCTATCCCGGACGGCGCTGGTACGGCGGGTGTGAATTCGTTGACGTTGCCGAACAACTGGCGATCGATCGCGCGAAACAACTTTTTGGTGCCGAACACGTCAATGTTCAACCGCATTCCGGTTCGCAGGCGAATAATGCCGTTTACAACGTCGCGGTCAATCCGGGCGATACCGTTCTCGGGTTGGACCTGGCTTGTGGCGGACATTTGACCCACGGCCACAAAATGAATTTCTCCGGGAAGACTTATAACGTTATCGGTTATAAAGTCGACCCGAAAACGGAAATGATCGACATGAATGAAGTGGCCGCTCTCGCGAAAGAGCATAAACCCAAGATGATCATCGCCGGCGGGTCAGCTTATTCTCGGACATGGGATTTTAAGAAGTTCCGCGAGATCTGCGATTCTGTCGGAGCGATCCTTTTTGTCGACATGGCGCATTTTGCGGGATTGGTCGCGGCCGGCCTTCATCCGAACCCTGTCCCGTACGCAGAATTTGTCACGACGACCACGCACAAAACATTGCGCGGCCCGCGCGGCGGGATGATCCTTTGCCGGGCAGAATTTGCGAAGAAGATCGATGCCAATGTTTTTCCGGGAATTCAAGGCGGGCCTTTAATGCACGTCATCGCGGCGAAAGCGGTTTCCTTTAAAGAAGCGTTACAGCCGGAATTCAAAGAATATCAGGGGCAGGTCTTGAAGAATTGCCGAACTCTTGCGGCGGCGTTAGGGAAGTTGGGTTTTCGTATCGTTGCCGGCGGTACGGACAATCATCTTTTTATGGTCGACTTACGTGCAAAAGGCGTCAGCGGAAAAGATGCATCGGAAATTCTTGATAAAGTGAATATCACGGTGAACAAGAACCTGATCCCCTTTGATCCGGCGAGCCCGATGGTCACGAGCGGTATCCGTATCGGGACCCCGGCGTTGACGACGCGCGGCATGAAAGAAGCGCAAATGGAACAGGTCGCCAAACTTATCGACGCGGCGATCGTGAATCATACTAATGAGGCGAAACTCGCGGAGGTCAAGCAGGCTGTTCTGAAATTGACCAAAGAATTTCCGCTGTATCCGAATTTATGAAATGTCCCGCTTGCCACTACAAAGAAACTAAGGTCGTTGATTCGCGATTGAGCGCGGAAGGGGCCTCCATCCGCCGCCGGCGCGAATGTTTAAAATGTAAGAAGCGTTTTACGACGTACGAATATATCGAACAAGTCCCGCTCATGGTCATTAAGCGCGACAACCGCCGCCAGCCTTTTGACCGTACAAAGATCATTTCCGGTTTGGTCAAGGCCTGCGAGAAACGGCCGATCAGCGTCGACAAGATCGACCAGATCACCGTTGAGATTGAACGGGCGATTCAGAAAAAATACGAACGCGAAGTGAGCGCGACCGCGATCGGTGAGATCATTATGGACAAGCTTGCCTCGCTCGACGAAGTTGCTTACGTGCGTTTTGCGTCAGTGTACCGGCAATTCCGCGACGTGAACCAATTTATGAACGAATTAAATATTATCCTGGAGCGCGAGAAATCCTCCTTGAAAAAGAAAAAAGGACTTTAAGCATATGGTGCAAGTTGAATTGAGCAAGATTATTATTGATGAAAAACGCCAGGACCAGATCATTGTCTTAAAAGAGAAGAACGGCGACCGCCAGTTCCCGATCGTGATCGGTTTTCTTGAAGCTTCGAGTATTAAAATGAAACTTTCTAACGTCGAAACACCGCGCCCTTTGACCCATGACCTGTTGCTTCTGGCCATCGAAAGCCTGGGCGCAAAAGTCGAGCAGCTGGTGATCGACAAGTTAGTCAACAGCACCTTCCATGCCAAGATCGTCCTGAAAACAGCTGACGGCCAATTGAAAAGCGTTGATTCCCGTCCTTCCGACGGAGTTGCTTTGGCGGTCCGCGCTGCTGCCCCGATCTTTGTGGAAGAAGAGATCTTAAAAAAAGCGTCGATCTTCAACGCCGCGGAATAATAAAACCCTTCGCCCATGCCAACGCTGGCCCAATATCCATTTGTGTTGACCATTCAAAAAATGGCACGACAGAAAAAAGTTGATGTTTTTCTAGTCGGCGGTTTTTTACGTGATGCCGCTTTGAATAAAGCCGGCCACGACTTTGATTTCGCTTTAGAGAAAGGCGCGATCGCTTTTGCGCGGACTTTTGCAAAAACGATCAAAGGCGCGTTTGTCCTTTTGGACGAAGAGCACGGTTGTGCCCGCGTGGTCAAAAAAGCAGCCGGCGCTATTGAAACATACGACTTTGCCGATTTTCGTGCTCCTAGCTTAAAGGGTGATCTTTCGCACCGTGATTTCACGATCAATGCTTTCGCTGTGAAGCTCAATGATCTATCGGCTGATACGGAAATCGCTGAGCACATTCTTGACCTCTGCGGTGGGATGAAAGACCTCAAGGCCCGCCGGTTACGCATGGTCAGAGCGGCGACATTTAAAGAAGATCCGTTACGGCTTTTACGCGGTTTTAGCTTACGCGCGCAGTTGGGTTTTGTGATCGAGCCTAAAACGTTGGCGCAAATTAAAAAAGATAAAGATCTTCTACGCAACGTCGCCCGCGAGCGCATCCTCGATGAGTTTTTTAAAGTTTTGCAGTCGCCGCGTGCAGCTGATAATTTAAGGGCGATGGATAAGATCGCTTTACTGGAACAGATCGTTCCTCAGGTCACGATCATGTATCGCGTCAAGCAGGGCGGCTATCATCATCTTGATGTGTGGCCGCATTCTCTGGAAACGGTCGCTCAGTTGGAAAATGTTTTCACGGAATATGCTAATGATGCAGAAGTAAATGAATATCTTGATGAAGCTTTGGCCGGAACACGGACGCGCCGCGGCCTTTTGAAACTTGCCGCCCTGTTGCACGATATCGGCAAGCCGCAAACCCGCAAAAAAGAAAAGGACCGCATGTCCTTTCATAGCCATGAGCACGTCGGTAAAGGGATTAGCCGGTCGGTCGCCAAGTTGATCATGCTGTCGAGCCGTGAACGGATGATGCTGGAAGATATTGTGCTATGGCATTTGCGTCCGGGCTATCTTTCGAATTTTAAGAAACCTAGTGATCGTGCCGTGTTCCGTTATTTTCGGGATACCAAGGAAGAAGCAGCCGCGGTTGCGCTGTTGTCCATCGCTGACCAACGTTCGACGCGCGGGCCTTTGTCGTCGAAGGCGGACGAAGCGCATCATATTAAGATTTGCCGTAAATTGATCGCGCAATTCTTTGCTGCGAAAAAGGTGGAACCGTTCGTTTGCTTGATCAACGGTAATGATCTGATCAAAAAACTGAAGATCAAGCCCGGCCCCATTTTTGGTAAGATCTTGCAAGGTGTAGAAGAAGCACAGGCGACCGGTAAAATTACAACAAAAGACGAAGCGCTAGCATTAGCGAAAAAGATCGCGACCTCCAAATGATCGTTAAAAAGACAGAGTTTAAGATTTTAAAGCAGGACATTCAAAAAGCGGCTAAAGATAAGAATTTCGTTTCTGTGAAGATCAAGGGCGACGTTGATGAATTTTTTGTGCGTGACGCTTTTCGTGAGATCTTCAACCGTGCCGTAAAATCCAAAAAGATTAAGCTTGTCTTTGCGCCCGTCGGTATCGCTGAAGGTTTCCCGGTGATCGGTGTGGCCAAGATCGTTTCGCAGGAGATTTTGCGCTTTTGCCGCACTTTCCCCGGTGCTGTGAAGGAGATGAATTTGATGATCGAAGATCCAAAGGTCTTTGATCTTTTTGAAAAGCAGGTTTACGGCTATCTTCGTCACGTGCAGGAAGACTTGGGATGCGGGCCATATTGTACAGTGGACATGATCATTGAGTACCGCGGCGGCATCGTTGTTATTGAGCGCACGAATCCGCCTTATGGGTTCGCTCTTCCCGGCGGATTTGTTGATAATGGCGAAACGCTCGAACATGCCGCTGTCCGTGAGACGAAAGAGGAGACCAATTTGGATTTTGTGAACTTCAAACAATTCCACACGTACTCTGACCCGTCCCGCGACCCGCGTTTTCAGACGATCTCGACGGCGTTTGTTGGCAAAGGCAAAGGTGTCCTCAAGTCCGGCGACGACGCCAAGGGCGCGAGGGTCATTTCGACTAAGAAAATCTTGGATCATGACTTTGCATTTGATCATAAAGAGATCATTGCTGATTATTTAAAATCAAAATATCGATAAGAATGGGCTATTTTAAAACAACTAAGAAAGTTCTCAGTGTCTGTCATGAACCGGAAAAGTTCTTGAACGGTTTGACCGCGAACTCTCTCGATAAACCGCAAAACGTTTTTGTCAATCTTCATGGCCGCATCATTGCGACGTTCGACCAGATCAAAATTAACGAAGATCAATTTTTGCTTGTTATAGAGGAAAGCTTTATTCCCGCCGTGCTTGAGCATGTCGACCGTTACGCTCGCTTAAGCCATGCAAAGATCCAGTCAGAAAATTTGACCGTTTATTTCGATGTCGACGGAAGTTATAAGCCGGATAAAGGCGAATTTGTCATTCCGCAAAAGGCTGGGCAATTGGTTTTGACCGCGAAGAATTTATCCCCATTGGTCAGCGAAGCTGAATTTACGGTTTTTCGCCTTAAAAATAATATCCCGTTTTTGGGAATTGATTACAAAGACGAAATGCTCCTGAATGTCAGCGAAACGGATTTTGTCTCGTTCACTAAAGGGTGTTTTTTAGGGCAGGAGCCGATCGCCAAAGTCCATCACCGTTCCAAGCCGACGTGGAAACTGGCCGCTAAATATGAAGATGAATGTTCGGCAGAGGAAAAGGCGGAAATGACCTCGAAAGCCCCCGATCCCGTGACGGGAAAGGTTTTGGGGTTCGTCTTTGTCGCGAACAACAAGGATTGACAAAAGCTCGTCCACAGTTTATCGTGTTGAGCAGTACCAAATATTAATAATATAAGGAATTTTAGCGATGGATATCCGCACAAAAACAGTTCACACCGGCGTTTATAAGGACAAGAGCTACAACTCAGTCACGACGCCGATCTACCCGAGCTCGACGTTTTATTTTGATGCTTTGGGCAAAAACAAAGGCTACGATTACACCCGCAGCGGTAATCCGACGCGTGCCGCGTTGGAAGAAAATATTGCCAGCTTAGAGGGCGGTATCGGCTGCTCTGCGACCGCGACCGGCATGGCTGCGATCACAGCGTCTATGTTTTTATTGAAAGCCGGCGACCATATTGTGACCGGTGATGATATTTACGGCGGGACGTACCGGCTTTTCAGTAAGGTTTTACCGAACTTTGGGCTTAAGTTTTCTTTTGTGAACATGAGAGATCTCAAAAAGGTCAAAGCCGCGATCACCTCGAAGACCAAGATGGTCTGGATCGAAACGCCGTCCAACCCGCTTTTGAATATTGTTGATCTCGAAGCCGTCATAGGGCTTGCCAAAGAGAAGAAGATCTTGACCGCCGTTGACAACACGTTCTTGTCCCCGTATTTTCAGAAACCGTTCGAATTCGGTGCGGACCTCGTTGTTCATTCGACGACGAAATATATCAACGGCCATAGCGATGTCGTCGGCGGAGCTATCATTTATAACAACAAAGAGATCGGCGAACGTATCCGGTATTACGTGAATGCGCTGGGCGTTTCTGAGTCTCCGTTCGATTCATGGCTTGTCCTGCGCGGCGTTAAAACATTGAGCCAGCGCATGGAAGTCCACCAGGCCAATGCATTGAGCATCGCGAAATTTCTCGAAGGCCACAAAAATGTTAAGAAGGTTTATTATCCCGGCTTGATCAGCCATCCGCAGCAAGACCTCATCCGTAAACAAATGAAAGGTTTTGGCGGGATGTTGGCGTTCGAGTTGAATACAAAGAAAGTGGATCTTAATAAGTTCTTCAAGAAGCTGAAGTTCTTTTCTCTCGCCGAATCTTTGGGCGGTGTCGAATCTTTGATCGAGCATCCGTGGTTGATGAGCCATGCCTCTATGGGCGTTGACGGTTTGAAGAGATCGGGGATTACCAAGGAAACGATCCGTGTGTCCGTTGGTATCGAAGGCCACAATGACCTGATCGATGACCTCGCCGGCGCTTTGGCGACTTCGAAGTAGCTTTGCTTTTTATTTTCTGACCTGCGCAGAGGATCATTTCGGCTGTGGCAAATCCTAATTCTCCTGACACTCCAAAAGATTACTCTTCCGATCCCGATGTCCTCCTGATGCTTGAGGCGCAAAAAGGGAACACCGCTTCCTTTGAGGCGCTTCTGCGCAAGTATTTCTCCCGTATTTTTAATTTTGCTTATCGCTATCTCGGTAGCCGCGAAAGCGCTGAAGATATCGCGCAGGAAACTTTTATTCGTGTCCACCGGTCTTTGGCGAGTTACAGTCCGCAGTCCAAATTTCAAACCTGGCTTTATGTTATTGCCCGTAATCTTTGCCTGAATGAACTCCGTAACAATAAAAACAGAGCTTATTCGCTTGATGGTATGCTCGAGACGGAAGATGGAGAAATGCCGGCACAATTCGCTGACCATAATGCGGCCGATCCCGCCAATGAATTGGTCAATAAGGAGACCTTGGCTAAGTTGATCGAGGTGATCGAAAGTTTGCCTGAGAACCAGAGAACGGCCGTGCTTTTGCAGCGTTTTGATGGGCTTTCTTACGATGAAATTGCCAAGGTTCTGGGTTGTTCTTTGCAGGCGGTCAAATCGCTCTTAAACCGTGCAAAAGAAAGCCTTAAGGATAAACTTTCATCTTTGCCGGAATAGGCAAAATATTGTAAAAAAGCCGAATTATGGCGGAACTTTTATCCGCCCCCTGTGTTAAAGATGGTGAGGTCAAAAAGTATGGATTGCCAACAAACAAAACAGCGTATTCCCGAATGGATGGATTCAGCGCTTTCCGCTGAGGAAGCAGCCGCGGTGGGTCAGCATTTAGCCCGCTGTAGCGAGTGCCGGACTGAATTCAAAACCTACGCAAAAGCCTGGAATACTTTGAAAGCCTGGCCGGAAGCGGAGCCGGATCCGGGCTATGTTTCCCGTTTTTGGACCCGCTTAAGCCTTGAAAAGCCTTGGTATGAAAGACTTTTAGAGAATTTACGTCCTGTTGTGACTGATAAATGGTTTGCCCCGGCTTTTGTGACGGTCGCTATGGTTATTTTGGTCGGAAGTATGACCCTGTATAACACTTCTACCGTTGTCAAAACGGAGAGCGTCATTTCGTCATTAAGTGCGGACGATATTGAATTTGTTGAGAATATTGAACTAGCAGAGAATTTGGACGTCATTCAGAATATTGACCTTCTCGAAGACTTGGATGTTATTGAAAACTTAGACGAGTTTAACGTATAATGCGAGTTTTTGGGATATTCTTATTTTTGATTTTAGTCACTGGCGGGCTTGCTTTTGGGGCTACAGACGATAGTAAGGCGACGCCGCTTGCGCAAGCCGGTATTTCAGAGCAGGATTTAGAGATTATCCGTGACCTTGATTTTTTTGAGAGCCTTCCGTTACTAAGTGAAGAAGATTTTAATATATTTGAAGAGGAGTCAATCGTTGAAAGCGCACAGAAATAGTATCGCAGGAGAGCCTATGATGAAGAAATGGATGATCTTAACCGCCGCTTTAGTATTGTTTGCGATCGGCACCTTGCCGGCAAGTGCGCAAGTTGCCACGGAGAAAAGTACTGTTGCGTCACCAGAAGCGATCGAGCGTTGGAATAATTTGTCCCCGGAACAGAAAGAACAAATACGGGCGCGCCATGAAAATTGGAAATCGCTTGATCCGGAACGTAAACAAGAGATTAAGAGCCGTTTTGAACGTTATCAGAAATTGCCGCCGGAACAAAAAGAAAAGATCAAAGGCAATTGGGGCAGATTTAAGAATGCTTCGCCGGAAGAACGTGAAGCCATGAGAGAACGTTTTAAGAATTGGAAAGAAAAATCCCCAGCCGAACGTGACCAGCTCAAAAATCGCCACGATCGCCTTAACAATATGACGGATGATCAGCGTGCCAAGCTCAAGCAAAAGCGTGAAGAGTGGCGCTCAAAATCGCCGGAGCAAAAACAGCAGATCCGCCAGGATTTTAAGCAGCGCCGCGAATCCCGCCAGGGTTCGATAGGCGAAAATCGCGGGCAAGGTCTGCGCCGCAGATAGCGCTTCGGTTCCTCAACGGCAACGCGGAATAATTTTACCTACCCAAACTCATTCCTTTTTGTTAATATGACTGCATGAAAATTTTTATGCATGTCCCGCAGAAACTTTCCGCCATGAGTGTCCTTTTGATCTTCTTGGTGTTCAGTGGTTTTACAAAAATGAACGATATTGAGACCGCGATCATTGAAAAAGATTTCAAAACAGCGAAAAGTCTTGCTGAAGATTTTGTAAGCCAGAACCCTTCAAGTCTCGACGCCGCTAAAGCTAAGTATTATTTAGGTTTAAGTGAACTGGGGCTCGTACAATATGAGTCGGCCCGCACCGCGTTTAACCAAGTCTTGGAACTTAACCCGTCGGCGAGTTTGTATGATAAAGCGTGGCTTGGAATCATTGATTCATTTGGCATGGAAGAAAAATTTGAAGATGACCTCGTCCAGGCGGAGAGATTCCTAAAAGAGCGGCCGCATTCTGAATTTTTGAGCGTGATCTATTTGAAGATCGGCCGTGCTAATTTAAAATTGTCCAGATGGAGTAAGGCCGAAGATTATCTTAAAAAGTTGATCCACGAATTCCCGAAAAGTTTTGAAGCTCACACGGCCCGTCAATTTTTATCAGAGAAGCGTTTCTTTGCGATCCAGGTCGGGTCTTTCTTGGATCAGGAGAGAGCGATCGCTCTCGTTGAAGAATTGAAAAATAAAGGCGAATACGGCTATCTCGTGGAAACTCAAGACCACGAAGGCCGTGCTTTTTATCGTGTGCGCGTCGGCCAGTTGAAAACTCTCGATGAAGCTCACGATATGCGTCAGCGTTTAAGCGAGCAAGGCTATCCAACTCATATCTATCCTTGAAGTCAGTCTTTTCTCCAAAGATTATTTTTATCGTCGGGCCCACGGCTGTGGGCAAAACCGGTGCCGCGCTGCAGGTCGCAAATCAGATCCCTTGTGAGGTCGTTTCTTGCGATTCAATGCAGGTTTACCGCAAGATCTCCATCGCTAGCAGTAAGCCGTCGGCTGTCGAGCAGAAAAGAGTTCCGCATCATTTATTAGATGTTGTTTCCGTGGAGGAAAAGTTTGATGTTGCGGCTTTTAATAAATTGGCAGCTGAGGCGATCGAAAAGATCTTAGGGCAAAAGAAGTATCCGTTAGTCGTTGGTGGGAGCGGGATGTATATGCAGGTTTTGCTTGACGGTATTTTTGAGGCAGGGGGGCAGGATCCATCTCTTCGCAAGAAGTTGGAAAGCCTGGGGGCAGAAAAACTTTATGGCAAACTTAAACAAGTAGACCCTGATGCCGCATCCAAGATCCACGCGAATGACCTGCGGCGCATCGTTCGTGCTTTAGAAGTTTATGAGACGACGAAAACGCCGATCTCAACATTACAAAAGCAACGCTCGGGATTGTTGAAGAAATACCCCGCCGTTATTGTTGGCCTGAACCGTGAGCGCGACGAACTTTATCAGAGGATCAATGAACGCGTCGAAGAGATGTTTACTGAGGGTCTGGTCAATGAGGTTAAGGCGATCGCTGGTTCTCAAATGAGTTTGACGGCGCAACGGATCATCGGGGTTAGCGAAGTCATGGCTTACCTGCGTGGAGAAAAAAGTTTAGAGGAAGCAAAAGAATTGATGAAGATGAACACCCGTCGGCTGGCCAAGCGTCAGTTGACGTGGTTCCGCAAAGATCAGCGCATTAAGTGGCTTATGTTGAAGGCCGATGACACCGCAAAGAAGATCAGCCAGGATATTTTAAAGGAAATAAATTTATGAGCCAGTCTTTAGAAAAAGTTTTGTTGGTCGTTGTTCAGCTTAAAACTGACCGCGGCACGTGGACGTTTGACGACCTTATGGCAGAAATGGAAGAGCTGGTCAATGCCTGCCACGGTACCGTCGTCGAGAAAATGACTTGCCGGCTCGAACAGGTTTCTTCCGGGCTTTATTTGGGCGAAGGTAAAGTGAAAGAGATCAAAGAGCTTGTCCAAGCCAATGATATCGACACGGTTATTATTAATTCCGATCTTAAAGGAAGCCAGCAGAGGAATCTTGAAGAGGAGATCGGTAAGAAAGTTATCGACCGCACGCAGTTGATCTTGGATATTTTTGCCCGCCGGGCAAAAAGCGTGGAAGGTAAAATGCAGGTTGAGCTCGCGCAATTAGAATATCTTTTGCCGCGACTCGTCGGGCACGGGGTAGAAATGTCCCGCTTGGGCGGTGGGATCGGGACGATGGGCCCCGGAGAAACCAAACTCGAGGTTGATCGCCGCCGTATCCGGGAAAAGGTTGACCGTTTGCGCCGTGAGTTAAAAGATGTTACGTCCGACCGTAGTCTCCGCCGGAAGAA
This sequence comes from Candidatus Omnitrophota bacterium, assembly GCA_020849375.1. Taxonomy (GTDB): domain Bacteria; phylum Omnitrophota; class Gorgyraeia; order Zapsychrales; family JANLHA01; genus JADLGJ01. Next base: position 12,700 of record JADLGJ010000039.1, read on the forward strand.
ACGTCAGGATGACGGTATTCCGTTGGTTTCGCTCGTCGGTTATACAAATGCCGGCAAGTCGACATTGCTTAATACTTTAACGCAGGCCGGGCAGGTTACCCATGACGGGCTTTTTACCACATTGGATTCTTTATCTCGTCAGTTGATCCTTCCTAATCATCAAAAGATCGTCCTTTCCGACACCGTCGGGTTTCTGCATGAGTTGCCTCACCATTTGATCGAATCATTCAAGGCGACATTAGAAGAAACAGCGTCCGCCGACCTTTTGATCCACGTTGTTGATGTGAGCCATCCGAAATTCCGCAATCTTCACGCTTCGGTCATGGCCGTTCTAAAGGAACTCGACGCGCATGAGAAGCCCATGATCACGGTCCTCAATAAGATCGACCGTTTGGAAAGCAAGGCTGTGTTACGTGAATTAAAATTGACATTTACAAATGCGGTTGCCGTCTCCGCGCTCAGTGGTGAGAACATCCCGGGCCTTTTGGCGGAGATCGCCCAGCAACTCTCGTCCTTGTTGGAGACCGTCGAGGTCGCCCTGCCGTTGGATCGAATGGATCTGGTCAATCTGGCCCATAAAGAGGGACATGTGAACGTCATTACCTACGACTCCGATGCTGTCCGTTTATCAGCGTCCTTACCGAAGAAATTTGCCGGATTACTGCAAAAATTCAGCATCAGAAAACGATAGTTCTTCATAAGTTATTGTTAATGTTTGGCTTGCGCTGGTTAGATAATCTAATTATTTATGTCAGAATATATTTACATTTATGTTAGTTGATGATATATTTCTAATCAGGATAATAAGGTGGGCGCATGAATAAGCTAACTCAACAAAGAAATTTCAGCGTTAAGATCGATCCAGAAGCGCCGGTCTATATTATCAGTGTGGTCAGCGAGATTGTGAGCATTCCGATCTGGACTTTGCGTAAATTGGACGACCTGGATGTCGTTAAGCCGAAGCGGATCGGTAAAAAGACTCGCTGTTATTCACAAAGCCAGGTTGAGATTCTAAACTATGTCCACTATTTAATGGAAGAGAAGCGCGTGAATATCAGCGGCATTCGGATGATTTTGCAGATCGAGAAGAAAGTTTAATTTTTTTTGTTCAAGAATTAGCAGTGTGTTCTGTGGAGTGCTAACATTAAAACAAATCAGAAAAAGGAGGCCTGTATGAACCTGATCAGATTCAACAAAAATCAAAACGATCCTATTAATGAGTTGATGAATTGGGATCAGCCGCTTTTCGGACTTTCGCTTGTTCCTTGTCTCGATAAAACGGCCGCATCTTGGCGCGATAATACATTCTTAGCTGTTGATGTTCATGAGAACGAGAAAGAAGTCACCGTTAAGGCCGATCTTCCGGGCTTGAAAAAAGAGGACATTCATGTTTCGATCGATAATGATGTCTTGACGATCCGGGGAGAGCGTAAAGTGGAAGTAGAAAAGAAAGATAAGAATTACTCCATCGTGGAACGTTCCTACGGAACCTTTGAAAGACGTCTCATATTAGGGAGTCCTGTCGATGAGAAAAATGTCAAGGCCAGTTACAAGGACGGGGTTTTAGAGTTGACTCTGCCGAAGACAGAAGCAAGTAAACCAAAAAGAATAGAGATCAGCGAATAAAAAGCGTTTTACTTAAAAGCTCTGGGCCGATGTAAAATAAGATGTCGGCCCAGGGCTTAAAGAAAAAAGGACATCATATGCGGTTGGAAGAATTTACAGTTAAAAGTCAGGAAGCGATCCAGGCGGCCTTGCAGTTGGCACAAGATCGTAATCATCAGCAGATCGACGCAGCGCATCTGGCATATGCGCTTCTACAGGATGATCAGGGCTTAGTCGTTCCGATTTTGGAGCAGGTTGGTGTTTCCCCGAAAGCGATTTTGTCATCGGTGGAAGCGCAGTTGCAAAAACTGCCGCAAGTCGAAGGGCAGGGGGTGCCGTTTATTTCCAACCGACTTAACAAGATTCTCAATGATGCGCAAAAGATCGCGGTGGAGATGAAAGATGATTTTGCTTCACAAGAACATCTTTTACTAGCTTTGGCACGAGATAAAGAAACATTGATCAGTCAGGAGTTGCATCGTCACGGCATTGATGAATCGAGTTTATTAAATATTTTGAAGTCGATCCGTGGCGGACACAAGGTCAGCGACGCGAACGCGGAAGAAAAGTATCAAAGTTTGCAAAAATACGCCCGTGATTTAACGGATCTGGCTAGCAAAGGGAAGCTGGACCCGGTCATCGGCCGTGACGAAGAGATCCGTCGTGTTATCCAGGTCCTTTCTCGTCGGACAAAGAATAACCCTGTTTTGATCGGTGAGCCGGGCGTTGGTAAAACAGCCATCGCGGAAGGATTGGCCTTGCGGATCTTTTTCGGTGATGTGCCTGAAGGATTGAAAAATAAGAAAGTCATGTCGCTCGATATGGGCGCTTTGATCGCTGGAGCGAAGTTCCGCGGCGAGTTCGAAGAACGTTTGAAGGCTGTCCTAAAAGAGATCGAAGCTAAAAGTGGTGAGATCATTTTATTTATTGATGAGTTGCACACCATTGTCGGGGCAGGTCGTGCTGATGGCGCTATGGATGCGTCTAATCTGTTGAAACCCGCCTTAGCCCGCGGCGCTTTGCGTTGTATCGGCGCGACGACCTTAGATGAATACCGCAAACATATTGAAAAGGATGCTGCGCTTGAGCGTCGTTTTCAGCCGGTCATGGTCAATGAGCCAAGTGTGGAAGATACGATAGCGATCTTGCGTGGTTTGAAAGAACGTTATGAAGTTCATCACGGGGTGCGTATTATGGACTCGGCTTTGATCGCCGCTGCGACAATGTCGGACCGTTATATTACGGAACGTTTTTTACCGGATAAAGCGATCGATCTGATCGATGAGGCCGCGTCGCGGTTACGTATTGAGATCGATAGCATGCCGCAGGAGCTCGACGTTAACGAACGCCGTATCCGCCAGCTTGAGATCGAACGGCAAGCGCTGAAAAAGGAAAAGGACGAAGCGTCCTTGGGCCGATTAAAGAAGTTGGAATTAGAGTTGGAAGAATTAAAGACCGAAAATAAGAAATTGCGTCTGCGCTGGGAAGGTGAAAAGAATATTATCAATAAGATCCGTGCGATCAAATCACAGGTTGAGTCATTAAAGCTTGAAGAGGCGCAGGCCGAAAAGGTCGGGAATTTGGACCGCGTTGCCGAGATCCGGTACGGGCTTTTAGTCAATTTAGAGAAAGATCTTGTCGTGCAAAATAAAGAGTTGAACCGTTTACAGAAAGCAGGCTCGCTTCTTAAGGAAGAGGTTGATGAGCAGGATATCGCGGAAGTCGTTTCGAAATGGACGCAGATCCCGATCACGAAATTGATGGAAGGCGAGACCGAGAAATTGATCAGCATTGAAAAGGTCTTGAAAGACCGTGTTGTTGGGCAAGATCAGGCGATCGATCTGGTTGCTTCGGCGATACGCCGTTCCCGGACCGGTTTGAGCAATCCCAATCGTCCGATAGGGACTTTTCTTTTTGTCGGGCCGACGGGTGTCGGGAAGACCGAGCTCGCGAAATCGCTGGCGTGGTTTTTGTTCGACAATGCCGACGCGGTGATCCGTATCGACATGAGCGAATATATGGAAAAACACAGTGTGTCGCGTTTGATCGGCGCGCCTCCCGGCTATGTTGGTTATGAAGAAGGCGGGCAATTGACGGAAGCGGTACGCCGCCGGCCATATGCGGTCATTTTGTTCGACGAGATCGAAAAAGCGCATAGCGACGTTTTCAATGCGCTGTTGCAGATCCTTGACGATGGGCGTTTGACCGATGGCCAGGGTCGGGTCGTTAATTTTAAGAATACGATCATTATTATGACGTCGAATGTCGGATCGGACGTGATCGCTGAGCTGGACGATAAAAAGGAAATCGCCCGCCGTATTGATGACGCTTTGCGCACGTCATTCCGCCCGGAATTCCTGAACCGCATTGACGAAAAGATCATTTTTAATCGTTTGCGGCTTGAGGATATTACCAGGATCGTTGATATTCAGATCAAGAATCTCAGTGAGCGTTTAGCACAGCGTAATATGACGATCGAGATCGATGGGAAAGCGAAGGAAGTCTTGGGGATGGCTGGTTATGATCCTGTTTACGGAGCACGGCCCTTGAACCGCGCGATCCAGAAAATGGTACAGGACCCTATCGCTCTGATGATCTTGGATGGACGCGCTAAGGAAAAAGACAAGATTTCGGTGAGCGCGAAGAACGGTGAGTTGGAAGTGAAAGTCTCCAAGAATTAAAAGTTGTTCTTTGAAAATCGAGAAAAAGTTTTTGTAACAATAATATTTATCTATAATATTTAAACCATGCCAATCTTTCTCATTATTTTCCTGGTCGTGATCCTTTTGGGGGTCGGTTATACTGTCTATAAGAAGCTTGCTGAGAAATCGGACAGAAAGCATTATTTGGGGAAGCTTGCGTATTTCTTTGAAGGGGAAATGCAGAGTATCCCAGACAATGATCATTCGAAGCGGGTGGCTTTTCAGTACGAAGGCTATGAATGTTCTTTTGAGGATATTGAGGTTCCTGGTTTGCAGAAAGGGGCGCCTCTCAATATTGCTTATTTAAAAGTCAAAGCCAAAAGTAATTTGAGCGTGATCTTTTCGGAGCGCGCCCGGACCCAGATCCGATCCAATGCACAATCGTTGGAGCAGGTTGCCCTATCGCGCTGGGGTGACACGAGAGCGGCCGTGGAGCTTCCGAAATCATTGGAAGATTTTCATCTTTATACGAATGATCCGGAAAGAGCCACGAAGTTTATCAATAATCCAAGGATCATCAAGATTATTGAGGATTATAAGAATCGTGATTCCCGCGGCCATCCTTTGATATCTTTGCAGGTTAGTGATGGAGCTGTGGTCCTAGAGTTCCATGCACCAGGAGGGGGGCTGAGGCCTTCGATCCTTGAGTTGCAAAGCAATGTGACCGCTTTGGAAGATTATTTACGGGAATTGATCAGCGTTGCCGAATTTTTGCAAACCCTGACCGGCGAAAAATCCCCATAACAAAGACAGTATTATGCCGTCGCGGAGCTCCGGCATCAATACTGGCGCCTGTGGGCGCAACAGTATTGACAAGATTTTAACCTTTGTTATAATACCGGCTTAAATTAGCAATCATTATTAACGAGTGCTAATGTTTCCGGGAGAGAAGTAAAATCTTGATGAACTTAATGTTACATCAGGAGGTTTCAGATATGAAAGAAGCCGTATATAAACAGCGCAAAGACCTTGTTTTGGGGATCGTCGTTAATGCTTATATTAAGATGATGACGCCGGTGAGCTCTAGTTACATTGTCGATGAGCATCATCTGGACCTCAGCCCGGCCACGATCCGCAATATTTTGGCGGAACTGGAAGAGGACGGCCTTTTGACCCATCCTCATACGTCGGCTGGCCGTTTGCCAACGCAAAAGGGATACCGTTATTACGTTGATCATTTGATGAATCAGATCCAGCTTTTGGAAGAAGAAAAATTCCGTATTAAGAATGAATACGAAAAAGAAGTCCGCGACCTTGAAGCGGCTTTAGAAAAAACATCACAGGTCATTTCGGATGTCACGCATTACACGAGCATTATTTCAGTGGATGGTTGGGATGGCAAGATCTTCTGCCGTGGGACCAGTTATGTGGTCGGTTACCCGGAGTATCACGATGTCAAAAAGATAGGGAAGATCTTAACGGCTTTAGAGGAGAAAGAAAGCCTGCTTCAGATGATCAACCGTGACCTCGAAAAAAAGATCAAGATCTATATCGGCCATGAGATCGTCTGTTCAGATATTGAAGGTTGTTCATTGGCAGTCTCTCGTTATGAAACACATAGCGGCCCGACGGGACGTATCGCGGTTTTAGGCCCGACGCGGATGGATTATTCCCGCGTTGTTTCGACCTTGGATTATTTTTCGAAATTGATGCAGGAAATTGTTTAAGGGAATAGCTATGGCTGAAGAAAAGAACCCGGAAGTTGTTAAGGAAGACGCCGTTGAAAAGCCGGCGGAACAGATCACGCTAAGCGCGGCGGAGTATGAAAAGATCGTCAGGGAAGCCGCGGAATATAAAGATAAATACGTCCGTCTTCTTGCAGAATTTGACAATGCGCGTAAGCGTTCGGAGCGGGAACGCAGTGATTTTTTGAAATATGCTAACGAAGGGTTGATCACAGAGTTCTTGGGAATTATGGACGATCTGGATCGGGTGGTGTTCGCGGCCCAAACACATCAACAGAATGACCAGGCTTTTTTGAAAGGGGTCGAGATGGTGATGACACGGATCCATGAATTGATGCGGAAAAATAACGTTAAACCGATCGAGGCTGTCGGCAAACCGTTCGACCCGCACTGTCATGAGATCTTGATGCAGGAGCCTTCGGACAAAGAGGAAGGAACAATCATCGAGGAATTACAAAAAGGTTATTGGCTTGGCGACAGAGTTGTCAGAACTTCAAAAGTGAAAGTAGCAATTAAACAATCTTCGAGCGGGTGACGCGGAGGGGGTCCCATTCACGCGCGCAGCGTAAGCGAGCACGTGAAGGGTCCGAAGCGGCAGGACCCGCCACATTTTATAATAGGAGGTAGTGAGTATGGCAAAAGCAATTGGTATAGATTTAGGAACTTCTAACTCGGCTGCGGCTGTGTTGGAAGGCGGCCGCCCGGTTATTATTCCGTCGGCGGAAGGGGCCGGTGTCGCATCCGGTAAAGCATTTCCGTCGTTCGTGGCTTTTACAAAAGACGGACAACGCCTCGTGGGTGAACCGGCCCGCCGTCAGGCGCCGATCAACTCGCAAGGTACGATCTATGCCGCGAAACGTAAAATGGGAACGAACCATAAGTTCACCGTTTCTGGCAAAGACTATACGCCTCAGCAAGTCAGCTCTTTTATCTTGCAAAAGATCAAGGCGGACGCCGAGAAATACTTGGGCGACACCGTCGACGAAGCGGTCATCACCGTTCCGGCGTATTTCAATGATAATCAACGCCAGGCGACCAAAGACGCCGGTGAAATTGCTGGCCTGAAAGTTCTTCGTATTATCAATGAACCGACCGCCGCGTGTTTGGCGTACGGTTTGGATAAAGCCGGGAAAGAACAAAAGATCATGGTCTTCGATCTCGGCGGAGGTACGCTTGACGTCACCATTATGGAAATGGGTTGGGACGAAGAGCACAAGGCAGCCACGTTCGAAGTTTTGTCCACGAGCGGCGACAATCAGCTCGGCGGGACTGACATGGACAATGCTTTGATCGATCATATTATTACGCATTTCAAAAATGAATCTGGCATTGACCTTAAGAATGACAAAATGGCTTTCCAACGTCTACGCGAAGCTGCGGAAAAGGCGAAGGTCGAGCTTTCTAGCACGGTCTCGACAGATATTAATTTGCCTTTTATTACGGCTGACGCTAATGGCCCGAAACATTTGACCATGCCCTTAGATCGTGCGAAGTTGGAACAATTAATTTCGCCGCTTATTGACCGTTGCCGCGGACCGATCGTCCAGGCGATGCAAGATGCGAGTAAGAAACTGGGCAGTGATGTCAAGATCGACAAGATCATTCTCGTCGGTGGCCCGACCCGCATGCCGATCGTCCAACAGTTCGTTGAAAAAGAAGTCGGACAAACCATTGAACGCGGGATCGACCCGATGGAATGTGTCGCCATGGGCGCCGCGATCCAAGCTGGGATCATCAAGGGTGATGCGAAAGAAGTCCTTCTTTTGGACGTCACCCCGTTGTCGTTGGGTATCGAAGTCGAAGGCGGGATCTTTAACAAGTTGATCAACCGCAACACCACGATCCCGACTAAGAAATCTCAGGTCTACTCGACGGCGGCTGACAATCAGCCGGCGGTTACGATCCGTGTTTTGCAAGGGGAGCGTGATCTGGCTAATGGAAATACTGAATTAGGGCGTTTCGACCTCGTCGGTATTCCCCCCGCTCCGCGCGGTGTTCCAAAGATCGAAGTCACCTTCGACATTGACACCAATGGGATCGTCCACGTTACGGCCAAAGATACCGGCACGGGCAAGGAACAAACGATCAAGATCACGGCGCCGACCAAGTTGTCGCAGACTGAGATCGACAAAATGATCAAAGATGCTGAAACATTCGCGGAAGCAGATAAGAAGCAGAAAGAAGAGATCGAGTTGATCAATCAAGCGAACACGCTTGTTTACTCGACGGAAAAATCGATCAAAGATTACGGTGACAAAGTGTCCGCGACCGATAAAGAAAGCATCGAAAAAGAACTTGGTGTTTTGAAAGAAGCTGTCAAGGAAAAGGACCAAGCCAAGATTAAATCCGGTATGGAGTCTTTACAGAAAGTCAGCCATAAATTGGCAGAAGAAGTATATAAGGCAACGGCAAGCCAGCAGGCCGGGCAA
>JADLGJ010000040.1 GCA_020849375.1 Candidatus Omnitrophota bacterium
ATTTTTACGAACACAAACAACCTCTAACATTAGGGATTGTCTCTTACGAGATGTAAAAACGGATTAAACGCGGAGGATAGGATTTTGCGTGCGAAGTGCTTGGTGCGAGGAATATTGCTGAGAGGTGTCGAGCCGCTCAAGAGCAACTAATTGAGAGAAATAGGATGAAACTAACTGCGGATTACTCAATAAAACAGGGAGAACCAAAGTCGCCTTTGTGATTTTCACTAAAGCAAGATCGCCGTCAACAACAGCTTTGATCTTGGCGTGCGGACAATCGGTTTGATGATCAGATGTTTCTTTTTTAGGACAAGATGCGCAACTTGATTTCTTAACAGTGGACGCGTCCGCTTTCAGGCAGCAGCAGGATAAGAAAAGAATCGCGACCGGGATCAAGAGGAATGCGCTAAAAAGTTTGTGGATTCGACGGTTCATACGTGATTTAGGTATAACACACCTGCATGAACGATGTCAAGAAAACGAAAAAACTACTTACCTGCCTACTTGGCAGCTAATTGAGATGCTTTCGTTTCGATCGACTGGGTCAGTTCGGCGAAAGATTTCTCGAAAGCGACCACACCGTCGGCAAGAAGCTTTTTGCAGATCTCGTCAACATCGATCCCCTGCGTTTTAAGGTCCATCAACACCAACCCGGCACCACCAGCTTCGCTGCCGGTCAAACCGATCTTGGCAACGCCGTGGTCCATGAAGGCCTTTAAAGTTTTTTCGGGAACCGTGTTAACGGTATTCTTCGCGATGAGTTCAGCAATATATTTGACATCGCTGTACGCGGGATTCTTTGTGGAGGTTGATGCCCAAAGGACACGCTGAAAACGGGCACCCTTGGCGGCGAGCGTTTTAAAACGACTGCTGCTCGTCAACTCTAATGCCTTAGCATAAACCAATTGGCAATTAGCGACCGCGGCTTGGCCTTTCAAAAAGGTCAACTTCTCTTTTTGAGAAACCGTCGGGATCTTTTTATCCAATAGGTCATCAATGGTATTGTCGAGACGGCTGACGAAAACGCTGGCCACGGAACCGATCTTACTCAAATCACTTTGCGTTTGGCTCAAACGTTCCAAACCTTTCATGAAAGCATTGGCCGTATTCTCATACTGCTTCAAAGAAAAAATGAGCGTGACATTAACATTGATCCCATCAGCTAATAATTCTTCAATGACCGGGAAGCCCGCAGGAGTGGCCGGGACCTTGATCATGATATTCTTACGGTTCGCTTTGGCGTAAAGGCGCTTGCCTTCCTTAATAGAAGCGGCAGTATCATTGGCCAACATCGGATTAATTTCCAAGCTCACATAACCATCCAAACCTTTGGTCGCTTCATAAACCGGCTTAAAAACATCACACGCTTCCTGAATATCGCGGATGGTCAGTTCATCATAAATTTCAAACGTTGACTTCCCTGCCGCTTTCAACTGCGTGATCTTATCGTCATAATCTTTACTTTGGCTGATCGCCTGATTAAAAATACTCGGATTGGACGTCATGCCGCGCAGGCCATCGTCAACCCATTTTTGCAAAGCGCCGGTTTCCAATAACGGACGACTGATATAATCGAGCCAAATGCTTTGGCCTAAGTTCGCAAGTTCGTGCAATTTTGTCTGGGACATTTATTTTTTCCTTTTGATGACTTTACGTGCCGCTTCAACAATATCAACATCTTTTAAATGATAAGCTTTCATTAACTCCGCCGGGCTTCCGCTTTCGCCAAAACTGTCGCGGACCGCGACCATTTCAACGGGAACCGGAGAATTCTGCGCTAAAACCTCAAGGACCGCGCTTCCCAAACCGCCGCTTAACTGATGCTCTTCTGCGGTCACGATCGCGCCGGTTTCTTTTGCAGCGGCGATGATCGCGTCTTTGTCGATCGGCTTGATCGTGTGCATATTAATAACACGGGCATCAACACCTTCCGCTTTTAGAATTTCTGCGGCCGATAACGCTTCGGAGACCATGATCCCGCAAGCGATGAACGTCACATCTTTTCCCGGACGCATGACATTCGCTTTACCGATAACAAAAGGATCGCTTTCTTTAGTAACGATAGGAAGCGGGGCGCGTGACGTGCGCATATAGATCGGGCCTTTTTCGGCAACAATCGCACGGGTCGCTTTTTTAACTTCAATATTATCAACCGGACAGATGACACGGATGTTCGGCAAAACGCGCATGATCGCGAGGTCTTCCAAACATTGCGCGGACGCGCCGTCTTCCCCGACGGTCAAACCGGCGTGAGAGCAAACCACTTTCACGTTGGTATTGTTGTAGCAAACATCCATGCGGATCTGGTCATAAGCACGATTCGTCAAGAACACCGCAAAGCTGGTGGCAAAGGTCACAAATCCAAGCGTACTCGCACCGGCGGCTGTTCCGACAACATCCTGTTCCGTGATCCCTAAATTAAAAAATCGTTCCGGATAAGCTTTCTTAAAATATTCAGCGCGGGTAGCATCTTCCAGGTCGCCGGAAAAAACCAGAATTTTATCATTGGTCTTCCCCAGTTCGACCAATTCCGTCCCAAAACCATCACGTGTCGCGATCATCTCTGACATATTTAGACCTCAATGAGCCCCAAAGGGCGAATTGACTCCCGCGATTTGATTTCGAAGAAATCAGCGGGAGCTACCTTTCTAATATCTTTAACGCGTCCTGCAATTGTTGCGCGTTCGGCGCTTTGCCGTGCCACGCAGACTGTAATTCCATAAATTTAACGCCTTTACCCTTAAGGGTATTAGCCAGAATGACTGTCGGCTTACCTTTGGTCGCTTCCGCCTCATCAAGCGCCTTGATCACACTGCTAATATCATTGCCGTTAATACTCAAAGCTTTCCAACCAAAACTTTCCCACTTATCCTTTAACGGTTCCACATTTTTGATCTCGGTGAGTAAACCGTTTTCCTGGACCTGATTATGGTCCACGATCGCGCAAACATTGTCGAGCTTGTGATGGCTGGCGGTCATGGCAGCTTCCCAGACGGAACCTTCCTGGATCTCACCGTCGCCCATCAAGCAAAATGCGCGTAAACTTTTTTTCTGTAATTTAGCACCGATCGCGATGCCGTTGGCAACCGAAAGGCCGTGCCCGAGCGAACCGGTATTAAATTCAACGCCAGGGGTCTTAGTCGTCACATGGCCCTGCAAATGGCAGCCGAACTTACGAAAACGTTTTAGATCATCCTTCGGAAAATATCCTGCGTTCGCGAGCGTCACATAAACGACCGGCGACACGTGGCCTTTGGAAACGATCAGGCGGTCGCGGTCTTCCCATTTCGGATCGGTCGGACGATGCTTCATCTTATAGAAGTACAACGCGATCATGATCTCAACTGCGGACAAAGAGCCGCCCGGATGGCCGGAACCGGCCAAGTTGAGCATTTCTAAGATCTCTTTGCGGAATTCAAAAGCTTTGTCTTTGAGTGATTGAATATCGGGAGGTTGTGGCGTCAAGGCATTACTCCTGAGATTAGCAGCCTTACGGCTAAGCGGATTAAA
>JADLGJ010000041.1 GCA_020849375.1 Candidatus Omnitrophota bacterium
CGGAGGAACATTCTTTGTCGCCCTTGCCGGTGTCGTTTTCATTCTTCCTTTTTTATTATTCTCGACCTTTGCCGGCTATCGCGCCGACAAATTCAGTAAAAAGAATATTCTTGTCATTGCAAAGATCGCGGAAGTTGTCCTGATGATCGCTGGTTTGTTTTCATTGCTGCATTTTAATATTTGGGGCATGCTTGCGGTCCTCTTCATGATGGGTTTGCACAGCGCTTTCTTTAGCCCTTCAAAATATGCGATCCTGCCGGAAATCCTCGACGAAGATGACCTCTCGGGAGGTAACGGCCAATTGCAAATGTTCACCTACGCGGCGATCATTCTGGGCCAGGCTTGCGGCGGATATCTGTTGCAGGTTTTTGATAAAGAACCGTTCAAGGCGTCCTTCGTTTTTATCGGCGTTTCCGTCGCCGGTTTTGTGACCAGTCTTTTTATCACGAAAGTCCCGCCTGCCGGCTCAACGCGGGCTGTGGAGTGGAATTTTATTAAAGAAGTTATTCAAAACACCCGTTATGTCCGTACCAACCAAGCGATCTATTTGTCCATTTTGGGTTTAGTGTACTTTGCATTCTTAGGTGGGATCTTTCAGCCAAATATTTTGCTTTATGCTCGGCAAATGATGGGGGTTGATCATCTTTTGGCGAGTTTTCTCCTCGTTAGCATTTCGCTGGGCATCGGGATCGGCGGCCTCATGGCCGGGAAATTCTCCGATCAGAAGATCGAGCTCGGCCTTGTCCCGCTCGGAGCGCTGGGGCTGTGCGTTTTTTCCATGCAGTTGGGATTTGTTTATCATTCGTATATGAGCGTGCTGTGGACGCTGTTTCTCCTCGGGGTCTCGAGCGGGTTTTATATTGTGCCGCTCAATACGGTCATCCAATTTGAAAGCCCGAAAGACCAGCGCGGCCGGATCATCGCGACCAATAATTTCTTCTCCTTCTCGGCCATCCTGCTCGCTTCCGTTAGTATTTACGTTTTCGGTGAAGTCTTAAAGATCAACGCCGCACAAACATTCTTTTTCATTGGGTTAGCGACGATCATCGGTGCGGTTTATGTTTGCCGGATATTGCCCTATCCTCTCGCCCGTTTGGTCGTTTGGATCCTGACACATACCCTTTATCGGATTAAAACGATCGATAAACATAACGTTCCGGAAAAGGGAGGGGCATTACTGGCCTCAAATCATATTTCCTACGTTGATGCGGTGTTGCTCGTCGTGACGATTTCCCGGCCGATCCGTTTTATTATGAGCCGTGAGATCTACAACACGAGTATTCTGCGTCCACTGTTCAAGATAGGCCGCGCTATACCGATCGACCGCAAAGATAATCCGAAGGAGATCATCCGCACGTTAAATATTGCGAAGGAAGCTTTAAAAAATGGCGAGTTGGTTTGTATTTTCCCCGAGGGGCAGTTGACGCGCACGGGCAATCTTTTAAAATTTAATGCCGGTGTTGAACATATTCTTAAGGGTTTGGATTGTCCCGTGATCCCGGTCAATATCGACAGGATCTGGGGGAGTATTTTTAGTCACGAAGGCGGTAAATATTTAAAGAAGTGGCCGAAGATCATTCCGTATCCTGTCACGGTTTCCTTTGGCCAGCCGCTGCCCTCGGCGAGTACGGCGTTCACGATCCGTTCGCGGGTCATGGAATTAGGCGCGGACGCGTTCCAATACCGTTTGGCGGATAAAGTCACTTTACCAGAGGCATTTTGGCGGGAAGCACGTAAACATCCGTCAAAGTTTTGTATCGCGGATTCAAGCGGTAAGAAGCTGAATTATGGGGCGACCTTAATTTCCGCAGTGGCTATCAGCCGCAAGATCAACGGTAAGCTCTTTCAGGAAAAAACGATCGGTGTCCTGCTTCCGCCGTCGGTGGGCGGCGCGCTCGTCAACATCGCTGTTTCGATCCTCAATAAAGTCCCGGTGAACATCAACTATACTGCGTCGAAAGAATCGCTGGATTCGACGGTTAAACAATGTGCGATGCAATATGTGATCACTTCAAAAACGTTTTTGGAGAAAGCAGGTATCGTTTTGCCGTGCGAAGCGATTTTTATTGAGGACATTATCGCTTCGTTGACGAAGATGGAAAAATTGAAGGCGGCGTTGATGTCCTTTGCTTTGCCACGCGGCCTGTCGCATTGGTTTATTTTCGGCCCGAAAGATTACCGAGCGCATGAAAAGTTGGCAACCGTCATGTTCACCAGCGGCTCGACGGGCGAACCGAAGGGCGTCATGTTAACCCACGGCAATATCACTTCGAACCTTGAGGGGTTGTATCAGGTTTTTAATATTAAAAGTGATGATGTCATGCTTGGGATTTTGCCGTTCTTCCATTCGTTCGGATTTACCGGGACATTATGGTTCCCTCTTTTGAGCGGCATCGGTGCAGTTTATCATTTCAATCCGCTGGATGCGAAAGTCGTGGGGAAGCTTGTCAAAGAGCATCAAGCGAGCATTTTGATGGCAACACCGACGTTCTTGAGCTCGTATATCCGCCGTTGTGAACCTGAGCAATTCAAAAGTTTGCGCATGGTGACGGTCGGCGCGGAGAAACTGAAAGAGAGTTTGGCAAAAGAATTTAAAGATCGGTTTGGAGTGATCCCGATGGAAGGTTACGGCTGCACAGAGCTGTCGCCGGTCGTTTCGATCAATTTACCGGACTATGACGCGACGGGAGAATTACAAAAAGCCCATCAGCCGGGAACGATCGGCCTGTCTTTGCCGGGGATCGCGGTCAAGGTCGTGGATCAAAATACCGGCGAAGACCTCGGGCCTGACCATGAAGGGTTACTTTTGATCCGCGGGCCGAACGTGATGAAAGGTTATTTAAATAATCCGGAGAAAACGGACGCTGTCATAAAGGGCGGCTGGTATCAGACAGGGGATATTGCGCGCATCAATCACGATGGTTTTATTACGATCACGGACCGTTTGAGCCGTTTTAGTAAGATCGGCGGGGAAATGGTGCCGCACATCAAGATCGAAGAAGCCATTCATTCGTTTTTAAATTCTTCAGAACAAATTTGTGTTGTGACAGCCGTACCGGACGATAAGCGCGGTGAAAAGTTGATTGTTTTGCACACCGTTGATCTAGATGCGGCCGCGGTTATTGAGGGATTGCGGAAGAGCGGTTTGCCTAATCTTTGGATCCCGGACGGCGATGCGTTCAAAAAGATCGAAGCGATCCCGCTGTTAGGTAGCGGCAAACTCGACCTCGGCGCGATCAAGCGCAAAGCATTGGAAATCAAATGACAACACACACGACCAAAACACAGGACGGACAGAAAATCTCGTTTGATCATTATCAAAACGGGCATGAAAAAGTTGTGATCATCGCCCACGGATTCTTTAACAGTAAAGATGCCTTGTTGTTGAAAGAGTTGGGACATGAACTGAGCAATGAATATGATGTCATCATTATGGATTTTCGCGGGCATGGTAAAAGCGGCGGTTTGTTCCATTGGACAAGCAAAGAATATCTGGACCTCGAGGCGGTTTTGGAATATGCCAAGAAAAGCTATGCCAAAGCCGGCGTGATCGGTTTTTCGCTCGGCGCGGCAACGAGCTTGATCACGGCTTCTCGCGGAGATCTTATTGCCAGTTTGATCGCGGTGAGCGCCCCGACGGAATTTGTCAAGATCGAGTACCGTTTTTGGGAATTGAGTTTCGAAAACGATATCGTTTATAGCTTATTCAGTGAAGGAAAGATCGGTAAAGGGGTCCGTCCGGGCCCTTTTTGGCAGAAGAAGCATAAGCCGCTCGACCTTGTTGAGAAAATTATCTGCCCAGTATTGTTTATTCATGGGGAAGCGGATTGGCTGATCAAGCCGTGGCATTCCAAAGAACTTTACAAAAAGGCCGCAAGTAAGAAAAAGTTGGCGCTCATCAAAAATGGCCCACATGCCGAGTATTTGATCCGTAAAAATAAGACCGAAACCGTCGGGCTGATCAAGTATTGGTTTAAAGAGACATTGTGACAAGTAGCAGACGTCCCTATTTATTTTATGAAATTCCCCAAATCAAAAAGTGGTTGGTTTTTTGTTGTCACATACTTGTGTTTTGCCGTTGTCCTTTTTTATAAAGCGATGACTTGCGGCAGTATGATGTGTGATCTGGAAGCGTGGCCGGTTGTTGTGCCTATTGGGATAGTCTATGGAGTAATCATTAGGCTTTTGGATAAAATATACTTCTTTGGGACATCGTATACGAATTTTTCTCTGGGGAATCATTTTTTTGTTATTCTTACCATAACCGGGAACTTGGTTTGTTATTATTGGTTCGGTGTTTTTGCTGGGTGGATCGTTAAGAAAATACTACCTAAAAAACGGGAGAATATATGAACTGGTTACTGATGACCCTAGCTCAGGCCTTGTTCAGCATCTTTATGTACGTCATGGGCGCGCTGTTCTTCGGCGCGGCGCTGGTGCCGGGATTGGCTCTTGTGATGAAAGTTTGGACTTGGACCGGCGAGTTCGCACTTTTGCCGCGTTTGTTCTGGCTGGGGACAAGTATCGCGATGGGTTATTTTATCTTTGGCCTGACGCTAATCCTTCTCGTCGGGACATTCAGGACAGTCTTGAATTTAAAATTAAAAGAAGGCGTCTACTCTTTGACGTCTTTCGAGGCTTTTAAGTGGGCATTTATGGGCTCGCTTTACTTGATGATCAATTACACATTCGTCGACTTTGTTCTTCTAACGCCTTTCGCGAATTTAATGTTCCGTTTGCTAGGTGCCAAATTAGGAAAGAACGTGCAGTTTAATTCTAAATATGTTTACGACGCCACTCTTTTAGAGATCGGCGATAATACCGTCGTCGGCGGAGGCGCGATCATCATCGGGCACTTGGTCGAGCGCGGAAAACTCAAGCTCAAGAAAGTCAAGATCGGCAAGAACGTCACGGTCGGCTCGCATTGTACGATCATGCCCGGTTGTGAGATCGGCGACAATGCGATTATCGGTGCCAGCGCGGTTTTGCTTAAGGACACCAAGGTCGAGGCGCGCGATGTCTGGTTCGGCATCCCCGCCGAATCACTGCGGCACAAAAAGGATATCGAAAAAACTACGGAATAAATTTTGTAACTTTCTCGCTTTGTCTGCGTTATACTTCCATAAGATTTATCTTCAACCCAACGGAGGCGTTATGAATATTATCAAAGGTTTGGTTGTTGTATCCGTCATGTTCTTGAGTACTCAAGCTTATGCCGGAAGTATTGATCTGACCAGCACGGTCAGGGACCAGGAAAGCGTTGAGGTCACGGTTTATAATTCGAACCTCGGCTTGGTCAAAGATACCCGCAATATCAAGTTGATGGAAGGCGACGGCAATATGCAGTTCATGGATGTCGCCGCGTTTATTCAGCCTTTTAC
>JADLGJ010000042.1 GCA_020849375.1 Candidatus Omnitrophota bacterium
TCCTGCTGAGATGTCAGCTTCTGACTTGGAGAAGATCATCGCCGACATTGTTAAAGAGACCGGCAGCCAGGGCATGAAGGATATGGGTAAGGTCATGAAAGAAGCCTCAGCACGCTTAGCAGGCCGCGCTGACAATAAAGCCGTTAGCGAAACGGTCAAAAAGATCTTGAGCCAGCAGTAAGCGGTCTGCCGATGAAAATCTCCATTAAAACGATTTTTTCGTTTTTCCTTTATGCCGTGATCGCGGCCGGGCTTTACTGGCTGATCAATGACAAATACACGGTCCCGGTGATGATGTACCATAATGTTGCGGAATCGCCGGAGTTCCGTGATGACACGGTCAGCCTCGCTAATTTTGAGCGCCATTTGCAGTTTTTGCAAAAACGCGGTTATCGTGTTATTTCGGCTAATGATCTGGCTAACGGGATAAAGTCAGGAAAACATTTCCCCCGTAACAGTGTTGTCATCACTTTTGACGATGGAAATGAAAATAATTATACGGCGGCATTCCCGTTGCTACGGGAATACGGTTATGCGGCGGATTTTTTTATTTCTCCCGGGACGATCGGGACGGAAGGTGCTCTGACCTGGGATGATGTCTTGCGGATGCATCTGGGTGGTATGCGTTTTGGCAGCCACGGCATGATCCAAGCGTATTTGCCGGACGTCTCGAATGAAAAACAGCTTTATGAAATATTGGAAAGTAAGCGGATCCTCGAGCAGAAGTTGAAAGCCCCTGTCGAATATTATGCGTATCCTATCGGCGGGTTCAATGAGGAGATCAAAAAACTTTTGCGCGATTCCGGTTACAAGGGGGCTTTCACAACCAACCGCGGGACGGACCGTTTTGACAAAGATGTTTATGAGATCAACCGCATCCGTTTTGGCGACCACGACACATCGGATCTTATTTTAGCGGCCAAGCTTTCCGGCTACTATAATATGTTCCGCAAACTTAAAAAATCGTATTAGCTTTAAAGGACTCTGCCTATGTCACCTAAAACCGTTTCTCCCTCATCACAATACTGCTTTGACAAAGACGGCAATTTTATTATCGCCAACTACAATCACGCCAAAACTTTCAGTAATTTTTTCCCGGGGGTTGCCGGCGTGTGGGGCGTCCCGATGTGGGTTTTTTACGTGAACCGGGGGCAGGCGATCAGCAGTTTTGGGACCGAAAGTAAAGACAAAGCGATCCTGGAATTTCTTCCGGCTAATAAAGCTTATCGTTTAACATCGCTTCAGGGATTCCGCACGTTTATTAAGGTGAAGTCAGGCGGGAAGTCCGTTATTTGGGAACCCTTTCATGGCCAAAGCGGGCATGACTCAATGACCATCAATTCGCATGAATTGACCATTGAAGATGAGAGTAAGGAGTTGGGCCTCAAGATCAGTGTTAATTATTTCACTTTGCCGGGAGAATCTTATGCGGCCTTGATCCGCCGCGTGACTTTGACCAATACGTCAAAGAAGGCTCGTGATATTGAGATGATCGATGGATTACCGATCATCCTTCCGTACGGAATGAAGGATTGGACGGTTAAAAACATGTCGCGAACTGTGGAGGCCTGGGTCAAGGTCCGTAATGTCAAGACCAAGGCGCCGTTCTACCAGCTTAATGTGGAAGTCGCTGACACTCCGGATGTGAAATATATTAAAGAAGGGAATTTTTACTTTTCTTTCATTAACGGCAAACTTGTGGACCCGATCGTGGAAGCTGCGGTAGTTTTTGGTGATGGTACGGATTTTATAAAACCGCAAAGATTTCAGGATTTGGCTAAGTTTTCTATTCCTGCCCGTCAGGAGACTGCCAGCCGCACGCCGAGCGCAATGAGTTTCGCGAAGATCAAGCTCGCGGCGAAAGCCAGCCAGGAGATCATCTCTCTCGTCGGACAAACTTATGCTGTCGAACATTTGAACGCCATTGTCAAGCAGGTCACGGTAAAAGGGTTTATTGATCAGAAACGGATCGAGAACCGTAAGCTCGTTGCCGGCATCAAGGACTACGCATTCACCAGCAGTTCCTCGACCGCGTTTGACCAGTATTGCGGACAGACATTCCTGGATAATATTTTGCGCGGGGGTTTGCCGGTTACGGTCAAGACCAGTGACGGTAATATTGCGTTCAATGTGTTCAGCCGAAAGCACGGCGACCCGGAACGTGATTATAATTATTTTGTTCTTTCTCCGACGTATTTCTCTCAGGGGAACGGGAATTACCGCGACGTCAACCAGAACCGCCGTAATGATGTCTGGTTCAATACGGACGTTAAAGATGCTTCCGTCATTGATTTTTGGAATCTTTCTCAGGCGGACGGGTTCAATCCTTTGATCGTCAAAGGGATGACCTTTTCGCTGGCTGACCCGGAACATTTGGAAACGATTTTACAGGATTCCGTTAAAGGCTCGTGTGAGCCGTTGCGCGAACTATTGCAGAAAAGCTTCGGCCCCGGGGATGTCCTGAAATGCGTTCTTGAAAATAATTTGACACTGCGTGTTACTCAGGAAGAATTTCTGGAAAAACTTTTGTCTCATTGTCAGCGCCAGATCACGGCTGACCACGGGGAAGGGTTCTGGTCCGACCATTGGACCTATAATCTCGATCTTGTGGAAAGTTATCTCGGCGTTTATCCCGATCACAGCCGCACACTTTTGCTCGAGAAGAAAGTTTTCAGTTTTTACCATAATTCGCATTACTTGGCGCCGCGTACGGACCGTTATGTCCTGACGCCCAAAGGGGTGCGGCAATATCATGCGGTTGTCGACGGGACGAAAGAGATCCGCAGCCAGGAAAAAGGCAGTAAATTACGCGTCGGCAATGGTGAGGGAGAAGTTTATCATACGAATTTGCTGGTAAAAATGCTGTGTTTGCTGACGAATAAGGCCGCGAGCTTTGACCCCAGCGGTGTCGGCTTGGAAATGGAAGGCGATAAGCCGAACTGGTATGATTCGTTGAACGGTTTACCGGGGCTTTTAGGGTCGTCATTATCCGAAACATTGGAACTTAAGCGGCTTTGCCAATTCGTGCTTGAACGCCTCGACGGCTTGCGCATTGAAAATGAGAAGCTTCCCGTCTTTGTTGAGCTTGCTGATTTTATTAAAGAATTATCGGCCGTTTTTGACTCAGAGAAGGATTCTCAGGCGATGTGGCATAAAACCAATGACGCCAAGGAACATTACCGACAACACATCCGCCGCGGGATCAATGGAAAAGAAGTTGATCTGTCTGTTAAGGAAATCCATGATTTTCTCAAGAAGATCGTTGAGCGCTGCCGGCAAGCCTCCGAAAAAGCCGCAACTCCGCAGGGCGCGCTGTCCACATATTTTTATCATGACGTCATCGACTATGCGCCGCTCGATAAAGTTTATCAGGACCAGCCTTATGTTCTTCCGGTTGCGTTCAAGCGGCATAACCTTCCGTTATTTTTGGAAGGATTTGTGCACGCCTTGAAAGTCAATCATGATCACAAGCATGCTTTGCAGATCTTTGAAAGTGTCCGCAAGAGCGGGTTGTTCGACCGTAAGTTGAAGATGTATAAAGTCAATGAGAATATCACCAGCGAGACCGAGGAGATCGGGCGTACCCGTATTTTTCCTCGCGGCTGGCTGGAAAATGAGTCAGTATGGCTCCATATGCAGTACAAATATCTCTTGGAGGTTTTACGCAGCGGGCTTTATTCTCAATATTATGAAGCGATGAAAGATGTGTTGGTCCCGTTCTTGAAGCCGGAGGTTTACGGGCGCAGTACGTTGGAAAATTCGTCTTTCATTGCCAGTAGTGCGCATGAAGATAAAAGTTTTCACGGCCAAGGCTTTGTTGCTCGCTTGTCCGGAAGTACGGCGGAGTTTCTGCATATGTGGCTGGTGATGAATGCCGGGGTCAAGCCGTTCCATTGGGACAATAAAAAAGGCCTGACATTGACGTTCAAACCTGCCTTAGCCGGATGGTTATTCAGTAAAGAAGAACGTGATATCATTCTGACGAATCGTGAACAAGAGCAAAAAGCGATCCGTTTGCCGAAGAACAGCTATGCCTTTAATTTCTTAAGCACGACCTTGGTGGTTTATCACAACCCAAGCCGCCGCGACACGTTTGGCGAAAAAGCAGTTATGGTCAGCGGGGTCACGATCAAATACTACGGTTTGCAAAAACCGGTCCAGTTAACGGACGCGGTGATCCCGTCGCAATATGCGTTGGATATTCGTGAGAATAAAGTCGAGCGGATCGATATCAAGCTTTCATAGATGTAAAAGCCGGGGCCCTGAATGGTCCCGTGCGAGTTTGATTTTGACATACCTTAATCTTTTTCTGAAAAGTCAAAATCACTGTTTGAGCAAGGGGCCATTCAGGGTCCTGGCTAAATTTTATGAAGATCGCCAATAAAATATTCGTTCTCGTCCTGTTCCTCATTGCCGCCTTAGGTGTTAATACATATATTTCTCTCTGTCAGGTTTCCAGCCTCGGCGAAAAACTTCGTGAAATTACTGATAAGAATATCGTGCTCAGTGATGTCGGTAATACCGTCACTCAGCGTTATTTAGAAAATGCGATCCGCTTTCAGGCTATGCTCAACGCCGGTGATGAACTGGCGTTCGCAGAAATGCCTGCGTCCCGCCGGCAATATCTCATTAGCCACATCAACAATATCAAGCAGGGCTTTGACCGCTTAACGCAGGAAACTGGTGAAGCGGTGATCAAGGGGAAAGAACTGATTGCGCATAAACTGCAGGGAGCAAGTCATCCGGCGCAGGCCGAGGAACTAAAACAGGCGGGCCAGCTTTTAGAAAAGATCGAGACGGCGTATGTTGAGTATGACAAGCTTTTCAACGACATTTTCAAAATGATCGGCGCCGGCAATTACGAACTATCTCTTGAAGACTTGGGCCGCATCAACCAAAAGGAAAAGCTCCTTGCGCAAAAGATCAAGTCTTTGCTTGAGGAGATCCGCCAATCAACGCAAAAAACTTTAAATAATGCCGCCCGGCAAGAGCAGAAGGCCCGCGAAACACTCGTTCTGGCGTTGCAATGTATTATTTTTGTCAGCATGTTGACATCATTTTTTATCATCCGTAGTTTTTCCAGTCCGTTAAAGAAATTAGTCTACGCTGCCCATGAGATCGGGGTCGGGAATTTTAAAGTGGAGCTGGATACCGACCGCCGTGACGAGATCGGCGAAGTCAGTACGGCCTTTAATAAGATGACCGGCCAGCTCGATGAGTTTAAGACCAAGCTGGAAGAACAGAACCAGGTTCTGGGAAAGAATTTGCAGATAACGAAGGAGCAGAAGCAGGATATCGAAAAAGTGAACACGGAATTGGACCGCTTTGTTTATACGGTTAGCCATGATATTGCCGCGCCGCTGACCGGTATCGAGGGTTACGGTGATTTTCTAGAAAAACATTATTTTGACAAGTTAGATGAGAAGGGCCAGCGCAGTTTAACGGGCTTGCGCCGTGCAACCAAGCGGATGACCATGATGATCAAAGACCTTTTGGCTTTGACTCGCATCACTCGGATCAAAAATCCGTATGAGAAAGTTGATATCCGTTTGCTCCTCGATGTGGTTTTGGAGCGTTTGGAATATGTGATCCGGGAAGCTGATGCCAAGATCGTTCTGATGTCGCCGTTACCGAATGTCGTGTGCGACCGCGTCAAGATTACCGAGGTCTTTGACAATTTGATCAATAATGCGGTGAAGTTTTCCGCCTCTTATCAGAAGGGCAAGTGGGCGACGCCGACCGTTGAGATCGGATATGCCGAGAGGGAAGATTGTTTCCAATTCTATGTCCGGGACAACGGGATCGGTATCCCACCGGAAAATAGGGAAGATATATTCAATCTTTTTAAGCGTTTAGATAATGCGATCGACTATGAGGGCACCGGGGCTGGTCTCAGCATCGTCAAGGCGGGGGTCGAGGATCATGGCGGAAAGGTTTGGGTCGAGGCAAATCAGCATGAGGGTTCGACCTTTTATTTTACGATCCCAAAAGGGCTGAAAGCCACTCTCTCTAAATTGGTCGCCTCTTGACAACTTTCACGAAATTTATAAAATATTTCTTATCCTACCTGCAGTTCATTTAATCTTGTTAGCTAAAATATAATTCATATTTTTTATGGAGGAAATATCTATGGGCGAGATCAGTATCAGTGCGATCAACGAAAAAGTTAAGAAAGAAAGCGGTTTTGTTGAAGCGATCGTCATGGAAGTTGATAAGGTCCTCATTGGCCAGCGGTATCTCTTGGACCGTTTGCTCGTCGGGCTTTTGGCGAACGGCCATATCCTTGTCGAAGGCGTTCCCGGGCTTGCCAAGACGACCGCGGTTAAAACTCTTGCTGCGACAATTCAGGCGAAGTTCCAGCGCCTGCAATTCACGCCTGATATGCTCCCGGCTGACTTGACCGGGACACTGATCTACGACCAGCACACTGGGAAATTCAATATCAAGAAGGGCCCTTTGTTCGCAAATTTTATTCTTGCTGATGAAATTAACCGCGCGCCCGCGAAAGTACAAAGCGCGCTTTTGGAAGCGATGCAGGAACGCCAGATCACGATCGGTGCAGAAACGTTGAAACTTGAAGACCCGTTCTTGGTCCTGGCTACACAGAACCCGATTGAACAAGAGGGGACGTATCCTTTGCCGGAAGCGCAGGTTGACCGTTTTATGCTTAAGGTCAAGATCACATATCCGACCAAGGACGAGGAACTTAAGATCCTGCAGCGGATGTCGTATACGAAAGCGGATTTCAAAGTTCAGAGTATCGTGACGACTCAAGATATTCTGCGTGCCCGTGCGGTCGTTGATGAAATCTATATGGACGAGAAGATCGCCCGGTATATCGTTGATATCGTCGAGGCGACCCGCCATCCAGAAAATTATAAGCTTGGAGATCTTAAAGGCCTGATCCAATACGGGGCTTCGCCGCGCGCGACGATCTATTTGGCGCTGGCTTCAAAAGCTTATGCGTTTTTGCAGGGCCGCGGTTATGTGACGCCGCAGGATGTGAAGACGATCGGAGTTGATGTTTTACGCCACCGTGTCATTGTCAGTTATGAAGCGGAGGCGGAAGAGAAAACATCGGAAGATATCATTGCGAGAATCTTTAGCGAAGTCGAAGTTCCTTAATAATTTTATTTGAGCGGCGTTGTGGGGGTGACCTTCCGTGCTCGAACAGTGAATTTTGCTTTTATCAAAATTTTCTTCAAATAGAGATCGGGAAAAAGCAAAATTCAAACTCGCCGGAAGGTCACCCCCACAACGCCGCCCGAGAAACGATTTATGATCCCTAAAGATGTATTCAAAAAAGTCCGCCGTATTGAGATCACGACGTCGCGGCTTGTGACCGATGTCTTTGCCGGCCAGTACCACAGTGTTTTTAAAGGCCGCGGCCTTGAGTTCGATGAAGTGCGCGAATATTTTCCCGGCGATGATGTCCGTACCATTGACTGGAACGTCACCGCACGCACCGGGAAAGCACATATTAAAAAATTCGTCGAAGAACGCGAGTTGACCGTCATGCTTCTCGTTGACGTGTCCCGCTCCTGCCAATTCTCCACCGTTAATGAACTAAAAAGTAAACTCGCCGCTGAGATCGCCGCACTGTTGGCTTTTTCCGCCATCCGTAATAATGACAAGATCGGCCTGATCATTTTCACCGATAAGATCGAGAAATTTGTTCCCCCGGTCAAAGGGACAAAGAATGTCCTTCGGCTGATCCGCGAGATCCTTTTTTATCAGCCGCAGCATTCTGCGACCGACATGGTTGCCGCACTGGAATACCTCAATAAGATCGTCAGCCGTAAAAGCGTTGCTTTCTTAATCTCGGACTTTTTTGAGCCGGGGGAGACCGGACGCTTGAAGAAAGCCTTGGCGATCGCCAACCGCCGTCATGACGTCATCGCGGTCACGCTTAACGACCTGCGCGAAAGCGAGTTGCCGGATTGCGGGCTTGTCCTTTTGGAAGATGCGGAAACCGGCCGTACGACCTTGGTTGATACCAGTTCGGCCAAGGTAAGGGAAGATTACCAACAGAGAGCTGCGGTTCGTGTTAAGAATCGCCAACGGATGTTCGATTCCGTCGGCATGGACCATATTCCTATCGCGACCCATGAGTCGTACAGCGATGAGATTGTGAAATTCTTTCTGAAACGCCGTAGGAGAAAGATCTGATATGCCGTTAGAAGAATTAAAAGACGTTCGACCGCCTGTTGACTTGCCGGCCAATTATTTTTGGCTGTTCGCGGTCTTGGGTGTCATTTTGGCCCTGGGTGGTATTTTCTTCGTGCGTTGGCTAAGAGAAAGATTGGCAAAGCAAAAGATCGCCCCTGTGATCATCCGTCCCGCCTGGGAGATCGCAAATGAAGAATTGGCCGCGTTGGAAAAAGAAAATCTACCCGCTGCCGGAAAGATCGAAGAATATTTTGTCCGCTTGTCCGCTATTATTCGTCATTATTTGGAACGGCGTTTTTCGGTTAGCGCGCCGGAAATGACAACCGATGAATTCCTGGTTTATGTAAAAACGATGGCGGTCCTGGAGCTCCAGCAGAAAGATTCTTTAAGGGAATTTTTAACATTAAGCGACATGGTTAAATTCGCGCGTTACAGCTCGAATAATAAAGAAATGGATAATGCCCTGATCGTTGCCAAGCGCTTGATCACAGAAACGATCCCTAAAGTTGAACCTGCAGAAGCGAAAGTATGATCTTTAAAGATCCTTTTATTCTTATTCTTGTCCCGGCCGTCCTTGTTTTGTTGTTTTGGACGGCATTGCGCTTAAGGTCGGCGAGTTTGCGTTTTCCTTCAGGTAATCTTGTTGGTTCACTGCACCGCACCTGGAAGATCCGCTTTTTTTGGGCACCGGCTTTTTTGCGTTACCTCGCCGTGATATTGTTCATTATTGCCTTGTCGGGGCCGCGTTCGGTCTTGGAAGAAGCGAAGCATGAAATAGAGGGCATTGATATTGTCCTCGCCATTGACGGCTCCGGCAGTATGGCTGCTGAGGATTTTACGCTGAAAGGCCAAAGGTACAATCGTCTGGAAGTGATCAAAAGCGTGGTCGGAGAATTCATTGATGCTCGCAAATCTGATCGCATCGGTTTAGTCGCTTTTGCAGGTCTTGCCTATACGGTCAGCCCTTTGACGACCGACTACTCGTGGCTGAAAACAAATTTGGAACGCCTGCAGTTGAATATGATGGAGGACGGAACCGCGATCGGCTCCGGGATCAGCGCGTCTTTGTCGCGCCTACAAAAAAGTGAAGCCAAGAGTAAGGTCATTATCCTTTTGACCGATGGCGTGAATAACCGCGGCAAGGTGGACCCTGTTGCGGCAGCCAAAGCGGCCAAGGTGATGGGCGTGAAAGTTTATACGATCGGTGCCGGGACCAACGGCATGGCGCCTTATCCCGTGCAGGATATTTGGGGCCGGCACGGTTATCAGAACGTTCCCGTCGAGATAGACGAGGAAACGTTGAGAACGATCGCCGATACGACGGGCGGCCGGTATTTTCGCGCGACAGATACTGATTCTTTGCGTGACGTTTATAATGAGATCGACCGTTTAGAAAAAACAAAGATCGAAGAGACAGGATACCGTGAGTATAAGGAACTGTTTGTGTATTTTCTTGGCGCGGCCTTGATCCTGTTATTGTTGGCCGTTGCTCTTGAGAGTACAGTATTCTTACGTTTACCTTAATTTTCCCCCTCTTTCTTTAAAGAGGGGTTAGGGGAGTTTATGAAATTTGCAACACCCGAAAATCTTTTGTGGCTGTGGGCTGTGATCCCGCTGTTTGCTTTTCTTTTGTGGGCGGTCCGCCACCGGCGGAGTATGCTGGGGCGTTTTTCACAGCAAAAACTTTTTGCAGAGATCACGAAAAGTTATGACCCGAAACGCTACCGGCTGAAGGCGGCCCTTTTGATAGGGGTCATTGTCCTGAGCATTTTTGCTTTGGCCCGTCCGCAGTGGGGTTATGAAACGCGTGAGATCAAACGCCGCGGCACGGATATTTTGCTCGTTGTTGACGTCTCGAAAAGTATGCTCACGAAGGATGTCAAGCCTTCGCGTTTGGAGCGCACCAAACTTGCGATTCAAGACCTGATCAAGAAGCTCAAGGGCGACCGTATCGGCTTGGTCGCTTTTGCCGGCGATGCATTTTTGATCTGCCCGTTGACCGTGGATTACAGCGGTTTTCTTTTGAACCTTGAAGATCTGGGCCCCGGCATTGTTCCCCGCGGCGGTACCAATATTGCGGCGGCCTTGCGTGAAGCTTTGAAAGAATACGAGGCGGCGGGGACAAAATATAAAGCGGTCGTCATTATTACCGACGGTGAGAATCTGGAGGAAGACCCGATGCCGTTGGTTGACAAGGCCAAAGAAAAAGGGATCAAGATCTTTTCGATCGGCGTCGGGACCCAGGATGGGGAGTTGATCCAGGTCACGAATGACAATGGTTCAACAGATTTCTTGAAAGATAGTCAGGGAAATTTCGTCAAGTCGCGGCTCAATGAAAGTTTGCTGCAGAAGATCGCCCTGGCGACGGGTGGTGTGTATGTCCGCGCAAGCGGGACACAGTTCGGCCTGGAGTTGATCTATGATCAGGAAATATCAAAATTCGAGAAAAAAGATTTTCAGGTCAGATCGGAAAAGCGTTACTTTGAACGTTTTCAATTCCCACTGGCTTTAGCTTTATTGTTCTTAGTCTTTGAAATGGTTTTTCCTTTACGTAGACGGGTGGGAGCATGATAAAGAAATTGATCCTAACAGTCATTTCTATCGTGTTGTTGATCTCTTCGGCCTTTGCCGCGTCGAAAGAGAGTAGCGTGAAGAAGGGGAATCATCTTTATAACAAGGGTGACTTTGAATCATCCTTAAAGAATTATGAGGATGCTCTCAAGGCCGATCCGGAGTCGCCGGAAGTTAATTTTAATTTAGGGACCGCGCTTTATAAAAATAAAAAGTATCGTGATGCGGCGTCTTATCTTCAAAAGGGGCTTTTAAGCAGTGACCCTGATGTTAAAAAAAACGCGCATTTTAATCTCGGGGACGCATTATTTGCCGCCGGTTTGACGGCTGAAAAGCAAGATGTTAACGAAGCGATCAAAAATCTCGAGGAATCGGCTCGTCAGTTCGATACGGTCGTGAATCTAGATGACAAGGATGTTGACGCCAAGTATAATCATGACATTGTTCAAAAAGAATTAGAACGTTTAAGGAAAAAGCAGGAACAGCAGAAGCAGGATCAACAACGATCCCAGCAGAACGAAGACAAGAAGCAAGATCAGAAAGAGCAACAAGGCCAACAAAAGCAGGAGCAAGGTATAAATTCGTCGCAGAGTGGGTCCGACTCGCAAAATGATCAGGAACAACAGCAGTCTTCGGCATCAGAAAAGAAAGACGATGAAAAGAAGCCGGCATTTAAACCTGAAGACGGATCATCGCAGGACAAAGATAATAAAAAAGGTGAGGATGGCAAGGAGCCACAGCCTCAATCTGGTGAAATGACGAAGGAAGAAGCTAAGGATCTGCTTAAACAGTTTGAACAAAATGAACAACCGGTGGGATTATTGAATTTTGGTAAGAATAAATTTCAAGAGCGACCGGTTTTGAAAGATTGGTAAAATGTTGCAACTCGTTTTAAGATCATTTTTATTTTTTGTTTTATTGTCGGCCGGGCCGTTGTCCCAACCGGTGTTAGCGGAAGACATCAGCGTCGAGGCCAGTGTTAATACGACGACCGTGGAGTTGGGGTCATCCCTGAGGCTGACCATTACGGTCACCGGAGCCGATGCGCCACCGATCCAGTTCCCTAAAATAGATGGATTGGAGATCCGTTATCTCGGGCCTTCGACCAAGATCTCGGTCATTAACGGGAAAATGTCGCGTTCGACGGGCCTCATGTTCACCGTGATCCCGCTCAAGACCGGACAATTCCAGATCCCTTCGATTACGCTTCCGCTTTCGGGCAAGAATTATTCCACTGACCCAGTTGCCATTACCGTCGTTGACTCTGGTTCCTCGGGCTCAAAACCGGTACACCCCGGCGGATCTGGCGGCGGTGACACGTCCGCCTTGCAGGATAAGATCTTTGTTGTGCTGAGTACAGCAAAGAAAGAAGCCTACCTGAATGAACCGATCCCGGTGGAGATTAAACTTTTTATTAATGAGCTGGCGGTAAAGAATGTGCAATATCCTTCGTTGAGTACTGATGGTTTCCGGTTGGAGCCTTTTGCTGAACCGGAACGCAGGCAGCAGGTCATGGGTGGCATCTCTTATCAGGTCCTTAATTTTAAGACTTTCCTTTACCCGACGCGTGCCGGTGATTTGACGCTCGGCCCGGCTAAGCTAGGTGCGAATATCGTTATTGCCAGTTCTCCCCGCCGAGGCATGCCCGGGGACATCGGCAGTATTTTTGATGATGATGTGTTCGATGAATTTATGGGCCGTTTTGAAACAAAGACCGTCATGCTTGAATCTGCAGGTATCGGTATTAAGGTGTTGCCTTTGCCCGAAGAAGGCAAGCCTGCTAGTTTTTCCGGCGGGGTAGGGAAGTATAATTTCGAAATGTCGGTGTCGCCCTCCGAAGTGAAAGTGGGAGACCCGGTCACGGTACGTATGCGGGTCGCCGGTGATGGAAACCTTAAGGCGGTCGAAATGCCCGCTTTTAAAGAATCGAAAGATCTCAAAGTTTATGACCCCAAGGTTACCGAGCAGGACGGTGAGAAAACCTTGGAACAAGTCGTGATCCCGAAAAATGATGCGGTCAGGGAATTACCGGTGGTGGAGTTTAGCTATTTTGATACCAGCGAAGGAAAATATTTTACTGTGAGCAAGGGGCCGTTCCCGTTGACCGTCACCCCGCTTGCAAAAGGCGAGGAAGCCAAGGTCGTCGGGATGCTCGCTTCATCCGGCCCCATTTTTCGTGATCAGCCCGAAGAGTTAGGGAAGGACATCCATTTTATTAAAGATGAGATCGGCCCGGTGCAACGGCGAGGGGCTACACTTTTGCGTCAGGGTGGGTTTATTGTGGGGATTATTTTATTCTTCCTTGCGTGGTTGGGGTTGTTCGTTAATTATTTATTCCGGCAAAGACTAACGACCGATCACCGTTTAGCCCGGCGTTTGCAGGCGCCGCGTCAGGCAAAAGCCGGCTTGTCACAGGCCGCAGCGTTCTTGGAAAAGAATGACGCGCGGAATTTTTGCGACACTTTGGTCAGGACATTGCAGGAATACTTCGGGAATAAATTTCATGTCCCGCAGAATACTGTCACTGTGGCTTTGATCGCCAGCCACATGAAGAATAATAATGATAAAGTTCTCGAGGACCTGAGGCAGGTCTTTAGTGAATGTGAACTTGTCCGTTTTGCCTCGGCTCAGATCACGGTGGAGAAAATGAAGGCTCATTTGCAGAAGGCCCAGGAAACGATCGACTTTTTTGAACGGAATGTGAAATGAAGAAAGTTGCCATCATCACTTTGCTTGGTTTAATGTTCGTGCGCGCTGCCTTCGCGGTCGATATCTCGGCTCCCAATTTTGCCAAAGCCAACGCCGCTTACCGCGATGGAAAATACGACGAAGCGATCGCGGATTACGAAGCCATTTTGACCAGCGGTTTTGAAAGCGGCGCGATTTACTACAATCTCGGGAACAGTTATTTTAAGAAACAAGAGTTGGGTAAGGCCGTCCTCAATTATGAACGGGCGAAGCGCTTGCTGCCGCGCGATCCGGACGTGGCCGCTAATACGCAGTTCGCTCTGTCTGAAGTACAAAATGATGTCCAACGGCCGCTCAATGCCTGGGAAAGATTGTGGGAAGGGCATATCAAGTTTTATAGCGTTAATGAAATGGCCTTGATACTGCTCATTTTTCTTGTTTTGTTTGGTGCCGCGCATTTAGCGACACTTTATTTACATTGGAAAGCCGGGCGGCTAGCGATGTGTGCGGTTGCTGTTCTGTTCTTTATTTTTGGTTATGGTTTGCAGGCCAAGCTTGCGGATGAATACAATGCCGCTGTCGCGGTAAGATCTTCTGCTGCGCGTTTTGAACCGAATGAGAAAGCGACCGTTTATTTTGAGCTTCCCGAAGGGCAGCGTTGCCAAGTTCAGGAACGAGAAGGCGGCTGGGCCAAGATCGTCCGTCCAGACGGTAAAACCGGTTGGGTTGATGCGGGGTCTGTTGAAGGAATTTAACTTTAAAAGTGAGGTTGACATGCGTTTTCAAAGAATTTTAAGCGTTTTGTTGGCAGTATTAATTTCTTTCGCCGGAGCGGGTTTTGCTGTTGCGCAGACGTTTGCTGATTATTGCACGGGGGCTTATGCCAAGGGAGCCGGCTGTCCGCCGGCGGCTTGCCAATTACAATGCGCGGACGGTTCGAAAGCTCCTGAATGTCCGCTAGCTTGCGTCCCCCGCGATTGCCAAACGATCAGTGCTGACAGCTGTCCACGGCAGTTTTGCAGTATTATTGAGAATTGCTCAAAGCAAAAGATCTGCATGGCCAAGATCCCCGAAGGCCTGATCCCCGATTGTGGCGCCTTAGCTTACAACGGCCAGGATGTTGAATGCTGTAAAGGTATGGTTAAACGCTGCGGCTTTGATTATCTCGACGGTAAATGTAACATGGAAGGGAAAAACTCACAATACGCGCTGCCAATTTGTATTCCTTGTGGCGATGGCGTGTGTACGAACTTCGAGAACCATTGTAACTGCCCCGAAGACTGCAAGAAAGACATTATTCCGCTATAGAAGGTCGATGATTTTTTTGACGTGCCAGTGGGAGTTGACCCATAATCCTGTGACGGGGTAGGAAGGGAAGAGTCTTTTTATCTTCTTTGACCCTGCGATGATCTGCTCCAAATGCGTTTCATAAGGCACCGGATTACCGCGACAATCGAAATGCCCCACCACAAAAATATGCGATGAGTGATTGATCGTTGTTGAGACTTTGATCCCGGTGAGGATCGCGTCCATCTGCGCGTGCGGGGTGGTCAAGATCTTATCCATCCCCGGGCCGGAAATAATATCAACGAATTTGACTTTGGAACTGCGGCGGATCCAATTGATAACAGGGATCTGGATGCGCCCGTCCATGCAGGTCAGACAGGTGGCGCGGTGATCGTCGCGGAGATGTGGCTTCGGTGCCTTGCTCATGAATTATTGATAAACCGCAAATAATCCTCGATTTTTCCGTCGCGCATGCAGCATTCGATGATCTGCTTGCCGAGCGGGTCAAGCCCTGGGTCCTTAAGATAGAGTGCTAATTCTTTTTTGAAGAAATCCATGAGGATCTTCGCGCCTTTGTCGTACGTTTCTTCGCCGACTTCCGGCTGAACTTCCACTTGAAGAAAATCACGGTTCAAGAAAAATCCTTCGATCTGTAACGATTGCACGGTATAGCCGAGTAACGGGCAGCGTGCCGGCTCAAGTTGGTTCGGCTTAAAGAACGCGCTTCCGCGGCGGGCGAGGTACTCACGTACGATCCATTGCGGCATAAAGCCGACCTTCCATGCCCCGATATATTGGTTCGGGGTGAGGGAGTATTTGGTTCTCGGTGTTTGAATGATCTGTTTTAAAAGGAGATTCGCCTGATCAACCCGGCGTCCGGTGGCGAACGGCCAATACGAACCGACCCCTTCGCTGGACATCCCTTCGCTGGCCGTAATGCTCGGGTTATCATATCCCCGCGGTGACACAAGCCGCCACAGCCATGCTAAAGAGCGCGGTAAAATATGGAGCATGCCGATGATCCCGTAGGTCGGATTTTCCGTCGTGCACGGCGGAGTACGGATCCCGAAGCTTCTGATATTAACCTCAACGGGTGTTTTAACAATGCCCGGAACAATGTCCCGGGGAATAATGACGCGCGGATTAGGGCAGGGGACACCCGGTTTATCTTCCGTCGGTTCCCATATTAAACATGTTGCTTTCGGCACAGAATAAAGATTTAAGAATACGAGCGGATTTTTCGGCGCCATGGTCATTTCTTCCAGGAAATTATCCGTGCCATATTTGGTGATATGGTTAACGCGGACGAACCATCCTTGCTCTGCATCCTGCACGATGAGTTTTCCGTTCTCTCCCTGGATCGATGGATGGCATAGAGCCATGTCGTCAGTGACAGGGTTGAGGCGGCATCCCTGAAAGAGCGGGATGTAGCGGGCTTTCCCGGTCATGATGTTGGTTCCGGTCAAAAGACGGCCGTCAGGCTGGCGGTGCGGATACTGCAGCATTTCGCTTTTTCCGCCGCCGCTGGCACCTTCGTGCATAATGACTAATTCATTATCGTAAGGGGTGGTCACGACAACGGTCGACCCGTGGGCCGTGATCCAGCCTTCTTTTTCGCCTAAATTTAATAGAACGCCGTATATCCCTTTTTTTGCGCTGGGGCCGGGATAAAGGTTGAGCGAGAAGATCTCATGAATGTTGTCGCTGCGGTGGTGGACAACGATCTGTTTCCCATTGCAGTGAGTGTGACGGAATGTTGGTGCCAAAAAGATCACGGCCTTCGGCGCCCAGACTTCGGGAAGGTCTTTTTTGTCGACCATGCCTTGCAAGCTGGCCAATGACGCGGAAAAGAATGCGGCGTTCTTTGGCCCGATCAAAAGAGACGTATATCCGAGTTCTTTACTGCCGGAATAAAAAGGAACAACGAGCAGGTCCTGGTCTTTGAGCCACGCTAAAACTTCTTTACGGAATTGAGGGAACGGTGTTTTGAAGCGTTCATTGTAATGAGCCTTATCAGTAGCTTTCTCATCAGCGATGACCATGGTGTCGGGATCGCGGCGGCGCATGTAGGGTTCAGGATAGTTGGCAGCGAGGCCGTTGCGGCAGCGGTCAACGATCGCTTCCACGATCTTTCCTTTACCGGGGATATCGTATGAAACTTCGTAGGTGTCGGCGTCGGGGCTTCCTAAAGAAAGAGCGACCAACTCCTGGAAATCTTTCGCGATCGTCACGCTTTTTGCGTTCTCGAATAAATCAGCTAGTTCATTGTTAGCAAGAAACTTTTTCCAGTCAGTGGCTGCGATCATGGGCTCTACTCCGTTATTTAAGGAACTCTAAGATGTTTTCTGCCGCGCGTAAACTTGCTCCGTCGGAACCGAGGGAGGCCTTGACTTTCTCCAGGTCTTTTTTGATACGGTCAAACTCGGCCGGATCTTGACATATTTTTTTAATTTCGTCGGCGATCTTGGGCCCATTAGCTTCATCCTGCAGGCATTCCGGGACGATCTTTTTGCCGGCGACAATATTGACAAGCCCGATGCAGGGGATCTTGATCAGGGCTTTCGCTAGAACAAAAGTAAAGAACGACGTTTTGTAGATCACGACCATCGGCTTGAGGAGCAGTGCTGTTTCCAGGGTGGCCGTTCCTGAGGCAACCATGGCGACGTCGCAAGCGTTCAACCCATCGTGAAAATGACCAGCGAGGATTTTAAGCGGTAAATCCCGGTTTGTCAAAAATTTTTCGAATAATCCTGTGTCGAGGTTCGGGGCCTTGAGCAGTAAAAACTGGTACCGTGGATCCGCTTGATGCAGGATCTCGGCCGCGTCAAGCATCGGCGGTAAGAGCGCTTCAATTTCTTTTTGCCTCGAACCGGGCAAAAGGCCGACCGTGAAGCGTTCGGGTGAAAGGTTGAGGTCTTTCATCATTTGCTCGCGCCCAACGGTGATATGGACTTCGTCCGCAAGCGGGTGGCCGACGAACTCAACTTCGACCCCGCGGTCAGCGTAAAACTTTTTTTCGAAATCAAAAAGCACGAGCATGCGGTCAACATTCTTTTTGATGAATTGGACGCGGTTTTCTTTCCAGGCCCAGACCTGGGGGCTGATGTAATAAATGACCGGAACGCCCATTTTTTTGAGCCGGCTCGCTAAACGTAAATTAAATCCCGGATAATCCACAAGAATGACCGCGACGGGCTTGCGCTGGGCAACGTTTTGCAGAAAGAGATCAAAGCATCTTTTAAAGTTGCTGTAATGTTTAATGACCTCGATAAATCCAACGACCGCAAATTTTGTAAAATCTTCGTCAATGGCAACGCCGGCGGCTTGCATCTTTGGCCCGCCGAGCCCGGATAAGGTCAGGGTGGGTTCGAGTTTTTTCAGGGCGGACACGAGAGCGGCGGCATGGCTATCCCCCGAAACTTCGCCAGCAACGATCATTAAATGTTTTTCGGATGGCATCATTAAGCTTGGGTCAGGGACTCGGATTTGATCCGCTCAAAGATCTGGGTTTGTGCGGTTTTGATGCTTTCGCAAATTTTAAGGGCCAACTTTAGCGCGTCGCGGCCTTCCACACCTGACACGATCGGTTGTTGGTCGTCGCGGACGCATTCGATGAACGATTTGATCTCTTCTTTGAGAGGTTCTTCTTTTTGGATCGGTAAAGCATGTTTAGAGATCATCGCCCCATGCTTGCGGTAAATGTGGGCTTCCTGCTGGACATAATCGAGGGAAATGTAAGAATCCGTCGTGAAAATGCGGATCTTGCGCATGACATCTTCTGAGACCCTGCTTGCCGTGAGATTGCACACGCAACCGTTTTCAAAAACAACGCGCACGCTCGCAATGTCTTCCATTGATGTTAAAACATTAATCCCGACAGCGTGAAAATCTTTGACCGGGCTATTGTTGATGCCGAGGATGATGTCAATGTCGTGGATCATTAGATCCATGACGACGCCGATGTCGAGCGAGCGGTTAGGGAATTTATTGAGACGGTGGCATTCGATGAAAAGGGGATACTTCGTGAAATGTTTGATCGCGCGGAACGCGGAGTTGAACCGTTCGACGTGGCCGACTTGCAGTTTGAGGTTGTTTTTCTGGGCGACAGCGATCAGGTCGTCGGCTTGAGCGATATCCATGGTGATCGGTTTTTCAATAAAAGTATGGACACCGTTCTCGAGGAAGAACTTACCGATCTTATGGTGAAGTGTGGTCGGCACGCAAATGTTCACGGCATCAATTTTCCCGGCCAGTTCCCGGTAATCTTCAAAAAAGGGGACATTGTAATGGCGGGCGAGCCGTTCGGTCCGATCTTCTTTAACGTCGCACACCCCGACAATGTTGACAATATTCTTAAGTTCGGAAAGGACTTTAAGGTGGCGGGAGCCTAGATGGCCAATCCCGATAATGGCAATATTGATCTTTCGCATGGCATCCACCTTAACAAATCCCTCGACAAAAGTCAACCTGCATGCTAACATCCAAACTTTCGCCTAACATCTTTATTTGCTACGGTTTCATGAAAAATTATCTCAAACTTTTAGGTTTTTTAAAGGATCACAAGCGGCTTTTCGGCATCGCGATCGTGGCGATGTTCGTTTCCAGTCTCTTTGAGGGTATTCAATACACGCTTTTGATCCCCCTAACGGACCGTATTTTCAACAAAAAACAGATCGTTTTCCCTAATCAGGTTCCAGAGTTCGTACGTAATGCCGTTGATCAGCTTAATACGATGGATCCGGCCGCCCTGTTGAGTCTTTTGCCGTGGTTCATTGTGGGTTTGATGGTCGTCAAGCATGTTTTTGTTTATCTCAGTTCGTATTTAATGAATGATCTTTCTCAGCGCGTTATCCGTGACATCCGCAACAAGCTTTACGAAAAGATCCAGAGTTTTTCTCTGGATTATTTTAGCGAAAGACGGACGGGCGAGCTTTTGTCACGGATCACCAATGACGTTGCCGTCGTCGAGAATGCCGTGTCTTACGGAGTGACCGACCTTTTTCGTCAGAGTTTCTTGATCTTGATGTATGTGTCGATCGCTTTTTCGATTCACTTTAAGGCCGCCTGTGTGATCTTTATTGTCTTGCCGTTGATCGGCTGGCCGTTAAGCCGTATCGGTTCGAAGTTGCGCAAATTATCAAAGAGAACTCAAGAGAATATGGCGGACGTGAATTCCATTTTATTGGAAACTATTTCCGGGGTCAGAGTTGTTAAAGCTTTTGGTACCGAGCAGTATGAAATTAACCGTTTCCGCACCAAGAATCACGACGCTTATAAACTGCGCCTTAAGTCCGTGAAACGCATCCTGTTGATGAATCCTATCACCGAACTTTTTGGGCTTTTTTGTGGGGTCGCGATCATTTTGTGGATGGGCAAGCAGGTCATGAACGACGTGTTGTCTTTTGGTGTTTTTGCTTTCTTTTTAAGTTCGGTTTTGTTGATCATCAGTCCGTTAAAGAAGTTGGGAAATGTGCATGCCATGACCCAGCAGGCTTTGGCCGCGAATGAACGCATTTATGATGTCCTCGACGAACAGCCGAGCGTTCAGGAGAAGCCGGGCGCTTTAGCCTTGTCTGCGATCCAAAAGAATATCAAGCTTGAGAATGTGTCGTTCCGCTATGAAAGTGAAGGGTCGGAGGTCCTCCAAAATATCAATCTCGAGATCAAGGTCGGTGAATTGGTCGCGATCGTCGGCCCGACGGGAACAGGGAAATCCACGCTCGCGAATTTGATCCCTCGTTTTTATGATGCCACGTCGGGGCGGGTCACGGTTGACGGCAAAGATGTCCGCGATGTGACGTTCCATTCTTTGCGCCGCCAGATCGGCATCGTGTCCCAGGAAACTTTTCTTTTTAATGACACCGTCGGTGCGAATATTTCTTACGGCACGCCGCAGGCCAGCCAAAGTGAAGTTGAAACGGCGGCCCAGCGCGCTTATGCCCATCAGTTCATTGTTAAAATGCCTGAGGGTTATGCAACGATCATTGGCGACCGCGGTTTTCGTTTGTCCGGCGGGGAGAAACAGCGCATTGCGATCGCGAGAGCGATCTTGCGCAATCCGCCGATCCTCATCCTTGACGAGGCGACCTCGCAGTTAGATTCGCAGTCAGAAAAATATGTCCAGGATGCTTTAGATAAATTAATGGTCGGCCGTACGGTCATTGCGATCGCGCATCGCTTGTCTACGATCAAGAAGGCTAATAAGATCGTGGTCCTGGACAAGGGCGGGATCGTCGGCCTCGGCCCGCATGAAGAGCTTTTGACAACATGTAGCCTTTATAAGCGCCTTTATGAGACGCAGTTTCAATAAGTAAAGTTCTGTTAAAAGAAATAGTTGCCAAAAATAATTAATTTGGTATACTACATCCCTGTATTTAAATCCGTGCTTTAAACTCCACAAAAAATGAGAGGGTTTTAAGCGCATCAACCTAAAGCATTTGCGCTCATTCGCCGAAGGCGCTCCCAAAGGGGGTTTCCTTAGACCGGTGCCAAACAAATGCCAGAGAGAAGGAGCAGTTATGCAAGACGAAGTGTTGAAGAAGTTGTTGGAATGTGGGACGCATTTTGGTCATCAAACCCGCCGCTGGAACCCTAAAATGAAGCGTTTTATTTTTGGGGACCGGGACGGGATTTATATTATTGACCTCGAAAAGACCGTCCATCACTTGAACGAAGCCAGAGATTTTGCGCGCGATGTCGCGATGAAGGGTGGAACCATCCTTTTTGTCGGGACCAAAAAGCAAGCCCAGGATGTCATCAAGTCCGAAGCCGAACGCGCAGGACAGCCGTATATTAATAACCGTTGGATGGGTGGGCTTTTGACCAACTTCCAGACGGTCCGCAAATCCATTCAAAAAATGGTTAAGATAGAAAAGATGATCGAAGATGGTTCGATCAATAATTTGACTAAAAAAGAAGTTGCCCTTTTGACAAAAGAAAAAGACCGCTTGGTCAGAGATTTAGGCGGTATTCGCAACGTCGTTGACCAACCGAAAGCGATCTTCGTTGTTGATTCGAAGCGAGAAGAGATCGCGATCAAAGAAGCTAATCGTCTTGGGATCCCGTTGATCGGTTTGATCGACACCAATTGCGACCCGGATGTCATTGATTATCCGATCCCGGGCAATGATGACGCGCTGAAATCGATCCGTTATATTATGACCGTGATCGCTGATGCTATCATTGAAGGCCGTCAAGAATTTGCACAAGCCGAAACTGTCCGCCGCCGTAAAGATGCTCCTGAACAGGCGGAAGTGGCTGCAGCTAAAACAGAAGCTGCTCCTGCTGTGCAACAAGAACAAAAATAATACGACTGATATATTATATAGAGGAAGGTAAAATGAATATGACAGCTTCATTTGATGCGATCAAAACATTGCGGGATTTGACATCCTGTGGTGTTATGGAATGCAAGAACGCCCTTGAAAAAGCGGGCGGTAATCTTGAGAAAGCGAAAGAAATTTTGCAGCAGCGCGGTATGGAGATGGCAGCTAAAAAAGGCGACCGCGTCGCGAAAGAAGGCCGTATTGAATCGTATGTCCATATGGGCAATAAGATCGCTGTTCTCGTTGAAGTCAATTGCGAGACCGATTTCGTCGGCAGCAATGAAGACTTCATCAAATTCACCAAAGATGTCGCGATGCACATCGCGGCCATGAACCCGAAATATATTGGCGAGAAAAACGTTCCGGCGGAAATCCTGGAAGCTGCGGCCGATAAGAAAGCTTTTTTAGTTGAAAGCTGCTTATTAAATCAGCCGTTCGTCCGCGAGCCAAGCAAAACCATTGGTGAGTATTTAAATGCGATCATCGCTAAGATCGGCGAGAACATTGTCATCGGCCGTTTTATCCGATATAAGGTAGGGGAAGTTGCCTAATAAGCCTGTTTACAAAAGCATTCTCCTGAAGTTGAGCGGGGAAGCCATGATGGGCAAGTTCGATCATGGGATCGACGCTGAAATGTGCGCGTCCTTAGCGGCCCAGATCAAAGAAGTTGTCAATATGGGCGTTACCGTCGCCCTCGTGGTCGGTGGCGGGAATATTTTTCGCGGTCAGGTCGCTTCAAAGAGCTTTGGCTTGGACCGTTCCGTTGCTGATTATATGGGAATGCTGGCGACCGTTTTAAACGGGTTGGCTTTGCAAAACGCTCTTGAAAAAATTGGTGTTCAGACCCGAGTCATGTCGGCGATCCAGATGCATCAGGTCGCTGAACCGTATATCCGCCGCCGTGCGATGCGCCACATGGAAAAGAAGCGCGTGGTTATTTTCGTCGCCGGGACAGGTAACCCTTTCTTTACGACCGATACGACGGCGGCTTTGCGTGCTGCCGAAATGGAAGCGGACGTGATCATGAAGGCAACGAAGGTTGATGGGATCTATTCCGCTGACCCGATGGTGGATAAAAAAGCGACAAAGTTCGCTGAATTGAAATTCATTGATGTTCTTAAAAAGAAATTGAAAGTGATGGACCTGACCGCGATCAGTATGTGCATGGATAATAATGTGCCGATCGTGGTGTTTGATATTAACAAGCCGGGTAATATTAAAAAGGCCGTGCTTGGTGAAAAGATCGGAACTTTGGTTCATTGAAATTAAGAAATTATTAGAGGGTTTGCATCATGATCAAAGACATTGTTAAAGAAACAGAAGGCAAGATGCACAAGGCGTTGGAATCCGTTCAGCGTGAATTCATGGAAGTCCGCACCGGACGTGCCCATCCCGGGTTGATCGAAGGGATGCATATTGATTACTACGGTACTCCGACGATGATCAAGACGATCGCTTCGATCTCGGTCCCGGACCCGAAAACGATCATTATCCAGCCGTGGGATGCGACCGCTCTTCCGGAGATCGAAAGAGCGATCAATACTTCTAAGCTTGGGGTTTCTCCGGTCATAGACGGCAAGTTGGTTCGTTTGATCATCCCGTCTCTCTCCAAAGAACGCCGCGATGAATTGGTCAAGGTGGTCCGCGATATGGCTGAACATGGTCGTATTTCTTTGCGTACGATCCGCCGCGATGCTAACGAACGCATTAAAAAAGTTCAGGGTGAAGGTAAAGTTTCCGAAGATGATTCGTTCCGCGGCCAGGAAGAGATCCAAAAGCTGACCGATAAATATATTAAAGATGTTGATCATGTGCTTGAAGGAAAGAACAAAGAGCTAGCGGAATTTAAATAATAGATCTTTTTAGTTTTACGACCCACTAGCTCATCAGGTAGAGCACAGCCCTTTTAAGGCTGGTGTGCCGCGTTCGAGTCGCGGGTGGGTCACCATATTTTTTACTCCACGGGCGGATGGCGGAATGGTAGACGCGCATGTCTTAGGAACATGTGAGGAGACTCGTGGAGGTTCAAGTCCTCTTCCGCCCATAGATTTGTTTTAAGCGTGGAGGTTCTCCCATTGAGGGATTAAAAAAGTCCTCTTCCGCCCATAAATTTTGTAACATTAGCATTGTTCTTTTATTCGTTTTTCATGCGGCGGTAATTCAGTTGGCTAGAATGCGACCTTGCCAAGGTCGATGTCATGGGTTCAAATCCCATCCGCCGCTTTTTTAGCTTTTTTACTCCCAAGGAGCCTCACATGAAGATCAGCGAATTTCTCTGTTCAAAAGCCGTCATTCCCGATTTAAAAGCCACCACCAAAAAAGAAGTCATTGAGGAGCTTGTCGACAGTTTGGTCAAAGCCGGCCCTATCGAAAAAAAGATCAGAAATAAACTGGTTGAAGTCCTTATGGCCCGGGAAGCTTTAGGGTCCACCGCTATCGGCCAGGGGGTCGCGATCCCGCATGGTAAATGTGAAAATGTCACGAAACTCACCGCCGCATTAGGTATCAGTAAAAAGGGTGTTGATTTTGATTCTCTCGACGGAGAACCGGCGTACATCTTTTTTCTTTTGGCTGCACCGCTCGATTCCGCCGGACCTCACCTCAAAGCCCTGCAAAGGATCACCCGTCTTCTCAAAGACAAATATTTCCGGGAGAACTTCAAGTCCGCTAAGGACGAAAAAGCGATTTTAGCCTTGTTGACTCAGGACGAAAGTCAGGCCGTATAAATTTTCTATGCCGAGTAATTTGCTAAAGTGGTTGTATCCCGGCATGAGGATCAAAAGATGGCTCTCTGTGGCTGCGGCCGGCGTTCTGATCGTCGGCTTCGGGGCATTGGCTGTCGGGTCCTCATTCTGGCAAGTCCGCGCCTTAGGGGTCGTGATCCTCATCTGCGGGATCAGCTTGATCGTTCTGGGCATCGGCAAACTGATCGTGTCTTTCATTACGCTTTTTTTGCCGGAAGGGGAGCGCGAACTTGTTAACATTCTTTATGAAAAACGTTTCCTTGAGCGGGGACCGAAGATCGTCACCGTCGGCGGCGGGCACGGGTTATCGAATTTACTGTTAGGCCTCAAGGACTATACTGCGAATTTGACGGCGATCGTCACCGTTGCGGACAGCGGCGGATCTTCGGGCCGTTTACGTGAAGAGTTTAATATTGTCGCCCCGGGTGATATCCGTAACTGTTTGGTTGCGCTCGCTGATGCCCCGAAATTGATGGGCGAACTTTTTCAATTCCGTTTTTCGACGGCTTCGCAGTTGGATGGGCATAATTTTGGTAATTTATTTTTGACTGCCATGGTCCAGGTGACCGGCGATTTTGAAAAGGCCGTTAAAGAATCCAGTAAAGTTTTAGCTATCCGTGGGCACGTTGTTCCGGCGACCGTTAGTAATGTCCAGCTTGTCGCGGAATATGAAGACGGTACAGTGACCGAGGGGGAAGCCAGAATCCCGAAACCGGGTTTGCGGATCAAGACGGTTTTTCTGAAACCTGAGGACGCTCAGCCGACACAAGACGCCCTGAGCGCTATTGAGCAGGCTGATGTGATCATCTTGGGCCCGGGAAGTCTTTATACCAGTGTTATCCCGAATTTGTTGATCAAAAGGATCAGTGACGCCATTTCGTCGTCGCATGCATATAAGGTTTATGTTTGCAATGTTATGACCCAACCGGGGGAAACCGACCGCTATAGTGCGAGTGAACATCTTGAGGCGATCGTTAAGCATTCCCGTCCGGATATTTTAAATGCCTGCTTGATGAATTCTGCTGAGGTCACTTCGGCAGAAGCGTTGGCTCGGTATGAACGGGAAGGGTCTTTCCCGGTCGTCGGGGATATTGCGAAGGTTGAGGACATGGGTTTTGAGGCCGTTGCTAAGGACTTGATCAGTGTTAATGACTATGTCCGCCATGATTCGGAAAAATTAACGAAAGAACTGATCACTTTAATTGAAAAGAACCGGGTGATCCGGAGATAATTGTTTATGCCGCGTATCGAAAAAGAGATCTTAGTTAAAAGTGTTCAAGGGCTTCATGCCCGGCCGGCCGCGCTTTTTGTCCAGACAGCGGTCAAGTATGACTCGACGCTGGCGGTTAAGAAAGATGGTGAAATCGTTAACGGGAAATCGATCATGGGGATCTTGATGCTCGGTATTCAACGGGATACACCGATCATTTTGGTCGCCGAAGGCAAAGATGCGGAAGCTCTTATTGCCGAGCTGGAAGCATTTTTAGGTAAAAATGAGTGAGTATGTTTTAAAAGGAGTCCCGGCCGCTCCGGGGATCGCCATTGGGTCAGCGTATATCGTTGATAAGCAGGATATCGTTGTCCCGCCGCGTGCGATCTTGGAAAAAGAGATCCCGATCGAGATCGCCCGTTTCGAAGAAGCACTTTATAAAACGCGCGAGCAGTTATTGGCTTTGAAGCGTAAGATCACGGACGAGATCGGTGAACAGCACGCTCAGATCTTTGATGCCCACCTCATGGTTCTTGAGGATCGGATGCTCACTGAGGATGTCGTTAAAAAGATCCGCCAGGACAAGCAGTCCGCGGAATACGTTTTTTCCAATATTTTTAAGAAATATATTAAAGTCTTCTCCAACATGGAAGACGAGTATTTGCGTGAACGCTCAAGTGACGTCAATGATATCGCGCGCAGAGTCTTGAAAAATCTGGTTGATGAATCGAAGTTCATGCACGAGTTAGAGAATTTGACCGAAGAATTGATCATCATTGCCCACGATCTTTCTCCCTCTGATACGGCCAGCATGTTTAACAAGAATGTCCTCGCTTTTGCCACGGATATCGGTGGCCGTACGTCGCATACGGCGATCATGGCTAAGTCCTTAGGCGTTCCGGCCGTTGTCGGCTTAAAAGACGCGACCTTGCGTATCAGCAATCAGGACCTGGTCATCGTCGACGGGCGTATGGGGTTGGTCATTGTCCATCCCAACGATAAGACGTTGAGTTTGTACCGCGCTGAAAAAGAACGCATTAATTCCATGCGTAACCGCTTTGATGATATTAAGGACCTCCCGGCGGAAACGACCGATGGTCGCAAGGTGGAAGTCCTCGCGAACTTGGAGCTTCCGGAAGAGATCCCGATGATCTTAAGCCGCGGGGCGTCCGGGATAGGCCTTTACCGTACAGAATATTTTTATATGAACCGCGTTGACCTCCCGAACGAAGAGGAGCAATTTGCCGCGTATA
Organism: Candidatus Omnitrophota bacterium; assembly: GCA_020849375.1. GTDB lineage: Bacteria > Omnitrophota > Gorgyraeia > Zapsychrales > JANLHA01 > JADLGJ01. Next base: position 27,248 of record JADLGJ010000042.1, read on the forward strand.
AAAAAGTTGTCGAGGCCATGGCCCCGCATTCCGTGACGATCCGTACGCTCGACCTCGGAGGGGATAAATTTATTTCGAGTTTGCAGATCCCGCGTGACATGTACCCTTTTTTGGGATGGCGCGCGCTGAAGTTCTGTTTGGAGCGCCCTGATATTTTCAAAACGCAATTGAGGGCGATCTTAAGGGCTTCGTATTACGGGAAAATGCGGATGATGTATCCGATGGTCTCGGGCCCGGCGGAGTTCCGCAGTGTTAATGAGATCCTTGATTCGGTTAAAAAGAATTTGCGTGAGGAAGAGATCCCCTTCGATGAAAATATCGAGGTGGGCGCGATGATCGAAGTTCCGTCGGCGGCGATGACGGCTGATCTTTTGGCAAAAGAGGCCAAGTTCTTTAGTATCGGGACCAATGACTTGATCCAGTATACGTTGGCCATTGACCGCGTTAATGAACAGACCGCCGCATTTTATGAACCGTGCCATCCGGCGGTTTTGCGGTTGATTCAGCGTACGGTTCAGGCCGGGCACGAGAAAAACATCAAGGTCGCGCTTTGCGGAGAAATGTCGAGCGAACCGATCTATACGTTGCTTTTGCTAGGGTTGGGATTGGATGAATTTAGTATGTCCCCGGGCAATATTTTGCAGATCAAAAAATTGATCCGCAGTGTAAGTTTTCAGGATGCCAAGGAATTGGCAGAAAAAGCTTTAGAATTGACAACAGGGCAGGAAGTTGAAGATCTCTGCCGCCGTCGTTTACAAGAATTAGCACCGAATATTATTAACAATGAAGGGGTTTAAAAAGTGAAATCTCTTATTCTAGCCGCCGGTTATGGAACACGCCTTGCTTCGATAGCAGAAAATACGCCTAAACCGCTTTTGCCGGTTTCCGGAAAGCCTTTGATAAATTATATCGTTGATAAATTACCGGGATTGCCGGGGCTCAACGAATTGTTCGTTGTGACAAATCAAAAGTTCGAGAAGCATTTTCAGGATTGGGCCAAAGAGATGCAAAAGACCTTTCCGGTACCGATCACGATCGTCAATGACGGGACGACGACGCCGGAAAACCGTTTGGGCTCGGTCGGCGATATTGATTTTGCTATTAAAAAAGCCGCGGTCAAGGATGACCTGTTCGTCCTAGGTGGCGATAATCTGTTTGATTATCACTTAAAGGATTTTGTCGCTTTTGCGTCCGATAAGAATTCGGCGGTCACGATAGGGCTGTATGATATCCATAATTTGAAAGACGCGACCATGTACGGCGTTGTCGAGTTGGGCGCCGGCGGGGCAGTGGTCTCTTTTGAAGAAAAGCCGGCCCAACCGAAGTCAACCCTGATCTCGATGTGCTGCTATTATTTCCCCGCGGAGACATTATCCTATCTGGACCAGTACCGGAAGGCCTCCGGTAAAATGGATAAAGCAGGGGAATATATCCGCTGGCTCTCGGAAGAAAAAGAGGTTTGCGGTTTTACTTTTTCGGGGAAATGGTATGATATCGGGAGTATTGAATCCTATAAAGAGGCGCAGGAGAAGTTTAAATAAAATTTTACTAATGCTGAACCACGAAAGGATGGTTGTAAGATGAAAGGAAAGTATTTTATCACTTCAGAATCGGTCGGTAACGGTCACCCGGATAAAGTTTGCGATCAAATTTCAGATGCGGTTTTGGATGCGGTTTTGCGTGATGACCCTAAGGGACGTGTGGCTTGTGAAACATTTGTCACGGCCGGACTCGTGATCGTTGGCGGTGAAATTACGACGACAACCTATATTGATGTCCATAAATTGGTCCGTAAAGTTTTGAACGGGATCGGTTATACCGATATTAAATATGGATTTAATGCTGATACGTGCGCGATCTTGAACGCGATCAATGCCCAATCACCGGATATCTCCCAAGGGGTTGATACCGGAGGGGCCGGCGACCAGGGGATCATGATCGGTTATGCCTGCGATGAAACGCCGGAATTGATGCCGCTCCCTATAATGCTTGCTCATAAATTGGTCCGCCGCGTCGAAGAAGTCCGCACCAAAGGGATCCTTGATTACTTAGGCCCGGATTGCAAAAGCCAAGTCACCGTCGAATACAAAGACGGTATCCCGCAGCGCATTGATACGGTCGTTTTAGCCTGCCAGCATTTGGAAAAGATCTTGGATAAGACCGGAAAGCGCATCACGGAAGAATCTAAAAAAGAGATCATTAAAGTCGTCGCCATGCCGATCGTTGGGAAAATGGTCGATGCGAAGACGAAATTCTTTGTTAATGAAACCGGCAAGTTCGTCGTCGGCGGTCCGCAATCCGACACCGGCGTCACCGGCCGCAAGATCATTGTTGATACTTACGGCGGGGTCGTTTCGCACGGCGGCGGGGCTTTTTCGGGTAAGGATCCGACGAAGGTTGACCGTTCTGCGACATACATGGCCCGCTATGTGGCCAAGAACATTGTCGCCGCAGGTTTAGCCAAACGTTGCTGGCTCCAGATCGGTTACGCCATCGGCGTTGCCGAACCGGTCAGCGTCATGGTCGACACCTTCGGAACAGGTAATGTTGCCGATGAGAAATTGACAGAGTTGGCACGCAAGCATTTTGACCTGACCCCGCGCGGGATCATTAAGGAATTGGACTTACAGAAGCCGGTTTATCAAAAGACCGCTTCGTACGGACACTTTGGCCGCGAAGAGTTCACTTGGGAAAAGACCAATAAGGCCGACATCCTGAGAAAGGCCGCGAATCCGTCGTCATCGGCTTCAACGTCACGTAAAACTAAGGCTTTGGTTTAAGGAGAACTTATGGAACAGACCCAAGCTGTTAAGGCGAATAGAACCACTAATTACATAAAAAAGGAAACTCGCATGAAGTATGATGTTAAGGATATAAGTTTAGCCAAAAAAGGGAAGTTGCGTATTGAGTGGGCTTTTAAAGACATGCCGGTTTTGGCTTTGATCGAAAAACGTTTTGAAAAAGATAAGCCTTTGAAAGGTTTGCGCGTTGCGGCGTGTTTGCACGTCACGACGGAAACAGGGAACCTGGCCCGTGTTTTAAAGGCCGGCGGTGCGGATGTTTCGATTTGTGCTTCCAATCCTTTGTCAACGCAAGATGACGTTGCCGCTTCGCTCGTTAAGGATTATGGTATTCCGACCTTCGCGATCAAAGGGGAAGACACCAAAACGTATTACAGCCACTTGAATGCGGTTTTGGACAACAAGCCGAATCTCACCATGGATGATGGGGCTGACTTAGTATCTGAGATCCATCAGAAACGCAAGGACCTGCAGAAGTACATTTATGCCGGTACAGAAGAAACCACTACGGGGGTTATCCGTTTAAAGAGCCTTGAGAAACATAATCTGTTGATGTATCCGATCATCGCTGTCAACGACGCGTTGACCAAGCATTTTTTTGACAACCGTTACGGGACGGGCCAATCGACTCTAGACGGGATGATCCGTGCAACGAATCGTTTAGTTGCCGGTTCGAACTTTGTCGTCTGCGGTTACGGCTGGTGCGGGCGCGGGGTTGCGATGCGTGCGGCCGGTTTAGGCGCTCGTGTCATCGTCACTGAAATTGATCCGCTCAAAGCACTTGAAGCGGTCATGGACGGTTATGATGTTATGCCGATCAAAGATGCAGCTTCTAAAGGTGATTTCTTCGTGACCGTCACTGGTGATATCAATGTCATCCGTGCTGAGCATATGGCGACGATGAAAGAAGGGGCCATTATGTGCAACTCCGGCCACTTTAATGCTGAACTCGACATTGCCGGTTTGGAAAAGATCACCAAGTCCCGCCGTATTATCCGTGATTTCGTAGAAGAATTCACCATGAAGAACGGAAAGAATGTTTATCTCTTGGGTGACGGACGTTTGATCAATCTCGCATCAGCGGAAGGCCATCCGGCGTCCGTTATGGACATGAGTTTTGCCAATCAAGCGTTGGCTTCGGAATTTGTCGCTAAGAATTATAAAAAGTTACAAAATAAAGTTTACAGCGTTCCGGAAGACATCGATAAGATGATCGCCAAGCTTAAGCTCAAAGCGTTAGGTATTAAGATCGACGTTTTGACCGAAGAGCAAGAGAAGTACCTTGCCAGCTGGCAAATGGGAACATAAGAAAACTAGTACTTAATAAGAAACAATAACCACTATCCTTGCTCAAACAGTCCTCGCGCACTCAACCTCTTCGATGAAAGGTAGGTTGAGTGGCTGCGGAACTCGCCGGATAGTGGTTATTGTTTCTTATTCTGGAGACTGATATGGCCATTAAGAAAATTGGGGTTTTGACGTCGGGAGGGGACGGCCCGGGAATGAACGCGGCAATACGCAGCGTGACGCGTTCAGCGCTTTCGTCCGGGCTCGAGGTCGCCGGAATTATCCGTGGCTATCAGGGTTTGATTGACGACAATATCATTTCTTTGGAACATCGCTCCGTTTCCAATATTATAAATCGCGGAGGAACTATTTTGAAAACCGCGCGGTCCGAGAAATTTCGTTCTCCGCAAGGGAAGACGATCGCACTTGAAACTTTGCAAAAGCACAATATTGATGCCTTGATCGTGATCGGCGGGGACGGGACGTATCAGGGCGCTGTGGATATGATGGCGTTGAATCAATTTCCGATCGTCGGTGTTCCGGGGTCCATTGATAATGATATTTGCGGGACGGATGAAACCATCGGGTGTGAAACCGCGATCAACACGGCTTTGGAATCGATCGATAAGATTCGTGATACCGCGCAAAGCATGGAACGGATCTTTATCATTGAGGTCATGGGTAATAAGAGTGGTTATATTGCTTTGCGTGTGGCAATGGCCGCCGGTGCTGAAACTGTCATCATTCCTGAGCGCAAGTTCGACTATAAAACGTTGTGCAGTGAAATTCAAGACGGTAATAAGCGCGGCAAGTTGAACTGGATGATCGTTACCGCTGAGGGGGCTGCGAAAGCCGCTGAAGTCGCGCAAACATTGACGATGATGACAGGGCTTGAGACCCGTTATGTGGTTTTAGGCCATGTCCAGCGCGGTGGAACTCCCGTATCGGCAGACCGTATTTTGGCCACGCGATTAGGCGCAGCGGCGGTTGACCTGGTTTTGAAGGGGCAGTTCGGTAAGGCTCTTGGTGTTATTCATGAGGAGATCAATATCGTTGACCTTTGTGACGCGAAGACCCGGCCGGATACCCGTACCGACGAATATTTGAAGTTAATGAAGCTGCTTAGCTAAACGCTTTTCCTCTGGATTTTTTTCTATTGAAAATCCAGGTTTATGATAAAATGTTTGGAATTTTCTAACAAAACAGAAGGGGTATTTATGACAAAGATTTACTATGACAAAGATGCTGATTTGAACCAATTGAAAAAACGCACGATCGCCATCGTCGGATACGGTATCCAGGGACGCGGTCAGGCTTTGAATTTACGTGATAGCGGATTGAATGTCATTATCGCTCAGCGCCCGGGTGGCCCCAACTACGACCAGGCCATCAAGGACGGCTTTAAGCCCGTTGACGTCGAAACAGCCGCGAAGCAAGCGGATATCATTTTCATTTTGACCCAAGACCATTTGCAAGCTGATATCTACAACAACTCCATTAAGAAACATATGAAAAAAGGCAAGTCATTGGCCTTTTCGCACGGCTTTAATATTCATTTTAAATTGATCAAGCCGTCCAAAGATATCGATGTTTGGATGATTGCTCCGAAGGGGCCTGGAGCTTTGGTCCGTCGCCAATACGAAGAAGGCAAAGGCGTTCCGTGCTTGGTCGCGATCTATCAGGACGCATCCGGCCATGCCAAGAAAGACGCGCTTGCTTACGCCAAAGGTTTAGGCGGGACACGCGGCGGCGTTCTTGAAACAACATTCCAGGAAGAAACTGAAACCGACCTTTTCGGCGAACAAGCTGTTCTCTGCGGTGGCGCCAGCGAACTCGTGAAGGCCGGGTTTGAAACACTGACCAAGGCCGGTTATCAACCCGAGATCGCTTATTTCGAATGCCTTCATGAGCTAAAACTTATTGTGGACCTTATGTATGAAGGCGGGATCACCGGGATGCGCAAGCGCGTGTCCGATACAGCCGAGTACGGCGATCTAACTCGTGGTAAAAGAATTATTACCGATCGTACTCGTAAAGAAATGAAGAAAATTCTTAAAGAGATCCAAAAAGGTAAATTCGCTAAAGAGTGGATGAACGAAAATAAAACCGGTCGTAAAAAGTTCACCAAAATGCGTAAAGAAGGCGAAAATCACCCTATCGAAAAAGTGGGTGAAAAACTACGCGGCCTGATGTCTTGGATGAAGAAGTAAAATAGGACACCGCCTCGGCGGGCGCCTCGTCGGTGTTCCTGTTTCTTTTCTAAATTTACGCAAACCTGCTCCCGATGGGGTTAGCAGGTTTGCTCTTTAAAGGAAGAAATACGGAATGAAACCAGATAAAGTTTTGATTTTTGATACAACGTTGAGAGACGGCGAGCAGGCACCCGGTGCATCCATGAACAAGGATGAAAAGCTGGAGATCGCCTATGCCCTGGAACGTATGGGTGTTGATATTATTGAAGCCGGGTTTCCCATCAGCTCGCCGGGAGACTTCGAATCCGTACGCCAGGTGGCCAAAGCCATCAAGAATTCCACGGTATGCGGTTTGGCCCGCGCGATCCGCAAGGACATTGATGCGGCCTACGATGCGGTCAAGGTTGCCAAGAGCGGCCGTATCCATGTCTTTTTAGCCACGTCCAAGATCCACTTGGAACACAAATTCAAAAAATCACAGGACGAGATCTTGGCCATGGCCGTTGATGCGGTCAAGTACGCCAAGTCCAAGATCAGCAACGTCGAATTTTCGCCGGAAGATGCCAGCCGCAGTGAAAAGCAATTCTTGTACCGCGTTTTGGAAGCGGTCATTAAAGCCGGTGCCACGACCGTCAATATTCCTGATACCGTTGGATATAAGACACCGGATGAATATGGCCAACTCTTTAGTGACATCCGCAACAATGTTCCCAATATCAATAAAGCGGTTATTTCCACCCATTGTCATGACGATTTAGGCATGGGCGTTGCCAATTCTTTGGCGGCGATCAAGAGTGGCGCACGCCAGGTCGAATGTACCGTCAATGGGATCGGCGAACGCGCCGGTAATGCCGCGATGGAAGAGATCGTCATGGCTTTGCAAACCCGCTCTGATTTCTATGGCTGCGACACCAATATCAATACGAAAGAAATTTACAAGATCTCCCGCTTGGTCAGTAAAATGACCGGTTTCTTGGTCCCGCCGAATAAAGCGATCGTCGGTGCCAATGCGTTTCGTCATGAAAGCGGCATTCATCAGGACGGGGTCTTGAAAGAGAAGTCAACATACGAGATCATGAGCCCGGAATCGGTGGGTGTTCCCGTTGGTAATTTGTTCTTGGGCAAACATTCCGGCCGCCACGCGTTTAAAGTCCGTTTAAAAGCATTGGGTGTGGAGTTAAAAGATGCTGAATTGGACAAGGCGTTCGAAGAATTTAAGAAATTGGCCGACCAGAAAAAGCAGGTTTTTGATGAAGACTTAATGGCCATCGTCGAGGACGAAGTGAAAGTCATCAAGTCGACCTGGGAATTAGTGGATTTCACTAACGTCAGCGGCATGAACAAAGCGGCCAAGGTCGAAGTCACTTTGAAATCCAAGGGCAAGAAAGTTTCGAAATCTTCCACTGGTGACGGTCCCGTTGACGCGTGTTACAAGGCCATTGATAAGATCACCGGCGTAAAAGGTGAACTCTTGGATTACGCCATTCAATCCGTCACCGAAGGCCAGGACGCTTTGGGTGAAGTCACGGTCAAGGTCAAAGTTGACGGGAAGAGTGTGATTTCCCGCGCGGCCAGCACCGACATCGTCGTGGCCTCTGCGAAAGCCTACCTCAACGCGATCAATAAAGTCATTGCAACCGTATCGGACCGGGCGCCGAAATCATGACCGCAGAGAAATCGACCTACGGAATCATTGGATATCCCGTCGAGCACAGCCTGTCGCCGTTGATGCATAATACGGCATTCAAAGAGCTGGGCGCGGATGCGGTCTATAAACTTTTTCCGCTCCAAGCCGACGAGCTAGATCAATTTTTTAAAGACCTTAAAGACAAAAACTCTCCTATTTTTGGCTTGAATGTGACGGTCCCGTATAAAGAGATCGTAATCGAACATGTTGATGCTTTAAGTCCATTCGCCAAGAAGGCGATGTCGGTCAACACGATCGTTATTGATGAAGGCCGCAATCTGACCGGATTTAATACCGACGGTCCGGGTTTCCTGGCGCATCTGGTGGAACTCCAATTTAATACTAAGGGAAAGCGGATCGCGATTTTAGGGGCAGGAGGGACGACCCGCTCGATCCTTGCATCGTTATGCCTTATCCCCGAAAGGCCGGAATCAATTAAGATCTATAATCGTACAGTGGAAAAAGCCAAACAACTCGTGAAAGACCTTTCTGCTCACATGGATGTCAGTAATGTCGAAGTTGAATCTTCAATCGATGATCTGAATATTGAATTATCTGATCTTTTGCTTAACACGACATCGGTCGGCTTGAAGGACCCTGATGATTGCCTTGTCGACGGAGAATTGATCCACGCGGATATGCTTGTTTATGATGTCGTGTATCAGCCGGCAGAGACGCTACTCCTTAAGTTGGCAAAACAACAGGGTGCAAAAACAGCGAATGGTTTGGGGATGTTGTTCTATCAAGGCATGTTGTCTCTGCAGCATTGGGCAGGCCAGGAAATACCGCAGGACGTGAAAGATCAAGTCCGTAAAGCTTTAGAGAAAGGGCGCTAAATGTCGGAGGCCATGTTCATCGAAACGTTCGTTGTTTTTCTTGGCGCCTGTATCGGCAGTTTTTTGAACGTTTGTATTGTCCGCTTACCTAAAGAGCAGTCAGTGATCAGCCCGGGTTCGCATTGCATGTCCTGCAACAAACCAGTCGCGTGGTTCGATAATATTCCACTCCTTAGCTATCTTGCTCTCGGTGGTAAATGCCGCTATTGCAAAACACGGTATTCGGTCCGTTATTTTTTTATTGAGCTTTTGACCGCGGTCGCGTTTTGGGGATTTTATAAGATCTTCGGTTTTAGTGCTTTGACCGCGGCGTATTGGGTCATGGTCTCTGGTTTCATTGTGGCAACCTTCGTTGATTTCGAATACCGTATCATTCCCGATGAGGTCAGTGTCGGGGGGATGTTCGTTGGGTTCGCCCTGAGTCTTTTTATCCCGGAAATGCACGGTTTAGTGTCGCAAGGCACGCAATCCGGACAATGGCTAATCCATTTGAAATCATTGGGGCTGTCTTTGCTTGGAGCTTTAGCCGGAGGAGGATCCATCTATGCGATGACGATGATAGGAAATTCCTTTATTCCGCGTTCGATGCGCCAGATCGAACACGCCACAAAGGAAGAATTTACCGACGCGCTTCACCCACTTAAGCCTGAGATCATTGAAGGGTTGTGGGACAATATGGTCCGCAGCGGGTACATGAATGACAATGGCGATATTTTGCAGGTTTTTTGGGATGTGAAAAAGGCGGATGATTTGCAATTTGACCCGCAGTACGCGCAGTATAAGAGGAAGATCTTCCGGACCGTCATGATGGATACGACGGGTGGGGGAGACGTTAAATTGATGGGCATGGTCGGCGCGTTCATGGGATGGAAGCTGAGCTTATTGACCTTCTTTCTTGCCCCGTTCTTTGGTGCCACATACGGGATCATCGAAAAGCTCCGCACGAAAGACAGCGCTATCGCTTATGGGCCATTTTTGGTCTTGGGAGCGCTGATGAGCTTGTTTTACGGTGAAAAGATCATGCTTTTCATCTTAAGCGGCTATTCTGTGCATTGAGCCTAAATAAATTTGTATTCCTTACCGCTCTCGTATATACTACGTACTAAACATACACAGTCCGTTTTAACTCCTAACTCTAGTGATATGAAGCATTTTTGCGTCAATCAAACATCGTTTCTCCGCAAAGCGATCTCATTGTTCGTCATGAGCGCGTTTTTGTTCCAGCTCATCTTTTATCCTGCATCTGCGGTTCGCGCAGAACTTTTACCAAATCTACCCGCTCCGGGAACCATGGTTTCACTTACAGACCGCTTTGAGCCGCTGATGCTCCTTGGGATGGCGCTCAATGCTCAGAATCCACTGCTTTTCGAATTTTTGGTTGACCGCGGACAGGACCAGCCTGGGCAAGCGGAGTTTTCCAATACTAGCGATAAACTTGTGAAATATTTTCTTTCCGCAATGACGGTTCCCGATGCTGAAGCATGGGTGAACTTGTCCCCGTATGAGAACGACCGCATCATGCCTGATCAGTTAAGTACCACCGAGATGGGTAAAACGATGCTAGAACAGGATTACATTTTAAAGCAGCTTTCAGCATCGTTAACGAACCCGGACAAGGAGCTTGGGAAGAAATTCTGGGATGCAGTCAAGAAAAAAGCTTTGGAGCGGTTTGGGACGACCGAGCTCCCGATGAGTACGCTTAATAAAGTTTGGATCGTTCCACAAAAGGCGCTCGTCCTGGAAAAGGACCGTTTTGTTTTGATCGGCGAGAGTCGGCTGCAGGTCATGTTAGAGGAGGACTATAACACTTTAGCAACTGATCAAAAACAACCGTCAGGGACGGAAGATAAAATTGCCACGCTGTCCTCGGAAGTTTTTCGCGACATGATCCTGCCTGAGCTTGAAAAGGAAGTTAATGAAGGTTCAACGTTCTCGCCGGTGCGGCAGATCTATCATGCGGTTATTCTGGCAACCTGGTACAAAAAGAACCTCCGCGAATCATTGTTAGGTAAGGTTTATATTGATAAGAATAAAATTGCTGGTGTTGATATAGAAGAAAAAGGCCTGAGAGAAAAAGTTTATAACCAGTATTTAAGTGCTTTCCAAAAGGGTGTATACAATTTGATCAAAGATGAGGTTGATATCGCCAGTAAGGAAGCCTTGCCGCGTAAGTATTTCTCCGGCGGGACGTCTTTCTCGGAAGTGGCTTCCTCGACGGTCGCAGAAGACATGGCCCGCCCCAGCACCAACGGCCGGCGTGCGTTAAATCGAGTGAGAGAGACGATGGATAAGGGCCGTGTGTCATCGGTTGATGTCCAGTTAGCGGACAGTCCGGGGTTGGGAGACTTGTTGCGTAACAAAGCTATAGCATCGACTCCTCTTAAATATTATTTTGGTGAGAAAAGTAATGTTGGCCGCGGGATACATGTTCTAGAGGATGCATATCAGCTTTCAACTTTCCTCGGTCCGCGTAATGAAAAGGGGCCCGGCACGATTCTTTTGGTGGGCGCTGGATGGGGGGTCACCGCATTACAAATGGCTTTGCGTTACCCTAATTTCACAATTTGGGTGGTCAATAAGGAAAAAGGGCTTTGGAATATTGCCAAGGCTATCACCCGGCTCAACCAATTTGAAAAAGATCGTTATTCGGACCGGCAAATCGTCGAAGCGGTGCAGCGTATTAAAGTCGTTGAGGGTTTGGATATTGAGGATGACGGGGCAAGGCAACAAATGATGAGGACCGCGCCCAATACGTTCGATGCCGTCATTGTTGAAACCAATGTGTCGTTGTACTTGACCGACCAAATTAGAGTTTTTGAGAAATTGTTCAATGAACGTTTGAAAGCGGACGGGTTCTTTGCTTTTGAGGTTGCCTTTCCCAGTGCGTTTCAGGTTGGCGAGTCCACTGTCTCAGAGGAATTGGCGTTAGCGAGTATCGAACGTGCCTTTGCCGGTGTCGGCGATATTAAGTTGCAAGGTAAGAATGTCACCGCGTCTTATACTGTAGAACGCAAACAGCCTCAGCGAATAATAATTCCTTTAGAAAAAGATTGGTTGCGCAGCGAAATGGTAGGCGGACAAGCCACTGATGAGCCGCGGGTGTTTCAGTCGAGGTATACGGTCAGAAGCTCTAGCGCGGTGACAGAGCAGGATATTCAGAGAGCTGTTGTTTTTTATGCGTTATTGATCTTTGGCCCGAACTCTCCCAAGGTATTGACAAGTCAAATTGTTATGGATTCAATTCCTGACGAGGAAAGAAGAGGCATGACCACAGAGATGGTCGGTGGTCATTTGCGTTCTTTGCTGGGGGAACCTGATGCACAAGGTCAATGGGATCGTAGTGGAGCAGTATGGCGTGAACAGTTTGGGGTCGAAGTCATGAAGGCAATATTGGCTTTGGATTATGATACGATCAAAAACATATTTCTCGTCATGCCGGAAAGAACTGCTGAACAAGAAAGTGCACTATTGTCTCTTCGCCAGGATATTCTATCTCAGAAGCAGGGTGTGCAAATTCCTGATTCGCAAATTCTTTTAGCTTTGAAAGAAAGTCAATTAATGGGTCTTCTGGCAAATCCTCAGGCCTTGGTCTTTGTTCGGACGGTCATTAATGCCCATTTGACAATAATGTTTTCGCCGAAAATCTCAAACGATATGCTGCCGGTTGAAATAACGATAAACAGATCAAAAAGGATCGTAAATGTTAGCAAGGGCATCGCTGGTGAGGGCGCCCCGTCACAGCAGTTGACTGATGAAATAGTCCGCTTGATGGCGAATTTAAAGGATATTCGTAATATTAACGAAGTTGAGAATGTTCTCGATGACCCTAATGCGCAAGTCGTTATTTATGGCCGCTCGACCCGGACGGTCATTGTCCCGCGTTATGTGAGATTGCAGTTGGTAAATAATAAACTTGAAGACCGTGAAATGGAAATTATGTTGAGCTCGTCCGGAGTTATTGATGCGGAAGCCCCGATCACTTCCGACGCTGGCATTGACCTTAAAAAAGGGGGTATTGATTTTAATCCTGCAGTATTCGACCTGCAGATCAAGCGCGATGGCAAAGGTGTCCCGTTACCGTTACCCCAGCAGAGTTTGGAAAATATTCATATTGAAGGGTTTTACCCCGTCATCATTAACATCCAGCCCGCAACGTTGCAAAATTTCCCCGTATTTTTAAGTGCTCTTGAAGCACAAAGTCCAGTTTGACACCCCGTCAAATGCTATGTTAGAATTCCCCATGTCAAAAAACATTGTTCTTATTGGTTTTATGGGCGTCGGCAAATCATTAGTCGCCAAACACCTGTCCGGTAAGCTCGGGTTGCCGGTCATTTCAACGGATGAGATGATCATCGCGAGTGAAGGTAAACCGATATCGAAGATCTTTCAAGATAAA
>JADLGJ010000043.1 GCA_020849375.1 Candidatus Omnitrophota bacterium
AACTACACAAACTTTACCATTCAACTATTAACCTGTCAAGTATCTACTTAAAATTTTTTACTGATTCCAAATTTCCTTATACATGTCGTAAGCAGCGCGCGGTTGACGCATCAGCGGACTATTTTTCCCATTTCCCTGACTTAAAAGACCATGCCATTCGTAATTCCATCCATCCTCGGTCAGGTCATGCCCGCCAGGGTTGCCGCTTTGCCACCAGTCATCCACCCATACAAAAACAAAACCACCGATCGCATTGCCCGGAGCCTTGCTCCCCCCGACCCGATGAGCATAAATATCTTCCCAGCACATTTTATGGACCTTCACCTGCCGCTGCTCATCGTAGACTTTGGTTTCCGGGTCAACCGGCGGATGAGCCAAGCCAAACTCAGTAATCAAGACCGGCTTTCCATACTTGGCATCAACCTCTTTCCAAAGAGTATTAAAACCCTCCCAATGCCGGTAAGTATTGATGCCGATAATGTCGACTTCCGGCGCGTACTTTTTATAAATATCCAAGAACATTGTCTCGCCATTGACAAGAACGACAGGGTGATCGGGGTCGATCTTTTTGATATACTTCGCCACTTTGTTGACAAATTTCGCGTAATCAACAGGGTAAGTCGAGGCATTCGTCTTCGTATACTGCTCATAATTGTTTTCGTTGCCCAGCGCCCAAACTAAAATATACGGCTCATCTTTAAACTCCATGACCATGTCATGGACACTGCGCATCATATTGGCCGCTTGTCCGGGATCCCGATAATCCGTTCCCGCCTTCCAGGTCGTGCCCGAGCTGATCGTGTAAGCTCCCAAAAGGTCCCCCATCATCACCATGATCCCGGTTTCATCATAGAGCTGACGCAAAAGCTTTTTATTCGGAACATGGCTAAATTCAAGATTCCCCGGGTTTAACGCCTGGACTTCCGGATCCCCAGAAGCATGATGATAGAATCGCACGGTGTTCACGCCCATATCTTTCATGAGTTGAAAATCACCAACCTGCTCCTCATTCTTATCCCGCTTATTATTAAAATTCTTATCAAGCCATGTTTGATAAGCCAGGTCTATCCGGCCGTCATGGTCATCATCAACGATCATCCAGTCCCGCATTGTATTATTGTGCGAACTTTTGCCGATCTGGTTGAGGCCGGAGTAACAAACGCCTTTAATAAAATACGGTTTGCCGTCCTTGAGCAGCTGCCAACCCTGTTCCGACTGGACGACCTCAACTTTTGCAGCGCAAGCATCGGCAACAAAAACCATTAAGAGAAAAAGAAGTGTGAAGTATTTTTTCATGATCATTTCAGAAGTGCTTTTACGGAAGGATAAATCTCCGCGGCAAAAAGAGCTTGCCCTTTCTCTGAAGGGTGCAAGCCGTCACGAGCGACCAAAGACGGGTCCGTACCCATTTTCTGCGAAACACTATAAATATCAACGACCTCAATGCCGTGCTTCTGGGCTTCTTCCGCAATGATCATATTGAATTTTGCGACCCCTCGCGCAGCATCTCTCCCCGACGCGAAAGCCGCCCCGCGCGGGGTTACAGAAAAATCCGGGATGTTCACGACCAACACTTTCTTGCTGTCTTTCATTTCCCAAAGGATATCATGCAAAAGGGCGGCAAAATTTTCACGGAAACGTTCATCAGTAGAATGCTGCACCCAGTCATTGACCCCGATCATCACCGTCACGAAGGCCGCATTGGATTTATGGAGAACAGGAAGTTCCCACCGCAGGGCTTCCACCGTGGTCCAGCCGTTACGACTGGGATTTGCAACGAGCGACATTTTGATACCGTCCGCATTCAAACGCTCGACCAATAAAAAGGGCCAAGCATCTTTTGGCGCAACACCGGTCCCGATCGTATAAGAATCACCGATCGCAACATAGCGAACCTCTTCGTCGGCCTGAACCGGTAAATTTGAAAGGCCATAACAAAGCGCCATAAGAACAACGTTAAAAAGGATGAATGACTTGATCTTCATCATAGCTTCCATTCTAAAAGACAGCCTTGTCTTTGTCTTTTCAAATCTTACTTTTCATGAAGCGCAGTCTTGGCAACCAAATTCCCGACAACGAACATCCTCCCGCGCAAGCGCAAATGTTCATTAGGATAGAACGGGCCTTCGCCGTCTTCCGGCCAACTGAATTCTGCCGTCGGCAGAGACCGGGAGAGGTCTAACGGAACAACATTCTGCTTTTGCAAAGCCAGGTTGATCAGTCCAACATTCTTTGCAATACGGTCTACTGATGCCGTGCCCAGAAATTTTTGCATCGTTTGCCAATCCACGGGTGTGATATAAAAAACCGGCTTGATCCCGGCAGACCTCAATAATTCGGCGGTATGCACCAGCGATTGAATCTTACGGTGCTCAACAGAAAGAGGATACATGTAACGAAAGCGCAACTTATTTCCCATATTCACAGCAGACATCGTTTGATAAGTATGATTATCGTAATCCTGCACCTTACCGATCAACTGCTCCCCGTCATAAACATCGGTTTGTTCATAATCAAAACGGCTGATGCGCGGGTCAAAGAATTTAAAGACCGCAAGCGGCCGGTAAAACCTCATCCAGAACGTGTCCTTGATCGCCAAGGTCCATTTTTCTTTCTCGAACTGCCACAACGGCTGGCGATCCCATTCCGGAGAGAAAATACGCAAATTGATAGGGATGATCACATATTCCGGATGATAACCTTTTCTGACAATGTATTGAGCGTACGCTTCATAGACCGCGGGCTGATACGATGAGTGCGTGATCTTTGCGACGCGCGACGCCGGCAGAAGGCGTTGAAGCAAACCGGGCATACTTTCTTCATTGACATCGCTTTTGGCCGCCCAATTGATCGTGCTATCGCCAAAATAAACGATGTCGGCTTTATTTTTCATAAAAACGTCGAGAAGCTTGATCTCATTGGGAATATCTTTCGACGGCGGAACAAAGCATTGCACGCCGAGGATCAGCGCGCCGAATAAACCGAGTTTGAGTAAAAAGATACGCATATTAAAATTGAAAATACAAGAACGGGATCGGAACCGCGACCCCGAAATTCATGATCATTAAAGCGCAGGCAGCGTAAATGAACCACCTCAACGCAGCCGGCTGACGGGCCACGGCCGTCCCGATATTTTCCTTTCCTTCCCAGCGGTCAACCATGATCAAAAAACCGATCAGGCCAAAAGCGGACAACAATTCAATCATCGGCAAACCGATCGCCCCGGCCTGCGTTCCGACCCTGAGCCCCTGCTCCCATCCGGACAAAAGATGTGAAATGATGTATTCGGCGTCGGACAAATTATTCGCCCGGAAAAAGATCCACGCAAAACACACCAACGAGAACGTAATGAGCACCTTCAGGCTGCGGGGCCACGCGGCAGGCTTCCTGACAATGGTCGAGATCAAATAATAACAGCCATGCAAAGCACCCCAGACGATGAACGTCCAGTTAGCGCCATGCCACAGCCCACTCAATAAAAATGTAAGCAGAATATTTAAACGCCACCTCCAGGGGCTCACACGATTCCCACCGAGCGGGATATAAACAAAGTCTCGGAACCACGTTGACAAGGAGATATGCCAGTGATGCCAGAAGTCCTGAATCGACGTTGCGAAGTAAGGCCGGTCAAAGTTTTTCATCAAACGGAATCCCAGAACTTGCGCACTCCCGATCGCAATATCGGAATATCCAGAAAAATCGCAATAGATCTGAAAAGCAAAAAATATTGTGGCCAGGACAAGACTGGGGCCGGCGTAGGCCGAAGGGTCAGCGTAAACCTGATTCACGACGAGCGCGAGCCGGTCAGCGATCACGACTTTTTTGAACATCCCCCACAACATCAGCCTCAGCCCATCCGTGACACGGGAGACATCAAACGAATGCGTGACCCTCAATTGGGGCAGCAAATTTTGTGCGCGCTCGATCGGCCCGGCGACTAATTGCGGGAAGAACATGACATACAACGCATAGATCCCCAGATGGCGCTCGGCCCTCACCTTGCCCCGGTAAACATCAACGACATAACCCAAACTTTGAAAAGTATGAAAAGATAAACCAATCGGCAAAATGATCGAAAGGATCTTGGGGGAATAATGTACTCCAAGTTGCTGAGCAAGGAAAGCGGCTGAGGAATTGAAGAAATCGAAATACTTAAAGACAAAAAGCACCAAGCACGTCGAAAAAATACTCACGCCGAGCAAGGCTTTGCGCCATCGGCCTTGCGCCGGTTCGATCAAGAGAGCGGCAAAATAATCGATCCCTATCAAAAGGAATAAAATTAACAGATACGCGGGAATGAATGCGGCATAAAAACAGCAGCTGGCGATGAGCAACCAAAGCCATCGCCAGCTCTGCGGTATTGCAAAATAAACTGATACGACAACAGGAAAAAATATTAAGAAAAGGTACGAATTAAACGTCATTAATTCTTAATGGTCCATCCACTGTCAACTTCGATCGGTGTTCCGGAAGCCGCGTCAGCTTGCAAACGTTTTGCGTATAATTTCTGTACCTCTTCAACCGAACTGCCGTTCTTTTCGGCAACAGCGCGATAAATGATCATACGGTCACTATTCTCAGCATCGACGGGGAAAGCGATCTTAGCCCCGGCCTTGCGAACCTCGACCAAGCCCATTTTATTTTCCCCAAGAATTCCCTGCTCCTCCAAAGCAACCAAGTCCGCACGGCGTTCTTTACGGCGTAACGCGGCGGCTTGAACATCCGAGCTCAAACCTTCGTCGGCATAAGCCTCGGTCACACCAAGATTCAAGAAACTTTGTGAACCTTTACGTTTAGGGCTGTCACCGGTGACCATGTTCTCAATTTCATCAATGTCATTTTCGATATGTTGATAAATGTCCAACCGCATGGAAATATCCACCTTGATCGGCTCTTTCGGCGCCTGCACGCTGACACGTGCGCAACCAAGGCCGAAGGCCAACAACACGAACAAACTCAATAAAATTCTCATATGTCCCCCTTTAATGGTTAACGGTGATAAACGATCTTAAAAGCTCTTTTCCCCTGCTTGCCGTCCAAATTAACATCAGCGACCAAGTTTTTCTCTTCCATTGAGAGCTGTAAACCTCCCGCATTATAATGATAATCCTGCAAAGTTTCTACCGCCGTGTCCAAAAACGCTTTTTGAACAATATTTTCCAGCAATCTGCGGTCTTTAATAATCAGCTTCCCGCCGGGCGAACCCATTTTAAAATCACCGCCCAGGACCGCGATCTCAGTACCGCTACCTCCGACCTCGAGTCCCCCATCCAGCGTCCCGGTCATTTCCATTTTCTTACGCAGATCAAAATCTTTCACAAAACGTTCAATGGACAAATTGGTAAAACGGAGTTTGGCACGAAATTCCGGCAGGCCTTTGAGGGCAGCGGTCATATCCCCATTGATCTTGCCGTTGAGAAAATCTGCGGAAAGAGCGGAGAAAAGAAGTTCCTGGCCCTTCATCTGCACGGGGCTTTTGATATCGAAAATAGCGGCTTTATCGTAGGTGATCTTTTCGATACTGAACTGACCATCACCCTTCGACTGCCGGGCGCGTAAAAATAGTTTTTCGACATGCAGTTTGTCATAGTCCACCGACGCGCCTTCAACAACAAGACTCTCAATTTCTTTACTCAATACCTTCATTAATTGAAAACCGACACGAACCTCCTGCGCTTTAACCGTAAAAACGCCCTTCTTCTCGATGAGGATCCCGGTTAGCCGGACTTCGCCCAGCGACTTAAATTCAAAATGGCCGACCTGGACGGTCTCTACCGCAAACTTGCTCTTTATTTCTTTGCGAATAGCCGCGATGGCCAGCGGTTCAAGGCAAACCGCAAGAGTGACTACAGAAAGGATCAAAAAAATAAGGGAATAAAAACGCCGGCTCATAGGTTTCAATTATAAGTCGGCGCGATAATTTCGGAAAGGTGATTTTTAATTCTTAAAAGCGACCCCGCATTCGACCGTTGAACGCTTGTGCTTGCCTTCTGATACAGGCTCAACCCAAACCACAACACCCCTGACATTGACCGGCGCTGTAGAATCCGGCAATTTCATCCGCAGGTCTATCTCGGTTCCCGGTGTTACGCCCGGAGGTAAAGCCAGCCGGATCCCGGCCTCGGAATGATCAACACTTTTGCCCAACAGCCATTGGGCCAAGCCGCTGGACACACGATACCACACCGGAATACTGACCTGAGACCTCGCCGCCTGGCGCCGTTCTTCAAGGATCGCCTGCGAAAAACCACCGCGGGGCTTTTCGACATGATCATCTAATACACCGATACCATAGGATTTTGGGCGGGAGAAAAAACTGATAAGATTTTCGATCATTTTCATAGCGTTAAGACCATTGCTGACCGGTAAGCTACACTAAGAGGATAGCCTGTGGGGCAGGCACAAGCAAGACGGGGAAATCGAGAAAACATGATGAGAAACGCTATTTGCTACAACCAGAACTGATCTTTTCCGCGGTCATGATCATGCGCTTCGTCCCATCCTTGTCCGTAAACGGGAAAACATCACTATAACGAAAACCTTCCGGGAGAACGATCTTGGTTCTCTGGCTTCCATCAGCTTTCATCGTATAGACATTCTTCACGAAATCTGTGGCAGAAGTAATTTCGATGGTCGAGAAAATCAAGGTCTCATCATCGATCCACTCCGGCAAGGCATCATTTTTCAAGAGATCCGATCCCAGATACGAATAAGAAATATCTTTTTCTTGCAGAGGCTTATCGACATCAACGACAAAAATATGCCAGCCAAAACCATTCTTCCCCGATTTCGGCGCCTGCCTCATAAACGCGACTTTTTTGCCGTTCGGCGAGACCTTAGGATCATTTTCCATAATGTTCGCGCAAGCCCCATCGGCGCACGTGATGAACTTTCCGGCATGATCACGGCCGATCGACAAACCCACTAAATTCTGACTGTCAGAAAGGTTCATCATAAAAATACTTTTCACAAACCCGCCGCCGGGATTATATAAACCGGGGAAAACGATCTTGTCCGTCCCCAGGTGAGCTTGCGGATCCATCGGGACTACGGTTTTAACGACGGGAATCTGCACCGGGCTGCCAACGACATTCATTGAATCATCGACAGTGGACCGATAAAATTTAAGAGCGGTGGCTGGTCCGGAAAGATATGTCATTTCATTCGTCTCGCCGATCCAATACGCGTTCGAATTTAATTGGCCGGCTTTCGGGCCGAAGAGACTCTTATCTTGGTCGCCGCTTAATTGAACGGCCCGTATTTCCGTCTTAAAATAACCATGCGACGGCTCGCCGCATCCCCGGAGATCTAAATCATTATAAGTAGTATACGCAACCCAATTCTTATCAGGGGACACCCGAGGATGAGTCATGTCTTGATATGAACTTGTTTTGATCAAGCTAACATTGGAACCATCCAGATCAGCGACGAGCAGGCTGTACTTCGATGCCAAGCAAAGAACAGTTGAGCAATCCGACTTTTCCGCTGGAACGGCAGAGAAAACCGGGCTGCAGTTGTGGAGGATGATTAATAATGGTAAAAATAAACCGACATAAGCAGCCCATTTGAATTTTGCTAATTGCATAATAACCTTTCCCTGGTTGACAACGATGATCAGATAAAGGGATCGGGAGGGATATTGGTGGAGGTGGGGGGAATCGAACCCCCGTCCTTAAGTCACATCATATAAGCTTCTACATGCGTAGTTTGTCTTCAAATCTCATCCACTCGCGACCGACAAACAGGTCTAAAGAGGACCAGTCTTGAAAAGATTCGCGACCGACGTCAAGACGCCATCGGTCACTAGACCGCTAATGACCTCTACACCGACCCGCGGACGCTATCGGCGAAAGGGCTTAGTCTATTTTATTAGACTAAGGCTGGTTGCATAGCGCCGTTAGCAATAGCTTCGGCTTCTGCGATCAACGCATCATTACTGTTTGCGTTTAATTTGTGCTAGATTGTTTTACGAGGCCAACTAGCGTCCTCGGCATGCCACCTATACTAGTCACACAAGTCGAGACCAGTCACCCCCGGTAAATCTAAAAGAACAAAGGAATTCCTACTTTTTACGTCCTGCTAAGCTTTTAGTAACAGAATATTTTCTGACAAAAGAATTGATCTCCCAAAGCCATTCAAGCTTTTTCTTAGCCGGGATAGCAATCTGCCGCCGGAGACGATCTTCTTCTGTTTCCCATCCGAATTTCATAAATTACCTGATTTTGTTAATTTTCTTAAGCTGGTTAATGTCTTCCCTATCAATACGCCTTGCCGCCCGAGACTTCATCTTGATCAACTCCTTGACCGACACAACTGGCAAGCGCAACCCGTCGACGTTGACAATTATAGCATTTTTTTTCGCCTGCTCAAAGAATATCCATATCGGCCGTGCTCCGCATCGCACCGTGAAGATTAACAGCGATCCCGCCGACAAGAACATATTTGACTTTTTGCTTCTGGAATTCTTTAATAATGGCTTCGTAAAAAATCATCGGACTTCCTAGTTATTATTCATTCTTTCTATGAGATTGTACCCTACAATCCTTCGCCGGGCAAATTTTCTCTAACAGCACGGTGGCAAAGACCAAACCGAGCAAACACAGCAAGACCGAAGAGATCATCCATGTTGAGAAGAAAGAGAACCCAAGCAAAATACAACACATCGCGCCCAGAACGAACCACACGGGCAGGAACGGGGTGAAGACCAAAATTCCTTCCAGAATAATGACCAGCCGCGACAAAAAGACCATGACGGACTGACGGATATCTTCCGGCAAGGACAAAACGAACTGCCCTAAAAGGGTCTTGAGCCCGCCCGCGAACAAAATATCCGACATCACCTGCCCGCTCCAATATTCCGGCGTCAATTTCCCGACGAAACCTCCCAAAAAGATCACGCCCAGGATACACAAGGCAAGATTTTTCGCCTGCGGCCGGAAATTCTTTGGCGTGCCGTGGCAATGGAACAAAAACCACAACACCCACAAGCCGACCCAGAACGATGTCACAAAAGTTGCGTCGTTGCAGGTGTTGATGTGTAAATTTAGGACCGCTGAACACACGACCATTAAAACAGCAGCTACTTTAAGATAACTTTCCCGGCGAAAGAAAACCAATGGGACGATCGCCACCGGCAAGAAATAAAACAAGTCGGCGACGTTCGGTGCTTGAAAAAATGAAGGGAACATCGGATGCAAGATGGGAAAATCGCGTGTAGTGTTCAGCAGGTACGGCGCGTAAAAAGAGATCTTGATATACCACCCGGCGAGCCAGAACATCATGACGATGCGTGCGATACGGTGATACTCTTCGAGCGGACTATTGATTTTGGCTTTTGTCAGCATAGCGAAAGATCAAATACGGCGGTTGCCGGTCCAAGTCATAAATTGTTTCTAACCGTGTTGAGCGGTAATGCGAACTTAAGGTCACGCGATAAGGACCGTCGCTCACGGCCAATTGTTCCCGCGTTTTCGGGTTAAACGTAATGACCCTCATTGGGAAATGATTGACCTGCAGCGACGATATTCCAGGAGAAAGTTCAATGCGGTTGCTGAAATTGTACATTGACGGGACAAACTGCAAAGCGCTCCAGTGAAGGAAGGACGTATCGCGCCAGTGAAAGCGCCGCATCATCATTTTTTGAATATCCGCCGAGAAAGCCATGCTACTGATCAACACCGCGGTCGCGAGCAGAACAGCATAAAAAGCTTTCGTTGATAGATCATGCAATGCTTTCATCCTTACCTTCTGCGGTTGGACACCGCGCGCTTGATGTCCCGGTCAATATCGCGTTTCTTGATATCTTCGCGTTTATCGTAAACCTTCTTCCCCTTGCCTAAAGCGATCTCAACCTTCACAAAACCTTTTTTATTAAAATAGATCTTGGTCGGCACCAAGAGCATCGCCTTTTCGTTCATCATGGACGAGAGCTTCATGATCTCTTTTTTATGCAGCAACAATTTTCTTTTGCGTGCCGGCTCCTGGTTCAAATAACTGGCCTGCATATAAGGATTAATGTGCAGATTATAGAGATGGATCTCTCCCTCATCAACACGGGCGAAACTGTCGGCAAAGTTGACCTCGCCATTACGGATGGACTTGACTTCCCCGCCGGTCAAGGCGATGCCGCACTCCCAATTTTGCGATAAATGGTAGTTATGATATGCCTTTTTATTGGTTGCTATGACTTTGAACGCCATTTCAAAATTGTCCTATGATCTTCATATAGATCGTCAAAAAGACCGGCACCGTGATAACGCTAGCCAAGTGTGTCGTAAAAACCCCTTCGCTGACAAAATCCTCTTCAAGATTATAATACCGTTTGATCAAAGACAAGGTGACCGCGCTGGGCACGGACGCCTGCAAAACGATCAGGAAACCCATGAGCCCGTTTATGTTAAACGCGAGCACAAAACACAACGCCAAAGCCGGGAAAAGGATCATTTTCGTCAAGATCACCATCGCGGCCGGGCCGATCTCAATGCGGCGCAAATTGAGGCTGGCCAAACCGCCGCCGACGGTAAACATCGCCAGCGGCAAAGCGCAATTGCCTAACATTTCCGCGGGTTTTAAAATGATCTTAGGAATATAATGATGCGCCCCGACCCCCACCACGGCCATGGTCAACACCGTGGTGACCAGCGGCGGAGAAAGGATTTTCTTGATGTCGATGGGCGTTTTTTGCCCCTGGAGCAGCATCCACACCCCTAAAGACCAGATCAGAATATTGGCGCCGAGAATATAAAGCACGGTGTAAATAAAAAGCCGGTGCTGGTCCGCGCCGGTAAACAGCGCCGCGATCACGACTAGGGGGATATTTCCCGAGTTTTGAAAACCGACCAAGGCCATAAATTCATTCTTACGCTGGCCTTTAAACCCAAAACCGACCAGATACGCCAGCGCCAAAGCGGCAAAAGCCATCGCAATATAGATCAGCGGCAAATGCCACCAGTTGGGGAATTCGGTAAAGGTAAAATGCTGGGTCAGCTGAATAAAAGCAAAGCACGGCAAAAGGATATTGACGATGACCGCCGTCATTTGGTCAAGGCCTTTTTCGTCGAGCATACGGCTTTTGACCGTAAAATACCCGGCCGCCGCCAGCAAGAGGACCTGCATGGTCGCCGTGAATGTGAGTTCAAAATTTTCCCAAAACATAGAAAGCCATTATACAGAGAGCATTTAAAAATTGACAGCAAAAATCAATCCCGTTATACTCTTCTAGCTTTTAAGCTCTTTTGCCGAAGTGGAGAAATTGGTATACTCGCTGCGTTCAGGGCGCAGTTCCGCAAGGATTGAGGGTTCGAATCCCTCCTTCGGCATTTCCCTGCCTATTTTCTCCTTGCCAACCGTACCTTTCCGATATAAAATACGGCTCAATTTGGAAATAAAATCATTGTTATTATTTTGAAAGGGTTAATCGTATGGGGGATGGCGTAAATAAAGGTTCATCATCTGTAGAAGAAATTGAAATCCAGGAATGGCTTACGTCTCTGGATTATGTTTTAAAGCACGGCACTAAAGAACAGGCCCAACGGATCTTACAGCAGTTGCAGATCAAGGCCCAGGAAGCCGGCGTAACCCTCCCATTTGCGGTCAATACCCCTTACATCAATACCATTACCCCCGAAAAACAGCCCCCTTACCCGGGCAACCGTGAAATTGAACGCCGGATCAAGAGCATTATCCGCTGGAACGCGATGGCCATGGTCATCCGCGGTAACCATGCCGAAGCCGGTATCGGCGGCCATATTTCCACCTTTGCATCCTCCGCCACCTTATTAGAAGTAGGCTTCAACCATTTCTTTCGCGCCCCAAGCAAAGATTTCTGCGGGGATTTTGTTTATTTCCAGGGCCACGGTTCGCCGGGCGTTTACAGCCGCGCTTTCGTGGAAGGCCGTTTGACCGAAGAAAATCTAGAAAATTTCCGTCGTGAACTCAAGCCGGGCGGCGGGCTTTCTTCTTATCCGCACCCTTGGCTTATGCCGAATTTTTGGCAATTCCCGACCGTCTCCATGGGACTGGGCCCGATCATGTCTATCTACCACGCCCGCTTTAACCGTTATTTGGAAGACCGCGGCCTCAAAGCAAAAGACGACCACAAAATTTGGGTCTTCATCGGCGACGGCGAATGCGACGAACCGGAAACGCTCGGGGCGATTACCATGGCTTCGCGCGAAAAATTGGACAATCTTATTTTCGTCATCAACTGCAACCTCCAGCGCTTGGACGGCCCGGTGCGCGGTAACGGCAAAATGATCCAGGAATTGGAAGCCATTTTCCGCGGCGCGCAATGGAATGTCCTCAAAGTCATCTGGGGCAGTGATTGGGATCCCGTCCTCGCCAAAGACAGCGAAGGGCGTATCGTTAAACGCATGGGCGAAATTGTTGACGGGCAATACCAAAAGTACTCCGTCGAAACCGGCGCTTATATCCGCAACGACTTTTCCGCCGGCGACCCGAAGATCATGGAGCAGTTACAACATATCTCCGACGAAAACCTCCGCAAAATGAAGCGCGGCGGGCATGATCCGGAAAAGGTCTATGCCGCTTACAAAGCTGCCGTGGATTTCAAAGGGATGCCGACCGTTGTCATCGCCAAAACGATCAAGGGTTACGGCTTGGGCGAAAGCGGTGAAGGGAAGAACATTTCTCACCAACAGAAAAAACTTAACGAAGACGAACTCAAAGAGTTCCGTACACGTTTTAACATTCCGATCTCGGATGACGAAGTCGCCAAGACGCCCTTCTTCCGTCCGGCTGAAGATTCCCAGGAGATGCAGTATTTGCGCGAACGCCGTCAAGCTTTGGGCGGTTATGTTCCTCAGCGCCGCGCTTCCGGTATCGCGATGCAAACACCGTCAGAAGAGATCTTTGAAGAATTTTACAAAGGCACGGAAGGCCGCGATGTTTCAACCACCATGGCCTATGTTCGTATCCTCACTAAACTTTTAAAAGATGAAGCGATCGGCAAACTGATCGTCCCGATCATCCCGGACGAGGCACGCACCTTCGGGATGGAATCGCTGTTCCGCCAATGCGGGATCTACTCCCACGTCGGCCAGCTTTATGAACCGGTGGATAAAGACAGCTTACTGTATTACAAAGAAGCAACCGACGGCCAGATCCTTGAAGAAGGAATCAATGAAGCCGGAGCCGTATCCTCCTTCATCGCTGCCGGGACTGCCTATTCCACGCAAGGCATCAACACGATCCCGTTTTACACCTATTACTCGATGTTCGGTCCGCAACGGATCGGCGACTTGATCTGGGCCGCCGCTGATATGCGTTGCCGCGGTTTTCTCGTCGGCGCAACCTCCGGGCGAACAACCTTAAACGGTGAAGGCCTTCAGCATCAAGACGGGCATAGCCACCTGCTCTTATCGTCCGTGCCGACCTGCTTGGCTTACGATCCGGCCTTCGCTTATGAATTGGCCGTCATCATCCGTCACGGCATTTACCGCATGTATGAAAAACAAGATAGTGTTTTCTACTACCTGTCGATCGGCAATGAAAATTACCCGATGCCGGTCATGCCCACCTCCTCGGTAGACAGACCGGAAGGCGTGAAAGACGGGATCATTAAAGGGATGTATAAATTCAAGGCGTCCACAAAGAAAGGTTTGCCGTTACGTGCGCAATTGTTCGGCAGCGGGGCGATCATGAACCAGGTCCTCGAAGCGCAAAAGATGCTTGAAGAAAAATACAATGTCAGCGCCGACGTATGGAGCGTAACGAGCTACACCGAAGTACGCCGCGAAGCCCTCCATGTTGACCGCTGGAACACCCTTAATCCTCTTGAAACACCTAAAGTCCCTTATGTCACAAGCCTTCTTGAAAAAGAAGACGGCGTTTTTGTCGCTGCCTCTGACAATGTGAAAACAATGCCTGACTCGATCACCCGATGGATCCCGCGCAAGCTGGTTTCCCTCGGGACCGATGGGTTCGGACGCAGTGAAAGCCGCAAGGCGCTTCGCGATTTCTTTGAAGTCGACAGCCGCCATATCGTTTACGCGGCCTTAGGAAGTTTATACCGCGAAAAGAAGATCAGCGCCGATATTTTAAAGGCCGCTGCTAAAGATTTAAGTATCAATCCGGATAAACTAAATCCGATGATTTCGTAAGAGACACTTAGTACGGGTGACGCGGAGGGGAGTCCTCTGCCGACGAGCCAGACTTTAGCTGGCGAGGCGGTAGAGTACCGCAGCGGCAGGACCCGTTACTGATCTAACAAAGGATATCTATGCTTACCGAATTTAAAATCCCGGAAGTCGGGGAGAATATTTCCTCCGGCACCGCGGTAAAAATTAATGTAACCGTGGGACAAGCCGTTAAAAAAGACCAGTCCCTTATGGAACTGGAAACGGACAAAGCGACCATCGAAGTCCCTTCCACCGTTTCCGGCGTCATCAAAGAGATCCTGATCAAAGAAGGCACCAGGGTTAAGGTCGGCCAGGTCATCATGAAAATTGACGATGGCGCTGCAGCTGCCCCTGTAAAACCAGTCGCCGCTCCGATTCAACAATCTACTGCTCCCGCTTCAAAAGCAGCAGCTCCAACAGTAGCGCCGGCACAAGCTGCAAAGGGCGCCTCGATGATCATCGAATTTAAGATCCCGGACGTCGGAGAGAATATCAGATCCGGTAACGCGGTAAAGATCAATGTCACCGTCGGACAGGCCGTTAAAAAAGACCAAGCATTGCTTGAACTGGAAACAGACAAAGCAACCATCGAGGTCCCTTCTTCTGTCACTGGTATCATTAAAGAGATCTTGATCAAAGAAGGTACCAAGGTCAATGTCGGCCAGGTCGTTATGAAGATCGAAACGGGCGCGACAGTCCCGGCCGCTCCAGCTTTTGTACCTAAAACAACAGCGGCTCCTGCTCCAACAGTTACCGCCGCGGCATCGCAACCTGCAGCGCTGGTTGTTCAAACTCCTATTATCGTGACCAAAGAAGTCGCAGCGGCTCCTTCCGTCCGCCGTTTAGCCCGTGAACTTGGGATCAATGTCGGTCAAGTTGCCGGTACCGGACCGGGTGGACGTATTTCCAAAGAAGACGTCAAGGCGCATGCTAAACGCTTGATCACCGCCGGCCCCGTTTCTGCCGCCGTTGCTACTCCCCCGCTTCCCGATTTTGCAAAATACGGCGAAGTCGAGCGCAAGCCGATGAACAATATCCGCAAAAAGACCGCGGAACACTTGGCCAACGCCTGGAGCTCCATCCCGCACGTCACACAATTCGATAAAGCGGACAGCACCCAGCTGGAAAACCTTCGTAAGAAGCATTCCACGCCAGAGAAAAAACTTTCGATCACGCCGTTCTTAATGAAGATCATTGCCGCGGCCTTAAAAGAATTCCCGCAATTTAACGCCAGCGTTGATATGGCCTCCGGTGAGATCATCCTCAAGAAATTTTATAACGTCGGTATCGCTGTTGATACCCCTAACGGCCTCGTCGTCCCGGTCATCCGTGATGTCGAGAAAAAAGCTGCTCTCGATCTTTCGCAGGAATTAAACACCCTTGCCGAAAAAGCCCGCGATAAAAAATTAACCATCGAGGATATGCGCGGCGGAACATTTACGATCTCGAATTTAGGCGGGATCGGCGGAACAAATTTTACTCCGATCGTTAATTGGCCGGAAGTCGCGATCCTCGGTGTGGCCCGCGCCCAGATCGAACCGAAGTTTGACAAAGCCTCAGGGCAATTTACTCCCGTTTTCATGCTCCCGCTTTCCTTGTCCTACGATCATCGCTTGATCGACGGGGCTGACGGAGCACGCTTCCTGCGCTGGATCTGCGAAGCGATCGAAAAACCAACCCTTTTTAGTGAGCTTGGATAATCTTATGAGCACTGAACACACAAAACTTGTTGTCATTGGCGGAGGACCCGGCGGGTACGCAGCCGCGTTCTTAGCCGCTGATATGGGAATGGAAACAACTCTTGTTGACATGGAACCGAATCCCGGGGGAGTTTGCCTGTACCGTGGATGCATCCCTTCCAAAGCGCTTTTGCATGCCGCGAAGATCCTTTCAGAAGCCCGCGATGCTAAAGAGATCGGTATTGATTTCGGGGAACCCAAGATCGATATTGATAAAGTCCGCGCTTGGAAGAACAAGGTCGTCAGTCAAATGACCGGCGGGTTAGGCGTCCTTTCCAAACAACGCAAGATCAACTTTATCCAGGGCCGCGCGACATTCGTCAGTTCTGACGCGATCAATATCAAAAAGACCACTGGCGAAGAGATAACGTTAACGTTCGACACGGCGATCCTCGCGACAGGTTCCACGCCAGTTACACTTCCCTTTGCTCCGTCATCACCTCGCATCCTGGATTCAACAACAGCTTTAAACATGGAAGATATTCCCGAGAAACTGCTCGTTGTCGGCGGCGGATACATCGGATTGGAACTCGGAACGGTTTATTGCGAATTAGGAAGTACGGTCTCCATCGTTGAAACGATGCCTGTTCTTCTGCCGGGTGTTGACCGAGATCTCGGGGTCATTCTTGAGAACCGGATGAAGAAACATTTCAGCGCCATCAAGACCAACACCAAGGTCAACAAAATGGAAGAGATCAAAGATGGGATCCGTGTGACCTTTCAGGACAAAGACGGGAATTTGTCGACAGAAGACTATAATAAAGTCCTGGTCTCGATCGGCCGCAAACCGAATTCCAAGAATTTAGGATTAGAAAATACTAAAGTGACGGTAACGCCACGCGGATTTGTGGAAGTGAACCCGCAGCGCCGGACGACTGATCCAAAAATTTATGCCATCGGTGATATTGCCGGTGACCCGATGCTTGCGCACAAAGCTTCGCATGAAGGCCGTGTTGCTGTCGAAGCGATCGCAGGACACAAAGTCGCGTTTGAACCTCAAGCAATCCCCGCTGTTGTTTTCACCGACCCGGAAATCGCCTGGTGCGGTATCACTGAAACCGAAGCGACCGCGCAAGGACGCAATGTTAAAGTCATTAAATTTCCGTGGGCCGCTTCCGGTCGCGCCGTGACCTTGAACCGTACCGATGGGTTGACCAAAATGCTCATCGATCCGGAAACGGAACGTATTTTAGGGGTTTCAATTTGCGGTGTTGGCGCCGGAGAAATGATCGCGGAAGGTGTTTTAGCGGTTGAGATGGGGGCTGTCGTATCGGACTTGAAACTTTCGATCCACCCTCACCCGACCCTGTCGGAAACGGTCATGGAAACGGCTGAGACGTTTTTCGGGTTAAGCACGCACATTTACCGCCCGAAAAAAGCTTAAAAGCAACAGCACACCGCCAAAGGTTGCGACGACACACGCCCCCGTCGGTAAATCCCAAAGATACGAAAGAGTTATTCCCAGCGCGCTGACAACAAATCCTACGGCCCAGCCAATCAGCAAGCGCGTTCTGGGGTTGTCTGCAAATAACATCGCGCACACTGACGGGACGACCAGAAAAGAAAAAACCAGCAAGACACCGGCGATCTTGACGGAACTCGTTACGACCAGACCAAAGGTCACATAAAACAAAAAATCCCACGAACGGACATTAATGCCCTTTTCAAAAGCAGCTTGCGGATCCCTCGAAATCAACAAAAAATGACGACGGAAGATATAGTGGATCACCCCGACTACCGTATAAATAACCGCGATCTTGATAATCTCAGGTAAACTGACAAGCAAAATATTCCCGACCAAAGCTTGCTTGATATGCTCATCACCTTCACCACTGCGGCTTAGATTAAGAATGAGCAGTGCCGCAGACACAGCGTAAACGATCCCGATGATCGCTTCCTGGGGGATCTTTTCCTGCCGGAACCGCGTCAGCGAAAAAATAGCCGCCCCAATGACAGTAAATCCTAACGACAGCCAATAGGCTTGCGGGCTGTCCAACCCCAGTCCCAACACAATGGCAAAGCTGGCCCCTAAAACCGCGATCTGCGCAAGTGCCAAGTCAACAAAAATGACTTGTCGTTCAATTACATGAAAACCCAGATAGGCATGAATGCCGGCAAGGACCAGACAAGCCAAAAACGGTAGCAACATAATGTGAAGAAATTCTGTCATTTTATCTCCTTGCAGGTGGTGTTCCAAAGGTTCCCGGCGAGTTTGATTTCGATTTTCCTCCATCTTTACCTTGGAGGAAATCGAAATCACTGTCTGAGCCCGGGAACCTTTGGGACGCCGCCTGCATTAAATGCTATTTCAACGCCTCGCTGATCTGACGGAAATTGTAATCGAAGAATCCGACCACGCCTTCACTCCCAGCAACTTCCCCAGCATTCTGGACAATGGTCACGGACCGTGTCCCAATGCGCTCTGCTAATTTCTCAGCTGTTGCTCTCGAATAATACGTCGGCAAAACAATAGCGCCTACGGGATGTTGCACAGCATAATCTGCTAACTCCGCCAAATGACGCGGCCCCGGCGGGATCCCGGGTTTTGGCTCGATGAACTGTTCAGCTTTTAAGCCCACGAATTGAGCAAAGTAAGCAATATCTTCATGATAAGAAATGATTTCTTTGTCCTGACAATGTTGACAGAGACTTTTCCATTCCTGCAGTTTCGCGTCCAGTTGACTCAAGAACTGTTTTTCATTCTCTTGATAACTCGCGGCCCCGGACGGGTCGATCTCGGCTAATTTCTCCGCGACCGACTTCGCCATGATCTTAAAGTTCTCAGGATTCATGGTGTAATGCGGATTCCCGAACAAGTGAATGTCCCCCTCGCTGCGGGAAATATTTCCAGTAGGAACATGTAATAAAGCGATCCCTTTGGAAAGATCGAGATTCCGATTGCGTCCTCTCATCAGCTCAGGCTTACCCGCAGCTTCCAAAAGAGGGTCTGACCACGCTTCAAGATCCAATCCGACATTAACATACAGATCCGCTGACGCAACAGCACGGACATCGCTGGGTTTAGGACTATAGAAGTGAATGTTCTGCTTAGGCGAAGCGACCGCTTTAACTTCGACCCTCTCTCCTCCGATCTGCTTAACAAGATCGGCAAAGATCGTCGTGGTTGTAACGACGTTAAGTGTCTCGCCTGCGGCTGATACAGGTTGCAGGGGCATAAAACACTGCCCCCACAAAAGGAACGCCAAAAGCGGAATATATTTTTTAAACATGAATTTCTCCTTAGTAAAACCTATTGAATTTTATGTTTGTGCTCACCGATCGCGAATGTTCCCTGGAGCATAATTTGAGTATCTTTGTTCCCATCACTCAGGTCGAACTGGGAAGCTTGGACCCGCCACCGCGCAAACTCACTTTGCGAAAAAGTCACGTATCCTGTATAACCCGTGTCTTCTTCCTGAAGATTTTCCAAAGGATTATCGACCGGCTGGACATTATCGTAACGAAAACCGACCGACCATTGCGGCGCGACACGAAGATCTGCTAGACCATACCAGCCCCAGATATTCCCATCGAGGTCATCTTCGGTTTCTTCCCGGTTAACGTTAAAGACTTCACCCTGCAACTTCAAGGCCTGATTAGCGCTCAACTGATGCTTTAACGTCAAGTCACTTCCCAAGACTTGGACTTCAAAATCGGCGTCCTCGTCACGGGAACCAGCCAAATAGGAAAATCCCCATTCCGCGTTAGTTTCATCGGAAATATCCACATAATTCTTAAGATGTGAATACATCGTCGGACGACGGCGGGTATCGCCGAATAATGCTCCTTCTTCTCCATTACCACCCTCTAACATCCCGATGGAGACTTCTTGGGTCACAGGAAGTCCCGTTTGAAGCAAGGTCGTCACATCAAGGCCGGCTTTGTTATAGCCCTCAGCACCAAAGTAACGTTGAATGACGAGCGGTTCATCAACAGTCTCTAAACTATCGCGGTGAACCGGGATTGCTTTCCCGACTTTGGGTTTAAACTTACCCAAGCGTGCTATCGTATCGAAAGGTAAGCCAAA
The DNA here is from genome assembly GCA_020849375.1 of Candidatus Omnitrophota bacterium. Taxonomy (GTDB): domain Bacteria; phylum Omnitrophota; class Gorgyraeia; order Zapsychrales; family JANLHA01; genus JADLGJ01. Next base: position 19,905 of record JADLGJ010000043.1, read on the forward strand.
TCGTGTGACATAAGCTTCTTCCAATCCGGCATCTTCAAAATCCGAGAATGATACCGTCACGTCAAGTCGAGAATACGCATCAATATCACTTCCAAAAACGATCTCCACCTCCCGGGCGCTGATACGGTCTGAACCTTCCGCATCTTCTTTGGGGCTGTTCAACTTTGCCACAATGTCGGCGACCACGCCTATAGACGGATTCCACTTGCCTAATAAACTGCGATCCGCAGATTGAACGGCTGGGGCAGACTTCTGTTCTTCCATTCTTGCCTCAAGTTCTGACAGCTTTACCTTTAAAGCCGCGACTTCTGCTGCCAGATCATCACTGGCCCGAGCCGGAGCAGGTTGCACGACCGTATTACAAAAGAAACAACAAAACAACAATCCAAATAAAATCCTCTTCATAGACCTCTCCTGTTCAACATTTAATATTGTTAGGCAGGAATAAATTGATCTCCCGAGCGAGTTTGGCGAGCTTCCGGTCAAGAACAAAGTCCCCGTATGTCTTCAAACGGAAGCGAGACATTGTCTGAGCACGGGAGAACAATTTATCCCTGCCAAGAAATAATTAGATTAATAAGATAATGTGGAGATGATCGGAGGGCCGCGGGGGGATCGCGTTAAGAAATACTTCGGGATGAAAGGCTTGGCGAGAGCAAGATAAACGGCCCAGGCCAAGAGTAACGCAAAGAAATTGAACAACGTCGTAGTGACAAAATTAAACGGTGTGTGCGCCCAAACAGAGACAGGGCAGCTATTGTGCTCTTTTGTGTGAAAAGGATCGCCGGCGTGGTTGTGGATAAAACCGGCAGATATCGCTGTCGCTAAAAAGAAAAACGCGAAAACCGCGACTGCGGCTTTATTTTTGAAGATCCATTGGCGAGTGTTAGATAAGGACAACATGGGTTGCAATTATATGAATTTCGTTACAATTGTCAAGTGCTTTAAAAAACAGTCCGCAAACTATTTAACATTCTTGAGTTCCAGAACGATCCGTTCCCCAAGGTGCATGTCAAGGCGCGAGGCCTCTCCGCCATTGATCTCAAGCACATAGCCAGCCGGGAAATTGGGACCATATGTCGGGCAGGGGTCTTTCTCACAGGGAACAGCAGCATGCTCGATATAGGAAATCTTGCCCATATCATCCATCCAGATCATATCCAGCGGGATCAAGGTCTCCCTCATCCAGAATTTCGGCGCGACATCAGGTTTCATAAAGAATAACATCCCTTGGTCTTTACCCAATTGGTCGCGGTGCTGCAAACCTCGGGCTTTTTGCTCTTCGGTCATCGCAAGCTCAAGCTTGTAGCATTGTTCTTTATAACATGCGCGGTTTTCTCTCGGGCCGATATGGCATCCTGACAATAGGACGGCCAGAACAACAAAAAGAGCAGGCTTGAAATATTTCATTGTTTGTCACTCCCGATCAGGTTGAGGTAATCCCGAAAACTTATTTTCCCGCTAATGGTCTTATTGACGACGGCAATACGCTCGTTGGGATACGGATGCGTCCGGAAATAATTCGCTTGCCGTAACGGGGCTTTCTCATCTTCTGCTTTTAAAACTTCCAGGACATCTATCATCTTATGCGGATCAAAGCCGGCCTTCTGGGTATATTTCACGGCGAGCTCATCGGCCTCATACTCATCTTCTCTCGAATAAGCGAAATATAGGGACGTGATGATCGCGTTGACCCCCTGCGCTAATTCCGGCTCACCAGAACCGAAGGACGCGATCTGCAAAAGAAGAGCGCCATAGGAGTTCTGCATTCGTTTTAAACCATGCTTAGCGGTGATATGCGCGATCTCATGCGCGAGAACGCCGGCGATCTGGTCGTCTTCTTTAAGTTTGTCCAGCAGGCCTTTATGGATATAAACATACCCACCTGGAATACTGAATGCATTGACCGTATCATCATCAATAATATTGACCGTAAAAATGATATCTTGCCGGTCGCTCACGGCGGCAAGACGGTCAAAGATCTTGTGGACGCGGGCATTGCTGTCGAGGTCGGTGACGAATTTGACTTGCTTTTCGATCTGCAAAGCGATCGCGTTCCCCAAATTGATCTCTTTGTCGGTCCCGTACATCAACCGCTCTTCTTTGCCGGTCGCGAGATTATATTCACTCGTGCAGCCGCAAAGAAAAACCAAAACTACAATTAAGTAATATTTTCTTAATAACATATAGTTACGGGTCCTGTCCCTGCGGCACCCGTTCAAAGTATCGTTACGTTAAATTCTTTAAGCATCACCCGGAGTTTCGGCAGCGGCAGGCCAATGACATTACTGTAGCAGCCTTCCACACGGCGGATAAAGAGCCCGCCCCGGCCTTCAATATCAAAACCGCCGGCTTTATCCAAAGGGTTCGTATGCCGATGGTAACGGTCAATTTCCTCGTCGGAAAGCTTCTGCATCCAGAGTTTAGTTTTTTCGTAATCAACGGCCATGCGGCCTGAAGCGGCGTCAATGATCGCCACCCCGGTATAAACCCAATGCGGGCCCGAACAAAGAACCTTCAGTGTATGCTTGGCGGCCGCCAGGTCTTTCGGTTTGCCGATGACCCGCTTGTGCCCGGCATAAACCAGCGTGTCCGAACCGATGACGATCCCGCTTTTCAATCGGCCAGCGACCTCGCGAGCTTTAAGGACGGCATTGTGCTTGACCAACCCGGAGCAATTCGCGGTGATCTTATGGAGTTCTTCAGCACGGCTGGGAATAACCTGAAACTTCACTCCCGCCATTTCGAGCAGTTTTTTACGCTGCGCCGAGGCGGAAGCCAAAATGATCTTTTGCATGAACGTTTATTCGTCCCAGGCGATCGATTCAGCGGGCGGCATGTTCTCTGCGACACCGGCATCACTGCCCTGGGAGATCGGCTGTGAACCGGTTCCCGCGTCGTCACGTTTCTTAGCTAAAAAGTGAACATTGTTCGCGGAAATGCGCACGCGGCTCTGGGTTTTGCCGTCTTTTTCCCAACGGTCCTGCTTCAAGCGGCCCTCGACAATGATCCCACTGCCTTTGGTTAAATATTTCGCACAATTCTCACCGACAACACCCCAAACTTCGACGTCAAAATACGAAACCTCCTGCACCTTCTCACCGTTCTTGGTGAATACGCGGTTGTTCGCGATGGACAAACTGCAAACTGATTTCCCCGCCGGAGTGTATTTCAATTCCGGATCTCTCGTCAAGTTTCCCATAATGTTCACACTGTTTAAACTCATGACATTTCCTTTTGTTGATGGATTATTAAATGGGGTAGACTAACTCCCCTTAACCCCCTCTTTAATAAAGAGGGGGCAGGGGGAGTTTTTATTTTAGAAATTCTTCCGCCTGAAAGATCGAAACTAATTCACAACCACGCGCCTTGACCTCTTCCCGGCCGCCTTCGTTACGATCAATAATGCAGACGCATTTATTGACCTTGATCCCGATCTTGTCCAAAACATCCAATGATTCAACAAATGCTTTTCCTGTTGTCGCTACGTCGTCAACCAGAATGACCGTCCCGCCATCGGGAATGAGCGGGCCTTCGACCTGCTGTTGCTTGCCGTGTGCTTTGGGCGCTTTACGGATAATAAAGGTATTGACCGGATGGCTGGCCTCAAAAGACAGGACCCCGAGCGCACCAACGAGCGGATCAGCACCCAAGGTCGGGCCGCCGATCGCATCAAACTTATCATTCTTCACCATCTCTAAAATGATCTTACCGCACAAATACGCGCCTTCCGCGTTCAACGTCACGCGGCGAGCGTCCAAATAAAAACTGCTTTCCTTACCTGACGATAAAATGAACTTCCCAAAAGAAAACGCGTCTTTCTTCAAAATTTCAAAAAGGCGCTGTCTACACTTTTCGATCTCTGATGTCATGTATTACCTTTCTTCTTTAATACTTGGAATGTCGAGTTGACGGCGTTGTAATTCACTTTTCAATTCATAGCGATAGCGCAACAAGGATTTGTAGTCTTGGAATTCCTTCGGGCTGAACCCCCCGGTGGAATGCAGGACATTATTCGCCTCGATCTCAATGATGGTATCCAAATAAGCTTCAGTCAAAGCCGCATCGGTTAACTTCACAATATCTTTCTTTTCAAGGATGGTGACGCTTAAGGGGTAGGCAAAACTTTGGACAGGGTAAAAACAAACCAGAACTAAAACAGCGAGCAAAACTTTTTTCAACATATGTCCTCCGGTTTATGAATGCGGTTATTATACGCATAAAAAGTCTTTGCTTCAAAGGATTTATGCATGCTAAAATCACGGCTGTGTTTCGCGATCTATGCCGTGGTTTGACCGATCTTGTCTACCCCGCCTGTTGTATTCTCTGCAAAACCCCCTTAAGTGCTCTCGAGAAAACACACCGGCTTTGCTTTGCCTGCCAAGCCAAATTACAAAAAAACCGTCCGCCGTTCTGCCGCCGCTGTTCACGGCCTTTAGAAAACCCTAACCACCGTGTCTGCCTCAATTGCCAGGACACCAAACTGGACTTTGACCAGGCCTGGGGGGTCTTTCTTTTTAATGACACGATGCAAAGATTGCTGCACATTTTTAAATACGGGCATAAAACCAGCCTGCGGCATTTTCTTAGTGATGGTATCCTCTCTTTCCTGCGGGATTACCAGCTCGACCTGCAAGATTGCGACCTTATTGTCCCGATCCCGCTACACCCAGCCCGGCTGCGCGAACGCGGATATAATCAAAGCACTTTGATCGCAGAAATTCTCTCTGCAGAACTTAATATTCCCATAGACCATAAAAATCTTTTACGTATCCGCCACACTCCGAATCAGGCCCGTTTAAGCCAAAAAGAACGCTGGACAAACATCCAGGCCGCCTTTAAAATTAAACCTCACAATAACTTCCGTCGAAAAAACATCCTGCTCGTGGACGATCTTTTCACGACCGGGGCGACGGTTTCGCAAGCGGCCAAAACATTAAAAGCCGCCGGAGCAGCCAAAATCACGGTGCTCACGATTGCCATTGCGGCAAAATCATAAAGTAGGCAACGTTCCCTAGCAGGACATGCCCTACTTTTCACAACCATGCGTGTTCTTCGTAACTACATCATCCAAGAGTGCGTTGTCCCCTTTTTCCTCGCTTTAGGGGTTCTCACCTGCGTTTTCCTTTTAGGGAACCTCATCCAGCTCGCCAACCTTGTGATCAATAAGGGGGTCAGCTTAAGCGTCATCGGACAAGTCTTCCTTTTATACGTGCCGGTTCTCCTTGGTTACACGCTCCCACTGGCCTGCTTGATCGGGATCACGCTCGCTTTCAGCCGGCTGTCCTCTGATAATGAAATTATTGCGATCCGCGCCAGCGGGATCTATCTGATGAAATTGCTCGCTCCTCTGCTTGCGATCGGCTTGGTCTTTAGCCTCTTACTTTTTGTTTTGCTCGACCGCGTTATTCCCTACGCTTATCACCAACAACGGGTCTTGCTAAAAAGCCTTGGTTCCAAAAACCCGACCGCCCTGCTCGAGCCGGGAGTTTTTATCACCTCTTTTGAAAAACAGATCCTGTTCATCCATAAGATCGAGGACAACCAATTCTCCAACATCACGATCTATCAGCCCCAGCCGAACAATAAACCGACACGCACCATCGTCGCCAAACGCGGAGAGTTCAGCCCTGTCCCTGGCAAAGACCAGATCATCCTTAAATTGATCGATGGGACATCCGACGAACCCGACCTGCAAAATGCAAACAATTTTTATAAACTCAACTTCAAGACTTTTTTCATGACCCTAGACCTCTCGGCGGAAAGTAAAAAAGAGGTCGTCAAAAAACCAAAAGGGATGACCTTGAGAGAATTAGCTTCCGAGCATGCCCGGCTTGAAAAATTGCTTGTCAAAACGATCCCTTACGAAACCGAATACTGGCGCAAGATCACCTGGGCGTTCTCACCTCTGATCTTTATTGCTTTGGGCTTTCCCGTTGCGATCATTACGAACAAACGCGACAAACGAGCCAAAAATGTTTTTATCGTGATTGCCCTTGCGGTCACGTATTACCTGCTCTCTTTAGGCTGTGAAGCTCTCAGCTTGCAGGAGATCGTCCCGGCCTACCTCATCATGTGGGCACCGAATGCTGTTGGTTTTATTGCGGCCTTTATTTTTAATTTCCGTTTATTAAGGATGTAACATGCGCATCATTGACCGCTATATCACATCTTCGATCGCTTTTGTGTTCATCGTGACGACGCTGATGTTCTCGTTGTTGTATATTTTGATAGACTCAACGAGTAATCTCGATGAATTTATCGCGCAAAAAGTCGGCTTGCATATCATCCTCCAATACTACGTGTCCTATTTGCCCGTCGTCCTCGTGCAAACCGCAGCGATCACCTGCCTGATCTCGGTATTGTTCTGTTATTCGAACCTCAACAACCACAATGAGATCATTGCTTTGCGTGCCAGCGGCATGGATTTCTGGCGCATCAGCCGGCCGGCGATCTGTTTTGCCATTTTTATTTCGGGGCTCGTGTTCTTCGCGAACGAAAAATTCGCACCCGTCGCACAGGCGCATGCCCAGAAAATACGTGACGAACACTTGATCCTGGAAGTGGACCGGGAAAAGAAAAAAACCGCCAAGATCAATTATCTGACCTATTACGGTTTTAAGAACCGCCTTTATTGCATAGACATGTATGACCCGAACACCTACGAGATGGAAGGCATCACGATCCACGAGTACGACGACAAATTGCAACTGAAGGAAAAAACACTCGCGCTCAGAGGAAAATGGACGGGGATCGCGTGGAAATTTTACAATGTCCATGTCAGCCGAGATTCGGATACTGAAGGTCATGATCCGCAGATCAAGGTCTTCCCTGAGAAGTTAATGGATATCAAAGAATCACCGCAGGATTTCCTGCGGCAAAGCTTGAATGTGAACTCGATGAACAGCAGTCAGCTCTACGAATACATCAGCCGCTTTTCAAAGAGCGGAGCTCTGCGCGCCATCAACAATCTGCATGTTGACCTCCAGGAAAAGATCGCAAAACCGTTCTCGATCATTGTCATTGTGTTAGCGGGGCTTCCGCTGGCGCTCATGGTCGGGCGGCGAAAAGCACAAACCTTTACGTCGCTGGCGATCGCCATTGCACTCGCGTTCCTTTATGCGATCGTTAACTCCGTCGGGATAGCTCTCGGTAAAGGCGGGTTCTTGTGGCCGGTCGCGGCCGCGTGGCTGGCACCGGTCACATTCACCGGGTTAGCGATATATCTGATAAAAACAAAATTTACTTAATCTGAGTCAAGTGTCCTTCGTGGCTCAGACAACTGATTTCGCCTGTCTTAAAATGTCGTGTAATAACAGCTTCGCTACAAGCGAAATCAAACTCGCCCCGAAGGACACTTGACCCAGATTATTTATATTCTCTAACGAGGCGATTCCCTAAATTGCAGACAATTTCGTAATTGATGGTATGCGCGAGGCGGGCAAGTTCTTCTGCAGAAATACTTTCCTTCTTATCACGTCCTAACACCACAGCAGTATCCCCGATCTTCACCGACTTCACCTTCGAAACATCCACGATGATCTGATCCATCGTGACATTGCCGATGATCGGACAGCGTTTCCCCTGGATCAACACTGAAGATTTATTCGAGAGGATACGGAAATATCCGTCACTGTACCCAACAGACAATGTTGCCACTTTCATTTTCTTCTTGGCAACGTAGGTATGGCCGTAACTGACACCACGGCCTTTTTCCAATTCTTTAACATAAATGACGCGGGTCTTCACGCTCATCACCGGCTTAAGCTTGATCGTTTTGCGTAAATTCTCCTGTGGGTAAAGGCCGTACAACATCAATCCGGGACGAGCGAGATTCAAGATCGAATTCTTGTAACCGGCCAAGCCCATACTGTTGGCGGCATGGATGTAGCGTATCTTTTTCTTGAGCTCGCCTAGCGAATTGATGAGCGCGGCAAAGTCTTTGAGCTGTTGTTTTGTAAATCTTGGGTCGCTGTCGGACAACGGAAAATGAGTCAAGATCCCGTCAATGATGAGATGCGGGAAACTAGCCACAAGGCGGATAAAATCCAATGCCTCTTCGTGCCAAACGCCGAGCCGGCCCATTCCCGTATCAACCTTGATGTGGATCTTCAATTTTTGCGCCCGGCCCGCCGCTTCTTCGTTGAGGGCACGCGCAAGTTCAAGGGTACAGACCGTCGGCGTCAAACCGCACGTCACAATATCGGTCACAGTTTCGGGCAAGGGACTTTCTAAAAGCAAGATCTGATTCTTAAATCCGCTACGGCGTAATTCCATGCCTTCAATAACATCGGAAACGCCGAAGATCTTCACGCCTAACTGGTTCAATTCTGAGGCGACCTCGATCATACCATGACCGTAAGCGTCAGCCTTGATCACCGGCAAGATCTCGACTGAATTCTTCTTCAGAAGCTTAAAATTATGACGCAGCGCGGCGAGATCAATTTCGGCCCACGTCATAAATGGCTCTTCAAGATTTTTCATTTTTGCACCTGACAATCTTCCGGGTACAAATACAAGGGAACAAGTTTATCTATATTGGCGAATTTCTTTTTCTTCAGGTCATTTTGCGCCAGAACGATCAACCCTTTCGCATCAGGATGAGCCTGGCTTTCCGGCGCGAAATCAATTTTTAACTTATTCTTATTTGAAAAATACGCTTCAAGTTGCGGCTGATAAAGCTTAACCGCATCGCCAACAAAGACCGTATCGGCCTCTATTCTACCAAGCAAATCCGTCAATGGGGTTAACAAATATTCACTTTCTCTTTTCAAACTCCCCTTTTTGTTTTCATACAACGCCGCGTAGACCATATTCCGCTTCGCATCCGCGATGACACAGATCTGTGAAGGGGTTTCTCCCACATTCAGAGCGACCGCATCCAGGCTCGGGATCCCGATGACCGGTTTATCCGCCGCAAAAGCAAGCCCTTTGACCGTTGATAAACCCACGCGCAGGCTCGTGAACGAACCCGGGCCGAGGCCGACGACCAAAGCGTCGATCTGAGCCAAAGGCAATTTAGAATCTTTCAGTATTTTCTCGATCGCCGGGACAATGGAGTCCGAAAGGACTTTATCCAGGACCATTTTACAGCTTTTGAGGACTTTGCCGCCGTCGCTAATGGCCAAGCTGAACTGCTTTGCAGATGTTTCGAGCGATAAGACTTTCATTTTTCCCTCGTATAAAAAAGAAAACAATTGAACATTTCATCCGCGCTTTGCGGGCCGTACTTCACGGTTTGCTTGGGATCCGGGTTTCCCGGATTCAGTTCGGAATTATCGAAAGCGCCGTCAACCAGGATCTTCGTTCCAGCCGGCAAGACTTTCGGGTTCTTTAACATATACTGCTTTTGCCACGAGAACCGGTAATACGGGACCGAGATCAAAACTTCCTTTTCGCCCGTCGGATACTGCGCGGTCACGTTCATATATTTACCACGATAATGCATGTGTGTCGACAATCCGGTCAAACGCATCTCTTGATCGAGCGTGTATTCCGCGTGATGCAAATGCTCTTTCTCGCCGGGCAAAATCGTCAGATCGGTATTATGAATATCAATGACCGAAAGAATATAACGCGGCGGCGTTTTATATAAATACAGCCCCAGCTTCGTGAGGTCCCGCTCCTCGCGGCCGGTCGTTACATAGTGCATAAAAAAACCCAAACGCCTCCCTTTAGGTACGAACATCCCCGCGTCTTCCGGTAATTCAAAAACATCATAACCGGGCACATAGCCGGCAATGATCTGCCCGGCTGGCACCGCATTGCCGGATTCTTTGTGCCAGTCCTGTTCGGGGCCGCTGACCTCCATCATATTCGTTGTTTCGTTCAGGGCCGCGGGATCAATAGCGATCACATTGGCATGATGCACGACACGAAAATTCCCGGGGAGCATGTGAACGGACTTGATCCACATATCCTGTTCGACCGGCGGCGTAATATAGGTCGGCACGATCGGCAAAACCCCCGTCGGCGGGATCACCTGCTCTTTATCAAATTGAAAAACAATATCCGGCTTTCCTAACGTCCATTCCTGGCGCTGAGGGATCGGCTGGGTCAGCAAAGGATCTTTGCCTTTGCCGCGCGGCATGCCCTGATCAACCCAAAAAACTAACGCGCGGACCTCATCATCCAATAAGTTCAGTTCGTCCTTAAATTCTCCATGGTGCGGATCAATAAACCATGGCGGCATCCGTTTGGTGCTGACAACTTCCCGGATCATCGGCCCCCACCCTTTGACCTTTTCATAACTTCGCATTTGCCACGGCGCGACCCCGCCCTCGGAATGGCAAGAGAAACACCGCCGACTGAGGATAGGCGCGATATCTTTGGTGTAGGTGTACATCTGCGGTTTCTGTAAAGACACCAAACACCCTTTGACCGAGGGAACAATATCAGCAAGCGTCTTACCATTTAAGAAAGCATTGAGGTGATCTTTGAGGTATTCATGGCCCATCGTCGGGCGCTCAGCCTCATAATCCAGCTTATCGGAAACAGGGCCTCGATAAACGACGGTCATCTGCCGGGGATCAATGATAAAGGCCTCTGCAGTGCGGGCCACGTTAAGCGCGGCGGCCGCCACCTGTGCCCGGTCATCGAGAATAGGCCATTCGACCCCAAAATCCCTGGCCTCCTCAACGATCGCATCATGATCATCCTGCGGGTTAGAGTTAAGCATCAAAAAAGAAATGCTTTGCCCTTCGAACTGTTTTTTTAAATCATTGAGATAGGGAATACTTTTACGGACAATAGGACAACCATTACCGCCGACGACGATGACGACCGCTTTTTGGTCGCGGTAATAATCCAGTGTGTGGAATTTGCCATGATGATCGAGCAAGGAGAAATTATTGACGGTCTCGCCGACCGGAGCCGCCGCCCACGCAACAGGAGCGAAAAAAACAAAGGACAGGATAAAAATGACCGACGCTAAGGGCGACATAGGACTTCCGCTATTTTCTTATAACGTTCTCCATGGGCGGTGATCTTTAGGCCACGGTCGTGGTCTCCGGAGTGAGCGAGGTGGATCGCTAAATTTTCCGGCGGCATCAATGCCCCGAAACGCTCCGACCACTCGATAACAGCCACGCCATTGCCGTAAAGGAATTCGTCATAACCGACACCGCCGATCTCTTCCGGTTTTTCCAAACGGTAAAAATCAAAATGGTACAGCGGCAAACGGCCTTCCTCATAAAGATTCATAATGACGAAGGTCGGGCTGTTGACCTTTTTCTCGTCGATCTTCAGGCCGCGGGCGATCCCTTTGACGAACGTGGTCTTCCCTGTTCCAAGATCGCCCGACAAACAAATGATCTCGCCGCCTTTACAAAGCTTGGCTAATTGTTCACCGATGGCTTGCGTTTCAGACGGGCTATGTGTTGTGATCACTTTCATCAGAAATGAGTAAATCCCTTGGTTTTCAATAAAATGACTTGGTCATTTTTGCCGCACAGATAAAGTTTGTTCTTATCTTTGACGATCGCACCAATGCGATAAAACTGTTTTAGCTTTTCAGCGTCGTTCGGTCTTACTGTGAAAAGCAATTCAAAATCTTCGCCGTCATACAAGCCGGCTTTCAGATCAACGTTACGATGGAGCGGGATCTTTGTAGCATCCAGAACCGCGCCGACCTTGCTTTCCTCTAAAATGTGTCCTAAATCTCCCGCCAGCCCGTCGGAAATATCTATCATCGCGGCCGGATGGAATTTCTTCATCAAAATTTGTGCTTCTTTTAAACGCGGCGTGAATGTTAAATGACGACCAGACTTAAACGATCCTCCCAGCGGACCCGTAACAAAAATTTGATCACCGGGTTTCGCGCCGCTACGTAAAACCGCTTTGCCTTTTGCAACTTTTCCGAGCAAAGCAATATTGATAACGAGCTTATCGCTTTTAACCGTGTCACCACCCACAATGCTCACATTAAACTGTTTGGCAAGTTTGTTAATGCCTCGATAGATCTTCTGAACATACGCCGTTGTTGTCGTTTTCGGCAACCCCAACGAAATGACCGCGTAAGTCGGCGTGCCGCCCATCGCGGCAATATCGCTCAAATTGCGGGCCAAGGCTTTACGGCCGATCAGTTCCGGCGGAGTACCTTTCGTAAAATGCGTGCCTTCAACGGACATGTCCGTTGTCGAAAGCATATCTTCTTTTGTTGAGAATGGTAGGACTGCCGTGTCGTCGCCGATACCCTTTGTCACACCGCTGGAGCAGAAACAACTTTTGCGCATCCAATCGATCAGCGCAAATTCACCAAGCTTGTTCACCGCCCCCACGTTAAAACCCCTTGTTCAGTAATAGTTGCAGTGATCAATTCATGCGGAGTGACATCAAACGCCGGATTAAAAACTTTCACATCTTGGGGTGCCGTCGGGGTACCGGCAAAATTCACGACTTCCTCACGGCTCCGTTCTTCGATAGGAATTTGTTTTCCGGTCTTGGCTTTCAAATCAAATGTCGAACGCGGCGCAACGATATAAAAAGGAATACCGTGATGTTTGGCTAATACAGCAAGACTGTAAGTTCCAATCTTGTTGGCGGTGTCGCCGTTCAAAGCAATGCGGTCAGCCCCAGCAAAGATCCCGGCGATTTTTTTATCCCGCATGACACTCGCCGCCATACTGTCACAGATGAGCGTCGTATCAATTTTCGCACGTAACAATTCCCACGTCGTTAAACGTGCCCCCTGCAAAAGCGGACGGGTTTCACAGCTAAAAACCTTAAATGTCTTTCCCTTTTCCTTAGCGGCATAAAAAACGCCTAAAGCCGTTCCGTAATCCACCGTTGCTAAAGCGCCGGCATTGCAAACCGTCATGTAGGTACCGCCGTTCTTAATAAATTTCTGGCCGTTCATACCCATCTGGCGGCAAACGCGGCGGTCGAGCTCATAAATTTCTAAAGCCCTCTTTTTCAACAAAACTTTGAGCTGGCTGGGCGAGGCTTTAGAATTTTGAGCAACAACACCTTTCATTTCCGCCAGGACATTGAATAAATTAACGGCTGTCGGGCGCGAAGAACCGACATAATCACAAACCTTATTAAACTCAGCAACAAACTTTTTACGGTCTTCGCCTTTAAAAGGATCCATTCCGAGCAAAACACCAAACCCGGCCGCCACACCGATCGCCGGTGCGCCGCGGACTTGCAAGGTCTTGATCGCATGCCACAAGGTTTTGACATCGCGGCAAGTGATGACCTTAAATTTCCCCGGAAGGATCGTCTGGTCGATTAACCGACAGGCATTACCTTTCCACTCAA
>JADLGJ010000044.1 GCA_020849375.1 Candidatus Omnitrophota bacterium
CCCGGTTTTAAAAGCGCCGTTCATGTTCGATGACTATGAATTCATCGTCAATAATCCGCTGGCCCGAGATGCGGCCGCTCTTTTTTCGCAATGGAACGCCGCCGGGCTGAAATTTCTAACCTATATCACTTTTGTCGGCAATTTCGTGACCGGCGGACAAGATCCGTTCGGTTATCACCTGGTGAATATTATTCTGCATATTTGTAATGCCTGGCTCTTATCTGTCCTCGCTCTCAGGATCTTGAAAACTCCGCAGACCGAAAAGCATTTTAAGCCGTCCGAGAAAAAGATCATCCCTTTGATCGCCGCGTTGTTCTTTCTTTGTCATCCTGTCGCGACCAGTGCGGTCAGTTATGTCTGGCAGAGGGCTGAACTCCTGACGACGATATTTTATTTGGCGGCCTTGATCTTTTACATAACTGCCCGGCAGGACAAGAAAGCCTTTTACTATATCGCGGCAGCCGCTTGTTTTATCGTCGGGATCTTTGCCAAGGGAACGATCATCTCTTTGCCGTTGGTGGTCATCCTTCTGGAATGTGCTTTGTGGCCGGTTTCGCGGAAGAAAGCCTATGCGATCATTTTGTCCATCGGGGCGGTTTTCTTTTTTAATGCTTACATGGTCATCTGGGAAGAGCCTTGGGGTATTTATTCCGACCGCATCATGAACCCGCTGATGCAATTAAGCGGAATGCTCATGACGCCGGCTTATGTTTGGACGCAGTTGTTTGTCACCGTCAAGTATTTAGGCCTTGCTTTGTTCCCGATCGGCCAGAATTTTGATTATGATATTCCGCTCGCACGCGGTTTTTTTGAGGCGCGCATGTTTTTCTCGGCGGCCATTCTTGCGGGTTTGATCGCTTGCGCGTTGATGCTTTGGAATAAACGGCGGCTTTTGTCCGTCGGGATATTTTGGTTCTTGCTGTGCCTTGTGCCTGCCGCAGTGTTAGGCGGCCGCGAGCCGATGTGGGAATACCGCATGTATTTGCCGCTTGCCGGGCTCATGTTAGGGATCGTGGCAACCGTGTTTCAAGTTTTTCCGTCACGGAAAACGGTTTGGGCGCTTTGTGCTGTTGTTGCTGTTTTTGCAGGTTTAGCCTTTGCCCGGAATTTGCTCTGGCGGTCTCCTGAGCATCTCTTGTTGGATAATATCCGCAAATCGCCACAGAAACCCAACCCGTATCAACTGCTCGGCGCTTTTTACTTGACCCAAGGTCGTGTAAATGAAGCGGAAACCACTTTAGAAAAGACGATTGCACTTGCCCCTGATGCCGCGGAAAGCTACAATAATCTCGCTTTGATCGCCAAGAACCGCGGTGACATCCTTAAAGCGCGCGACATGTTCGAGGCCGCTATCCGCCTGCGCCCGACGCTGACAAGTGCGTATATCAATTTGGCGTATTTAACATTAGGCCAGGGCGACGACGCTAAAGCGGAAGATCTGTTGCGGCAAAGTCTCCGTGTTCAAGAGACCGAAGGTGCGTACGCCGCTTTAGGCAAGGTGTCACTGACGCGCGGGAAATGGGATGAGGCAGAGATCTTTTTAAATAAGTCATTATCAATTAATCCGGGTGCAAGTCAGGCGTATTTTTGGTTCGGTGAATTATGGGCCGCACGCCAAGATCAACAGAAAGCGCGGCTGATGTTCCAGCAAGCGGTTAAGCTGAACCCGCGCCTGGTCAACCTGGTTCCTGAAGAATTTCGCTGAGAGCATATGGATCCCAAAGAACAAAAGAATTTGAAGGTCTTCGGTTACGGATTGGCGATCATCATTGCTTTTTTTGCGATCCGTTCGGGGATGAAGCACGGTTTTACCAACGGTCAATTCACGGCGCTGGCGATCGCGGCGGTTTTGGCGCTGGTGACCGCGCTGAGCCTCAAAGCTATCAAGCCGGTTTACCGGATTTGGATGAAAGGTGCGCATTTCATCGGCGGAGTTGTGAATTTTATTCTCTTGTCGGTGATCTTTTATGTTTTATTTGGTTTTGTTGGGATCGTTTTACGGTTGATGCGTAAAGACCTTTTGGATGAGCGCATTGATAAGAGCGCCAAAACATATTGGAAGCCAACACGTTCTGTCGTGTTTGACCGAGAGCGGTATACCAAGCAATTTTAGGGTTACAAAATAAGGCATAAATTGTAATTCACAGATCAAAATAAACCGAGTATTCTTAATCAACTGAAGGGCGAACAATGTCAAAGTTATCGATCATTAAAGAGTTTTGGGAATTTATCAGAGAACGTAAGCGTTATTGGCTTGTGCCGATCGTCGGGATCCTGTTCTTGTTGAGCTTGCTGATCATTTTTGGCCAGTCGTCGGCCCTGGCGCCGTTTATTTATACGCTGTTTTAATTCCGTGGTATAATTCCTGAAATTTAAAAGGGAGGTATGTATGGGAGGTTTACAAAACATTATGGATCCAGCCTTGATCTGGTTTATTCTCGGGCTGTTCTTCCTCTTGGCCGAGTTGGTGGCCCCGGGGCTGGTGATCATGTTCTTCGGGATCGGTGCCTGGATCGTGGCCTTGGCCTGTTTATTAAAGCCGATCTCGCTTAATGCCCAGCTGATCATTTTTATTATTTCAGCCGCGGTCGTTCTGATCAGTGTGCGCAACACGTTTAAAACGCTTTTTAAAGGCCACACTTCTGCCGTCCAGAACCCGAACAAAGATATGGATGACTTTATCGGGAAGAGAGCGGTCGTTAAAGAAACGATCATTCCTAATAAGAGCGGCCGGGTTGAATTGAACGGAACGTTATGGAGCGCGGACGCAGCAGAAGAGATCGCTGTCGGCGAAAATGTCCATATCGTCAGTAAAGATAATTTGACGTTCAAAGTTAAGAAAAGTTAAGGATCAACAATTATAGGGGAGGTTTACATGAATCCGTTGTCAATTATTCTAATCCTTTTTATCATCTTTGCCCTGATCGTGGCATTCAGCTCTTTTGTCGTGGTCCCGCAAAAAAGCGCGTTTATCATTCAGCGCTGGGGTAAATATCACGCCACATTGGAAGCCGGTTTGCATTTTTTGTTCCCGTTCGTGGATGTGATCGCTTATCGTCACACCTTAAAGGAACAGGCCTGGGACGTCGAACCGCAAACCTGTATTACCCGCGACAACATTGCTATCACCGTTGACGGCATCCTTTACTTGCAAGTCATGGATCCGCAAAAAGCGTCTTACGGGATCAATAATTACCAATTTGCCGCCGCGCAGATCGCGCAAACCACGATGCGCAGTATCATCGGTAAAATGGACCTCGACCGCACGTTCGAAGAACGCGAAATGATGAACTCCACGATCGTCCAAGCGGTTGATAAAGCGTCTGATCCGTGGGGCGTTAAAGTGACCCGTTATGAAGTTAAGAATATTATCCCGCCGCAAAGCATCAAGGACGCGATGGAAAAACAAATGCGCGCTGAACGTGAAAAACGTGCCGTGATCGCCGAATCCGAAGGTGTTAAGCAGGCCATGATCAACCGTGCCGAAGGGGACCGCCAACAAATGATCGCGATCTCCGAAGGTGAAAAGCAAAAACGGATCAACGAAGCGGAAGGTAAAGCTTACGAGATCGAACGCGTCGCTAAAGCGACCGCGACCGGTTTGCGCGCTGTGGCCGAGACCATCAGCGATAAAGGCGGACTTGAAGCCGTGAACTTGCGCGTTGCCGAAAATTATTTGATGCAATTCGGTAAACTTGCTGAGAAGAACAATACCATGATCATCCCCAGTAACTTGGCGGATGTGGCTGGTATGGTCGCTTCGACGACATCAGTTTTTAAGAATGTGAATAAGTCTGTTGAAAAGGTTTAAAATATTGCGCCTGTAGCTCAGTTGGATAGAGCAACAGCCTTCTAAGCTGTGGGCCGCACGTTCGATTCGTGCCAGGCGCGTATTTTTCGAAAGGCGCACGTTCTCCCATTGAGGGATTAAAAGATTCGTGCCAGGCGCGTATTTTCTAAAGCCTCATTAGGTTGTAAATATGGAAATATTAAAAAAGATCTTTCTGACCGTTTTTTTGGCCGTTGTCCTTTTATTCGTCGGGATTTCCATTTATATCCATAAAAACGGTAAAGTTCTGATCGAAGAACGGCTTTCTGCCGCCCTTCATAAAGAAGTCCACGTCGGTAAAGCGCGGCTGCTGTTCCCTCTGGGGCTGCGTTTTGATAGTGTTGAGATCAAGGACGCCTTGACGGCTAAGGTCCTGCGGATCAATCTCGGGGTTCCGATCTTTTTCGGCGACCACTTTAATATCGCGAAGATCAAATTGACCGAGCCGGTTTTTTTGATCACTTATTCCAAAGATAAAAAGATCGTTTGGGGAACGCTTCCCGATGCTGTTGCCGCTGCGCCCGATGTTGTTGCCCCGGAAGTGCCGACGGCTCCGGCCAAGCCCGCCAAGTCTTCGCAAGGCATCATTATTGATTACCTGGAAGTCAGCAACGGCCGCGTTAAAGTTATTGACCAGCCGCATAATTCGGATTTTGAGATCGGCCAGATCAATCTTAAAGCGATGGAGCTCACACTCCCGCCGAAGAATATGAAAACGAAGTTCGACCTCTCGGCGGTGGTCTTGAGCGAGAATGCGCCTTTTGCCGGTCAGCGCGCCGAAGCGCGTGGGATGGCGAATTTTGTCGCGCTTAATATGGATGCCGTAGCCAAGGTGGTTGACCCGTCGGGTAACAGCAGTTTTTCCGCGCATTTTAAGTCGGTCAATAATGATATGCTGGTCAAGGGGACGATCAATGTCGGCCGCTTCGTGTCCGGGATCAAGACCAAGGGCTCAAGTGAATCGTCGCTGGAAGGATTTTTGGCGAATGCGTTGGAATCGTCGGGTGTTGAGATCGGCATCAAGTTCAGCTGTCAGACCAAGATGAACGATTTTAACTGCGACAAGATCGGTATGAGCGGTAATGTTGTGCAAAACGGGCCGAACTCCGAAACTCTTCCCGCCGCGGACCCGCAACCGGCTCCCTGACAGAAGGCTTGTCTTTCAAAGGTTTTTTGGTAAAATGCGTGTCTTGAAATTTTATGGTGGGTGTCCCAACTTTTCTAGATAAAAGCAAGGTGGAAGTTTGGGACTACCAACCATGCTTTCCTAAAGAAATAATAGATGTAGCATGGTGGGTGTAGCTCAGCTGGTTAGAGCGGAAGATTGTGGATCTTCAGGCCGCGGGTTCAAATCCCGTCACTCACCCCATTTTTTTCGACCACGAAATGCGATTCAAGATGGCAAGGCCACAATTGCTAAAAGCAGTTGTGGTCTTTTTCTATCTGTCGCAGTGTCAAATAGTTAGGTGATTAACTTCTGCGTAATTTATGCTATTTGATTCACTGATCCAGCTGTTAAATATAATCGAGCCAAATGCCCGAAAAATTGGCTCGAAATGTATCTGTTTATCTGCATTTTTGCATATTCTTATTTAACTGATTTTTGGGTCGATGTTCGAACTGATAACGGCATTTAGAAATGGCAGTTAAATGAAAATAGTGCGTTTTAACGAATACTTGGCGCAGTTAAATGAGAAGTTCGACTGAATTGAGAATTTTTTTAGGAGGAATAATGAAACTGCTTCTAATTCTAATGGCATCCATTTTTTCTGCAGGCTGTGTGGGTCCTCTTGTTCCTGTCCAAAAGATGACCGCACTTCCTATTGAAACTCGAAGAGAGGTGCTATCCATGCCTATTTATAATGAAAGCCAATTATTTAATAAACAATATACAATCCTCAATGTTGTCGAAGGCATTTCATGTAAAAATAAAACTTGGGACCCAGCGGCAACAAAAACAGATGCAATTAATCAGGCTAAGTATTGGGCTTACGAGATGGGAGCCAATGCATTAATGAATATTCAGTGTGAGTATCCGAGAGGAACGACTACCACGTATAACTGTTGGGAAAGTATAACTTGTACTGCGCAAGCAATTAAAATTAATGAAAAATAGACCGCTAATATTTTAATAAATGGGAGATTTTGTATATAAATTGTTGGACGTTTAGAAATGACAAAAAGAGAAATTATAAAAGACTTCAAGCTTTTTCGAGAATATTGTATTGATTTGCGCAGAGCCTATAATACTTACACAGCATTATTTGCTTCTGATCAGGGGAATATAGATTTGATAAGAAAGATTGCCCCGGTCTTCTTTAAAGAAATTCAAGATATGATGATAAGAGATTGGTATCTACGATGTAATATTCTGATGGATCCGGCAACAACCACGATTAAGAAAATTATTTATAAGAATTTAACTGTCGATCATATTAATATTCAATTGGACCAGCTTGGATTTTTAGATAAGCAGATTAAGAATACAGCTAAATCATTGCTTAAATATAAGAAGCATACACAAAAGCCTAGAAATAAATTGATCGGCCATCTTGATCAAGCAAGCATTAGAAGAGGGAAAACATTAGGTAAGCATAAAAGTGAGGCATTAAGTGCTTTCCTGAAGGATATTCAAGAATATTGTGATTTGGTTGGTGTTAAAATTGGAATCGGTCCGCTTGATTTTTCATGTTCTTCTTGCCAAGGGGACGTAGTAGATTTATTGGGTACATTACGTAAGTATCAGAAGAAGTGCCTGACCTAATCGAGACAAAATATGCTAATAATCATTCGCAGTAAAATTAATTCAGAAACTCTTAAGCAAGCCGCAGAGGATTTAAAGGGCTACGTCAAAGTCGTTGTGGATGTCCGGCGCAGAATATTGTCTGCTGGCGGAGAAAAGCATGTGGACGGGGAACAGCTTCTCTTAAAAGATGGGAGCAAGCAGGAAGATCTTTGGGGAGCAGGTTTGGATTTGGAGACGGATGAAATGGATTTTGATTCCATGATAAATTTACGGCCGACGCAAAACGCCAGCCGGGAAGTATTGGATCCTAATGTTCGACAGCAGGTTGAATTGATCACGCGGTCGTTATTACAGGGGTAAATCATGAATGCTAAAGAACTAACTTTGAATATTGCCGTAAATTTAGGTCGTCTATGCCGCTGGTCTATGGAAGGTCGCAGAGCAAGGGTGGATCAATTTTTAGCTGAGACGGAAGGATTTGTTAAAGCCTTGGAATTAGCTCCGAAATCAGATCGGTTTATGCCTACCTATGAATGGTTTAAAAAAGATTTCGAGGTGCTAAGTCATAATGTCCAGATGGATGCCAATTGGGCGGAGTCCATGTTGACTTGGGCAAATATTTTGACCCACAGAGCGTCATTAACATAATTCTTTGATTCACCACTCTAGGTATCACGCTACGAACTTGTTCTTTATCCGGGCAACTTTTGCTCGATGTTGTATTAGGGAACATATAGTGAGCCAGAAATACATAGCCATCGGAGGGCTGCTATCTGGATTCTTTGGCGGGTTGTCCGGTAATCAGGGAGCATTTCGTTCAATGTTTCTTATTAAGGCAGGGCTCACAAAAGAAGAATTTATAGGAACGAATGTCGTCATAGCGGTAGTGGTGGACTTTGCCAGATTGATTGTTTATGGTATCGGGCTTTATCCCGTCTATTCGACAATATTTACCGATTTGGGCGGACTGGTATTTGCGGCGACCATTTCTGCTTTCGTCGGGGCTTTTTTTGGAAAAGAGCTATTGAAGAAACTGACATTGCGGGTCGTGCAGATAGTGGTGGGAACGATGCTGATCCTACTCGGTGTCGCGTTAAGTATTGGTTTAATTTAGGAGGATGGATCATGAAAATAGGCGTGGTTATTTCAAGCTATGACGCCGAAACGTGCTGGAATGCGCTTCGGTATGCGAACTTCTGCCTTGGGCAGAAAGATGAAGTGAAGGTATTCCTGACCGGCAAAGGAGTCGAGTATCAATCGATCAGCACGGATAAGTTCAACACGATTGAACAGGCGGAGAAATTTCTTCAGGCTGGCGGCAAGATTCTGGCTTGCGGCACGTGCATCAAATCACGCGAGCAGAAAGAATCGAATCTCTGCCCGCTTTCCAGTATGAAGGACTTGTATGAGATTGTGAAGGAGAGCGATAAGGTCGTGACGTTTTAGGAGACCAACTGAACCAGAGCGCCTCTATTTTTGATAATATCGGCAAGACTGTATTTCCCCAATGAGTCAAGAAACGCCTTCTTGGCTTGAAAAAGAAATCCTTTGAGACGGCAGGCCGGGGAGATGTTGCAACCATTTCTTACCTCATTAAAACATTCAACCAGGTCAAAATCCGGTTCTATTTGCTTAATTATTTTCCCCAGATTGATTTCCTCGGGCCGTACGGCCAGCTCTATCCCGCCTTTCCTGCCTTGAAATGAGTGAATATAGCCGAGCTTGGACAGATTGTGGACGACTTTCACAATGTGATTCTTGGAGAGCCCGTAAGCTTCGCTGATCTCAGCGACGGAAGACAGCTCGTTTTTCATCCCCAGAAAAATAAGCACTCGCAAAGAATAATCACAGAAATTGGTCAACCGCATTTTTTTTCCTTGTTTTTAAAACGCCTCATGGTATCATACAAACATGTATTCTAGATACATGTTTAACATTGTGCAAGAAGAAATTAGCTCATGGAGGCAATACGATGAACGAGAAAAGAATAGCGCCTTTTTACACTGAAGATCATGATCACTTGGATGAGTATTTCAAGAATTTTCAATCCCTGAAAAGGAAGAATTACGCGGAGGCCAAGGAAAACTTTAAGAAATTCAAGTTTGGGTTACAGCGCCATATCGTTTGGGAGGAGGAGATTTTATTTCCGCTGTTCGAAGAAAAAACCGGCATGAAGAACGGCGGGCCGACCGAGGTGATGAGGCAGGAGCATTGCCAAATTAAGGCGCTTCTGGAGGAAGTGCACAAGAAAGTGCAGCGTCAGGATCCGGAAAGCGATCAAGAGGAGCAATTATTGTGGGACGTTCTCAAACAGCATAACCATAAAGAGGAAAATATTCTTTACCCGGCGATTGATCGGTTTATCTCCGATGAAGAGCGCCAGAAGGTTTTTGGCAAAATGGATGCCTTGCCGGAGCACAAGTACAAGACTTGTTGCCAAGGGCATTCGCATTAGTTAGAGGGATAAGCATAGGAAGAAGAATGTGGGACTGCAAACACCGAAGAGAAGACGATTTCTGCCGACGGAGGAAAGCGGTGTGTTTTCCCGGAGGGTTGGGGTGCGTCTTAAAGGGATTTGAGTTTCCGTTCAGAAAAGAAGAGGATCCGCTATTGTTGAAATTAAGGGCCAAAAAGAAACGTAAGGGTAGAATCCATGAAACCGGACGTAAAAACAGCGATGGAGAATTTGATCAGAGAAGCACGGGAAAAGATCCCGTTTAATCTCTCCTTTGATGGAAACTGTGAAGGCCGGTGCGATGAATGCCCGGAGAAGCTGCTTGAATTTCTGGATATTGATTTATCTGATTGGGAGAGCCGGTTAAAACGCGGAGAAACCCCGAGTTTGGGAGATGTCCATACATTGGCGCGAAGTTGTAAGGAAATTTATGCCATCTTGCAGAAGAAAGGATTTGTAAAAGAATCACCGCAGGATGTAGGAAACGGAGCCGCATGATTATGGAATTGGATGAGCAATGCAAAGAAGTGATCGAGAAAACCGAATGGGTTTCTATCACGACTTCATCCGAGATTGGCCCTCATACGGTTGCGGCTTGGGGTTATCGGTTGCGAAAGATTGGCATTCGGGATGGCGTTATTGTCCTCCCGGCAGGTAAATACATCCAGACCGAGAATAATTTGAAAAAGGACTCGCGCATTCAATTGTTGATCGCATCAGGTGAGGTTCACAGGACGGAAGGGAAAAAGGGACAAGGGTATAGAATTTCGGGCAGGGGCGAGATTCAGTTAGAAGGAGCGATGGCCGATCTGGTTAAGGCCGAATTCCCTTGGGCAAGAGGGGCTCTTGTGGCGAGGATTGAAAAAATAGAAGCGCTTATTTCTTGACAGGTGTTTGTGCTTTAAAAGGCGGCTCTTTATTATAACTAAGACAATCTGCAACCTATATTTATTGACGTGCCTTGTCGGTATCAGAATACTTTATTTCTTGCGATGCGCGTATTCCCGACGGTATATCAATATATCTTTTGAAGCGATATGTTATCCATGAAAATATTTCTTGACAAATAAATGTGATTTGCTAATTTAGTAGTCTAAATACGCTATTTGATGACTTATTTCGAGACTCACATAAAGAGGTCCGGCGATCCCGCATCCAGAGCCCCCAATCCGAAAGGATGAGGGCTTTTTTAGTGAAGCAAAGTTGAAAAGGTTTTCGTGAGCATGATGTTAAAAGGAAAATTATTCTTAGCCTAGAAATGATCGAGAAAACTGTAGAACGAAATGGCGAGAAGGTCGTTGAAGTCAGGTCTGACGCGGGCAAACTTCTCTTGATTAAAACAAAACAGGGATACGAGCTGAAGTGCCCCAGGACAAAGAGAATTTGTCTGATCGGTTACAAAGAGATGTATTCCGATTGTGTTAGCTGTTTTGCCGAACTTCCGGGTGGTGACAACAACCCGTTTTTTAGCGCGAACAAGGAGAATATTCCCGCGCCCAAAAAGCAGTAATCAGATTTCTGAATATCGAATTTGTTTTTAGAGGCAAGCGATCTCGCATCCTGAGCCCGTTTCAAAGTAACAATTGAAATGGGCTTTTCTTATTTTAGGCTTGAGGGGGAAATGAATGGCACATGTTTCATTGCAGGCCCAAGATTGTCGTATCTTTATTAAGAACGGAAAAATTCGGTTTCAGGCCATACGGCATGATTTTAGCGGCGAAGAGATCGACAGGGTAACGATAACATTGCCTTTAAAAGAGGCGTACAAATTCAATGACCTTGAAAATCCGGATTATGAGAATCCGGAAGATAAGAAACATAAGAACCGCTGGGAGAACATCGTTATCAATGAAAATTCGGAGTAAACATCTTTAGGATGTTGAGGTAAGCGGCCTGCAATCGAAGCATTCGGCGCCCATGTCAAATTGAGATATGGGCGTTTTTTATTTTTGCCCCGCTCTGGGCGGGGCAGGGAGGTGAATATGCGCGAAGCAGGAGTCGTATTCGGGGATATTTTTCATGGCGAACAATTTCTAACAGAAAGTCAGGCAAGATGACTTTGGTATCCTTGTGAAATGTGCCCACGCTCCAAAGAAATCGATCTTATTACCTATGAAGAGATGATCACGGAATACAAAAAGGTTTGGGGTTCAGGGAAATAAATCTTATGTGGTTGTTTTTGGGAATTCTTTTTCTATTCGGCGGGTTGCATACCGTCAACAATATCTCTCTCATAAATAAGAGAAGGTATCAGTTGATTTGCTGTGCTTTTATTTCAGCGGCGGCTTTTATACTTTTCCCCATACTGACCAAAATAAACATTCAGGCGGTCGACCGAGGTCTCTCCGATTTTAATGTTTTATCGATGGTGTGTACTTTTCAGGTGTTTGAATCTATGGCGGCGATGCTGATCAGCCTTCTTCTGATTAAGAACCATTACAACGGTCAGAATCGTATGCGGATTCATTATTTAGCCTTACTTCCTTCGGGAGTCTTCCTAGCGGGGCTTTCTTTGATTCAGATGTATCTTTTCCACGGGATTGAAGGGATTCATTTTGTCTGGATCGCATTGGGATTTGCTGGCAGTCTTTTTGTCATTTTGGGTCTAAGCGTAGCTGTTTTAAACAAACTTGAGAGAGTCTGGGAGTGGAAAATAGAGTCCAAGATCATACTCGCGTTCTTACAGATTCTTCTGGCCATGTTTCTGCCGTTGATCATCGTTGGAATGAATATCGGCGAAAGCCATTTTAAGATTTATTTCGGACAGACATTAGCGACCTTTTTGTTCATGCTCGGACTGGTGGGAACTGGTTTCTTATGGCAAATGCATCTTGAGGAGAAAGGAAAAATTACATGAGTTTCTTAACGAATATTCTTTACTGGATCGCAATGGCTTTTCTTATGCCGGTCGTTGTCCTTTTGGTCGTAGCTTTTGTCTGGTCGCTTTTTATGCTGGGCGGATTTTACGGCGTTTACATGGAACGGTTGAAGTTCAAAAGGGATATCGGCCAGGTCTTATCCGATTTAAGGGATAAAAATATTCCAGAGTTCCAATTTCCAGAGAGCATAAATGGCAATCGCCGGTTCATGGCCTGTTTGAAGGAGGCCGTAACATTGAAATGGCATCCTGTTCACGTTGAGAAAATTTTGGCTGACTTTGAAGTGAAGGGCGAAAAAGAGCTGGAGGCTTCCAAAATCCTCATTCGTATCGGGCCGATGCTGGGGTTGATGGGAACACTGATTCCTTTGGGGCCTGCCTTGGTTGGGCTGGCATCCGGTGATATCGGCACGATGGCGATTAACATGCAGGTCGCTTTTTCAACAACCGTTGTCGGAATTTTCTGCGGGGCGATTGGTTTTGTGACTCATTTGGTCAAAAAGCGCTGGTTTGTCGAGGACATCAATAATTTGCAGTACATATTCAACTTGGCGCGGAAGGAAGGTTAGATGAGAAGGCGGTCTTATTACCGAAGCTTAAGCGAATCTGATGATGATCCATTATCCGGCATGGCAAATTTGTTTGATCTGGCGATGGTCTTTGCAGTGGCTTTGATGGTGGCGGCGGTGACTCGACTGCAGATGACGGAGCTTTTTACAAAAGAAGATATGACGATTGTCAAGAATCCCGGCAAAGAAGATATGGAAATTATTATCAAGAAGGACAAGGAGATACAGCGTTACAAGGCTTCGGGCAAAACAACCGAGGGTAAAGGCCGTCGGGTCGGAACGGCCTATGAACTGGACGACGGGCAGATTATTTACGTCCCGGAATAATTCGTATCTACTTCATTAATACAGAAAGGTAAACAAGAAGTGAAACATTCATTTAGAAACAAGTTCATCTTTATTGCGGTAATTTTAATCGGTGGCATAGGGGCGCTTTACTCTAAATATATATCCCCGACGTATGTGGGGTTTGTCAATTTTGCCGACCATCAATTTGCTCACATTTTGGAAGTTAACGACAATCCTTTTGTTCGTGTTCATCGGATTGACTTTAAGAACGACAAGGATTTGAAGCTTAAAAAATATGATGCCATTTATTTCTTTGCTCATGCCATTAACCTGAGTAAAGGGCAGGTTGAAGAAATTAAGGAAGCGGGCAAGGGCGGAACTAAATTGTACATGTTGGGATTGATTCAAGGCGACGTTGATTTTGGCAATCTAACCGGCAAAGATTTAGAGCATGTCAAAAGTTATCTTGAGAATGGTGGCCAGAAGAATCTGCGGGCTTTACTTAATTATTCCCGGCGAATCTTTGATCACAAGATGTTTTTCTCCCGTCAAGTCGACAACCCGAAGATTTATCCCAAAGAAGGCCTTTTCTATTTGGGCGAAGAGGACACGTTTGTCACCTACGACGAATATCAAAAATTTTATAAGGATAAGGGATATTACAGAGAAAGCGCTCCGAGGATCGCCTTTGTGACAAGCATTTTGGATAGAAACGAGGCTAAGGGGTTATACGAGCCGCTTATCGACGATTTTAAAAGAAGAGGTCTTAACGTTTATCCGGTTTTTGGGGTAAGCAAGCGCGTTGAGTTCTTGAAACAAATTAATCCGTCTTTGGTGGTTTTGATCCCTCACGGTCGCTTGGCTTCAGATGAAAGTGTGGAATGGCTTAAGAAACAAAACGTTCCAATGCTTGCTCCTCTGGTTGTGTTTGAGGAATACGACAAATGGCTCAAGGATCAACGCGGCATGGACGGCGGGATGTTAAGCCAGAGTGTGGTCATGCCGGAAGTTGACGGCGGGGTTTATCCTTATGCGATTGCCGCCCAATTCACCAATGACAAAGGCCTGAAAGTTTTTAAAGTTCTGCCTAATCGGCTTGAGGTTTTCGGCAATTTGATTGAGCGGTGGCTTCGCTTAAAGCAATTGTCCAACGCCGAGAAGAAAGTCGCCATTTATTATTATAAAGGGGCCGGTGAGAATGCGATGGTTGCTGAAGGGCTGGAGATCGCGCCTTCGCTTTTGAATGTTTTAAGACGGTTGAAAGAGGAAGGATACGCTACCGGCGAGTTGCCTGAAAATGAAGATGCTTTATTGAAACGGATACAAAATGAAGGCCGGATCTTGGGGCCGTATGCCAAGGGAGCGTTTGAGGACTATATTAAAAATGGTGATCCTGTGCTTATCGAGAAGGATCAATTTCTCGAATGGATGAAGAAATATTTACAGCCGGAGATGGTTGCGGATGTCGAACGGGACTATGGCCAGCCGTTGGGTGAGTATATGACGGTAGAAAAGGACGGCCGGTCGTACATCTCCGTCGCCCGCGTTCAATTTGGGAATGTCGTTCTTATCCCGGTTCCGATGGCCGGTTACGGCGACGATGAATACAAACTCGTTCACGGCGTTAAGAAAGCGCCGCCGTATCCTTATCTTGCCGCTTATATTTGGGGGTTGCGGGGATTTGAGGCGGATGCGTTCATTCATTTCGGGACGCATGGCAGTGTGGAGTTCACCCCGTGGAAGCAAAATGCGCTTTCGGAATATGACTGGCCGGATGCTTTGCTAAGCGGCATTCCGCATTTTTATCTTTACTCGATCAGCAATATCGGCGAGGCGTTGATCGCCAAGCGGCGAAGTTATGCGACGATGATGACGCACATAACGCCGCCTTTTACCGAAGCCGGACTCTATTCCGATCTGGCTGTTCTTCATGAAAAAACACACGGCTTTAAAGATATTCAAGACGAAGCTCTCAAAGAAGAATACCGAGAGACGATCAGAGAGTTGGCATTGAAAACAGATATACATAAAGATCTGGGGCTGGATAATCTTGAGAAAGAGCCGCAAGTCTCCGATGAAACGATAGACAAGATCTGCCACTATGTGCATTCTTTAACCAACCAGAAAATCACCCGCGGCCTTTACACCTTGGGCGAGCGGTACAAAGACGATCACATTTATGAAACCGTCCGGCTGATCGCGGTGGATTATCTCGCCCACGCTCTTGAAGAGATGGACACGGCGCAAGGTCGCAAAATTGCGCCGGAAGAGTTGGCGGAGCACGAACTTGAGGATTATTACCGCGATCATGCCTTTGATATCATTGATGAAATTTTGTTTCAGCATGTCTCACCGGAATATTTTTTGGATTTGGAAAATCTGGGACACTTGGCGCTCGCCCATTCTCAGGAGGGACATGCCCACAGCCACGATCATGGCATTCACGAACATGAGCATGGAGCAGAGGAGGATCACACGCATGGCGAGGCGCACGAGGAACACGGCCATGAAGACCACGATCACCATCACGAAAAGGCGCTCACGCCGCTTAATCAACAGAAATTTGATGCCGCCTACCAGCTTTATAAATCGACGCTTCTATCTCTTAAAGATTATTACACCGCCGTTGAAACTTCTCCACACATCGAGATGAATACGATTGTAAACGCCTTATCCGGCGGCTACACAGCCCCTGCTTCGGGAGGCGATC
Organism: Candidatus Omnitrophota bacterium; assembly: GCA_020849375.1. Classification (GTDB taxonomy): domain Bacteria; phylum Omnitrophota; class Gorgyraeia; order Zapsychrales; family JANLHA01; genus JADLGJ01. The sequence goes on from JADLGJ010000044.1 coordinate 15,476, forward strand.
CGATTGTTAACCCCAATTCCATTCCGGCAGGGCGAAATACCTATGGCATTGATGCCGAGAAAACACCGACCGAAGAGGCCTGGAAAGTCGGCGTCAAACTGGCTCAACAGTTGATCGAGATCAAACAAAAAGAAACTGGAGTTTATCCCAAGAAGGTAGCCTTCACGCTTTGGAGCAGTGAATTTGTCCGCGAGCAGGGAACGACGATTGCGGAGATATTTTATCTTCTGGGTGTGGAACCCGTCCGCAATGCCCGGGGGTCGGTTTACGACGTGAGATTAATTCCCATAGAAGAATTGAAGCGCCCAAGGATCGATGTGATCGTACAGACATCCGGGCAGTTTCGTGATCTGGCCGCTTCAAGGATTTATTTAATCAATAAAGCCGTTCAACTGGCCGCTAATGCCAAAGACAACGGCGAATATGAAAACTACGCGAAGGAAGGGACTTTGCTGGCCGAAAAAGTCATGAAGGAAAAAGGCGTTTCGCCGGAGGAAGCGCGGGAGTTGGCGAATATCCGGGTGTTCGGCGGCGCTAATGGTAATTATGGAACCGCCATCATGGAAATGGTGGAAAAGGGCGATAGCTGGGAAAAGGAAGAAGAAGTCGCCCGGCAGTATCTGCAGAATATGGGCGCCATGTACGACAAAGGCCACTGGTCGGAGTTTAAACCCGGCATGTTTGAAGCGGCGATTCAAAACACTGACACTCTTGTACAACCTCGATCAGCGAATACTTGGGGGCCTTTATCGCTTGATCACGTGTATGAATTTATGGGTGGTTTGAATAACGCCATTCATTATGTGACGGGTAATGATCCTGCGGCGTACTTTAGTGACCTAAGAAATAAAAATCGCCCCGTCATTCAGTCAGCCAAAGAAGCCATCTGGGTCGAGGCCCGCACGACCATGCTCAATCCAAAATACATCGCTGATTTGCAAAAGGGCGGGGCCTCCTCAGCGGAGGTTTTTGCCGAGACTATCCGGGACACTTATGGCTGGGATGTGATGAAACCCAAGGTTATCGACGAGGAGTTATGGGATGGGTTGTATGAAGTTTACGTCAAAGATAAATATCAATTGGGCGTGGAGAAATTCTTTAGAGAAAAGAACCCCTACGCTCTTCAGGAAATCACCGCCGTCATGCTGGAGGTTGTTCGCAAAGGTTATTGGCAGCCGGGAGAACAAGTTGTCAAAGACATTGCGGCTTTGCACGCCCAGCTTGTCAAAGATCATAAAGCTGGATGCAGCGTCTTTGTCTGCAACAACGCCAAATTAAGAGAAATGATCAGCCAAAAGCTTAATTCAGAATTGAAAAAGGATTATCTGGAGCAGATTAATTCAGCCCGGCTGGCGAACCCCTCCGAGAAGAAAGAAGGAATTCAGTTGGAAAAAGAGAAACTTGATTTTAATAAGGTCAAAGAGAAGGTCAGGGAAAACATCAGTATTGTCATTGCAATGCTGGCTATCGTGGGCTTGGTTATTGTTGCAGTCATTTCTGGCGCACGTCTAAAAAGAACATAACTCCCGAGGCCTCTGCCTCGCGATTTTCGGCCCGTGCATGGAAAACACGGGCCTCAAGAAAGGATTCAAGCGATGTTAACTTTGTTTGCACGGGGCGGGATTGTCATGTGGCCTCTGTTACTTTTATCATTCCTTGCAGTTACTTTTATTATCGAAAGGGCGATTTTTTTCTGGCGCGAATCTTTAAGACAAAAATTTCACGATAGGCAAAAGATTTTATCCAACGTCGAGAAAGGAAATTTTGAAGAGGCCGAAAGGATCGCCCAGAAATCCAAGGGGGATTTTGTGATCCGTGTTCTTTTAGTCGGCTTGTTACATCGGAATCATTCTTTGGCCAGAGCGCTTGAGACGCAGTCCTACAATGAACTGCGCCGCATGAAGAAATTCTTGACCGTCCTGGATACGGCTATTACGGCAGCCCCGCTTTTGGGAATTTTGGGGACGGTGAGCGGGATCATTTCCTCTTTTGATGCCTTGGGATTGCAGGGAATAAGCGACCCCACGGCCGTGACCAAAGGGATTTCGGAGGCGTTGATCACAACAGCTTTTGGATTAATCATCGCATTGGGGACGCTTTTCCCCTACAACATCTTTCAATCGCAATATCAGCGTGCGGTGGCTGAACTGGAAAGTGTTTGTTCTGTCTTGGAAATGATCATCGAAAAATTGCCAGAAGCACTGAGGATGACAAAGGTATGAGACTCAAAGAAGCAGAGATCAAAAAAGCCCGGATCGAGATGGTACCGTTGATCGTCTCGTTTTTTCTGATCCTTGTTTATTTCATTTACTCGTTCTTATCGATGTCGGTTCACAAAGGTATTCATCTGAATTTGCCGCAATCAACGACAGCGATTCAAGAAAAGGCTGACCATCACGATGTCAGTATTAGCAAAGAAGGATTGTTGTACGTGGATGGGAAATTAACCGAGAAATCGGATATTAAGAATCAACTTCAGGTTTTATATGGAGCTTCGGATAAGAAAGATTTTAACCTCTACATTTACGGCGATAAGGACGCTCCATATGGCGAGGTGATTTGTGTTTTAGGCATTGCGAAAGGAATCGGAATTGGAAAGGTTTTTATTGAGACAAGAGCAGAGCCCGTTAAATAGTGAGCTGAAACTTGGCATCGTTGGCGCGCTCATTATTCACTCGGTCATTTTCTTAAAAATTCCTTATGTGCAGGCCAGATTTGATGTCATGCCTGCGCTTTCGGCGCTTGAGGTCAATTTGATCGCCGGAGGGTTAGAAAAAGAAGTTCCCAAGAAAGTCGTTGTAGAAGAAAAAGCCGTTCGCGTCGACACTCCCGATGTTAAGAAAATAGAGGAGATGCCGGTTGTCAAAGAGGCTCTTCTGTTAGAAGAAAAAGTCCATGTGGAACAAACCAAGATCGTTAAAACGAAAGAGCCTGTCATGAAACAGCAGACGCTACAGGAAAAGGAACAAAAAGCAGATCAGGCGGGTGCGGAAAACAGCAAACAGGGGGCGTTGATTAAGGCCAGACCGCTGACTTATTACAATCCTGCTCCAACGTATCCTTACGTGGCTCTTCAAAGAGGATATGAGGGCGAGGTGACTTTGATTATCGCGGTTAATAAAAGTGGGTTGCCGGATGATGTTGGGGTCGCCCGATCTTCAGGATACGGCATCTTGGATTCAGCCGCCGTTAAAGCCGTCAAGAAATGGAAATTTGAACCAGCGAAACTTTTTGGAGTATCCGTTGATAGCGAAATTGAAATTCCCGTCAAATTCGAACTGGCGACATCGCGGGGCAGGGTGCAATGATCAAAGGCGAAGAACAGACAGAAATTGATCCCAAAATTTTGAAGGAGATTATTGAGGCCGTTCAGCAATTGCGGCATGGGGAAGTGGTGGTCACTGTTTATCACTCAAAAGTTGTGCAGATTCAGAAAACGGAGAAGAAAAGGTTTACATAAGCTACCACGTCCGTGGCGCTCAAGTTGAAATAAATTTCTGAAACCTAAGCTGTGCGAACAGAGGGGAATAAGAGGGAAAAGAGAGGAAAGGTCAAATGAATGTATTTGGAAAAGTTATCTTCATGGCCTTCGTATGCCTGATCGGCAGTGTGCAATTTGCCGCCGCAGAAGAAGCGCAGACGAAGAAAGACAGGTACAAGCTGGACAGGGTTGTTGTCATCGGCACGAAAACGGAGAAAGACATTTTGACTTCTCCACAATCCGTCAGTGTTGTGAACTCCGATGATATTGAGAAAAGTATGGCCCGGGACATAGGGGATATTCTAAGAGAAGGTCCCGGCGTTGAGATCGACGGTGGGCCAAGGGCTGTCGGCGAGGATATTAATATCCGCGGTCTGGGTGGCGCCCGGGTTCAAATACGGCAGGACGGAGCTCGCACGAACTTTCTTTCCGGTCATGTGGGAAGGCTTTTTATGGATATCGATGAAATTGAGAAGATCGAGATCCTCAAAGGCGGCGCTTCGGCGCTTTATGGTTCTGACGCCATCGGCGGTGTTGTCAATATCACAACCAAGAACCCGACCGATCTGTTGGACAAGGATGAGAAATTCGGGATACGCACGAAATTTAACTATGCTTCAGTCAATCAAGATTACCGGGAATCCATGAGTGTTTTCGGTATCCCGCATGAAAAGTTTGAATACTTGGTTAACTTTAGCCATTGGGACAGTGACAAGGTTGTCGCCTTAAGCAACGCCACAAAGTTGACCAATTCCGGACAACAAGGCGGCGAGGGTTTGGCCAAATTGATTTATCACCCGACGGATTCGAGCGATTTGGTATTTTCTTATGACAAGTACAGAGAAGATGCAACGGTTCCGGGAAATCCGGCGGCCGGTCTTTCCAGTTCCAATCTTCTGAGGGATCGTGTCACAGAAAAGGAATTAATGAAACTGGGCTTTGTGAATAAGCAGGAAGATAGTTTGTTGGAAGATTTTGACGCCAACATTTATTACCATGTGACGGAAGTCCGGCAAGATAAATTGACAGGTGCAAAACAAATCGATGACAACGACATGGGCACCTTCGGCCTCGAATTGAAAAACAGCAATACGTTCGAGGTGGCCGCGATTCCGAATCAATTAACTTACGGTATCGAATATTATAAAGATATTGTCGACGCCAACCGGGTAACGGCAACAACCGGCGGAGATATCGGCAGTTTTCCCGACGGCACCTTCATCGGCGAGGCTGTTTATATTCAGGATGAATTGAGTTTCTTTGATGACCTTTTGGACATTATTCCCGGTGTGCGCTTGGACAGCTTTGAATCCGAATCCGCTGGGAGCCCAAAAAACTCCGATGATCACGTCAGCCCCAAGATAGCGGCCGTCTATAAACTTATGGACGAGTTGAATTTCTTCACGAACTATGGACTGGGATTCAGGGCCCCGCGGCTTACCGAGCTTTATCAAACGGGAACGCATTTTCCGGGGAATCTTTTTGTGGCGAATCCTAATTTGATTCCTGAAAAGAGTCAGAATTTTGAAGTTGGGGCAAGAGGAAAATGGGGCCGGTTGAGTTATGAAACGGCTTATTATTTGATCCACGCTAAAGATTTTATCGAAACGACTGTAGGCGCCACCACAACCAGTGCCCAGAATGTCAGCAAAGTCAAGATTTGGGGAGTTGAGAACTCTTTAGATTTTGATTTAGGGGGAGGGTTTTCAACCTTTGCCGCGCTCGAAATTCGCCGGGGAGAGAATACGGAGACAAATGAGTTTCTGACCTCTGTTTCGCCCGATGAACTGGACTTAGGGTTACGATATGAAAATCCTTCCAAAACGTTCTACAGTTCTTTCTATGGACGTTTGGTGGATAAACAAGATAGACCCGCAGGAACAACCTCTGACACGTCCGGCTATGGCGTCTGGGACTTGAAAACCTCGATGGCTATTCCCGGGGTTAAAGATGTAAAGTTTAGTTTTGGCGTTGAGAATATTTTTGACAAACCTTACCGGGAACATCTCGCCGGTTTATATGCGCCGGGACGCAACTTTATCGTTGGTGTTTCTAAAGAATTCAAATGGTAAAAGAGAACTGACAAATAACCGAGGAGGATCACCATGAGACGTTTAATGTTTGCTTTTGCTGCTCCTCGTGGCCATGCCAAGAGCACAATCGTAACTCTCTTTTATGTGATGTGGTCAATTTGCTATGAGAAGGAGAAATTTATATTCATTCTCTCAGCAACAGCCAATCAAGCGCAGAAACTTTTGTCTGAAATAAAAGTTTCTTTGCAATCCAATGAGAGATTAAAACAAGATTTCCCTGAAGTGTTTACTAAAAGAGAGAACGTTCAAACCAAATGGACACAGCAGGAGATCATCACAGAGAATGATATTGCTATTGCAGCCTACGGGTGGGAACAGGACACCCGTGGATTGAAGCATCATGAGGATAGGCCTACACTTTTTATTCTCGATGACGTCGATGGCGACAAAAATACTTATAGCGCACAGTCCAGAGAAAAGGTTTCGGACTGGTTTAATTCAACGATCCTTAAGGGCGGAGCAAAAATATTTAATACGGTCGCGGTCGGCACCCTTATTCATCCGGATTCTTTATTGGCAAAACTGACGGATAAAACAATACGTCCTGATTTCGAGAGTGATGTTTATAGGGCTGTCATCAAATTTTCCGAGCGTACAGATCTGTGGCAAACATGGAGCAACATTCTTTTTAACCGGGGAGAATTATATCAAGAAGAATATGGGTTAAAGGCAGCGGATGCTTTTTTTAACGCCAACAAAGAAGCCATGCTTGAAGGTACGAAAGTCCTTTGGCCGGAAATGGAAAGTTATTATATCCTGATGAAAATAAGAGAAATTGAAGGCTCTTACAGTTTCGATTCCGAGAAACAAAATGATCCGGTCAACACCAAAGACTCGCGCTATGACCCGGATAAATTCCATTATTGGGATGCTGATGGTAAGAGTGAAGCGCAACTTCTGTCCTCCTTTGGAGATGACTTTATGTTTATCTCGGCTTGCGATCCGAGTGTCGGCATCATGGATCGTGAAGCAGATCATTCAGCCATCGTTACGCTGGCCAAGCACAAAGGACGGCTGTATGTGATTGATGCCAGCATTGAACCGAGGCCACAGGATCAGCTTGTACAGGCCATTATCAGTTACTGTAAAATTCGCAACCCAATGGATAAATTCCTTATTGAAGGGAATTTATTTCCCGAATTGCTGGTCAAATATGTGCGTGAGCAGGCTCAGCGTGATAATATTTTGGTTCCTTTAAAAGAGATACGCAGCACCAGCAATAAAGAGTTAAGAATCTTTGGCATGGAAGCCTATATTACAACCGGCACGATATTGTTCTCCCGAAAGCACACTGAACTCTTGGAGCAATTGAAGTATTTCCCAAGAGGGGAGCATGACGATGGCCCGGACGCGTTGGAAATGGCTTTGCGCGGGGCGGAGATCGGCAATGTGAGTTTTGAGGGTTTAACTGAGAAAAAGGACAAGTACGGCAGGGATATTAATGACCGTAATTATGGCCAGCCAAGTCCGCTTGAGGATGCAGAAGATGAGGACGACGGCCCGCCAGCCAAGTGGTTTACGGGACATTGACCGATGTCCGAGGGACAGCAGGGACATTTTATAAGACATTGTAGTATATATAGTTGTAAATTCTTGTCCCTTGTAAAAATGGACAGAAATGGACAATTTTGGACAGGATTTTTGGTCTGCTTAGCCAGAAATCAACTACGGCAAACAATCTGACTTAACCGCAAAAATTGGCTTTGACATTACTAATACCAGCGAATAAAATGGCTCAATAGGTGAGAGGTGATACCGTAGGGGCCAGGCACCCCCACCCCATTTCCATCCCCACGAAATTCCCCATTAAATAATCTACCCCTCCGACCGAGCACGTAATGTGCGAGGGAGTGCCAAGGCCCTCCGGCCGAGGCCAAATCGAGGAGGAAGTATGTCAAAGATTATCATCCCGTTAGAGCGCATCGAGAAAAAGATTTATTTAATCAGAAATCATAAGGTCATGCTGGACTTTGATCTGGCTGAACTCTATCAGGTGCCGACAAAGCGCCTTAAAGAGCAAGTTAAACGTAATATTGCCAGATTTCCGGATGATTTTATGTTTCAGTTGACTCTTGAGGAAGCCAAAATCTTGAGGTCGCAAATTGCGACCTCAAGTTGGGGTGGCCCGCGCTATTTACCGCATGCCTTTACCGAACAGGGGATTGCCATGTTGTCGAGCGTTTTAAATAGTGAGCGGGCTATTGCGGTCAATATCGCGATTATTCGTGCGTTTGTCCAATTGCGTCAATTGATGGCAACCCATCATGACCTTGCTAAGAAAATTAATGACCTCGATCGGCAGTACAAAGATCACGATCAAAAGATCGTTATGATCTACGAAGCCATCCGTAAGCTCATGACCCCGTCGCCCCCGTCCGAACCGAAAAAAGGAAAGATCGGATTTTATAAGGAATAGTGGGGTGGCTTGGTATGGTCTGTCAATTAAGCGTTCCGTAAGTTTGTTGAGGTTTGAAGGTGCAGGCCGAAAGTATGTCTTGTCAGATAGGAATTATTCCTATATAATTCGCGGCATGCCGAAAAAGATCCACTCTCAAAAGCTTGGCCATCTCCAAAAGTTTCGCGAATTGGGCCTCAAAGCGACCCCGCAACGGTTGGCCATTTACAACGAAATTTCTAATTCATCGGCCCATCCTTCCGCCGACTATATTTATAAAAAGCTCAATAAAAAGTTCCGGGGCCTTTCTTTTGACACCGTGAACCGCACGTTACTGACTTTTGTAGAAACCGGCCTGGTCCGTTTAGTCGAAGGTGGAGGAGATACCCGCCGTTTTGATCCTCACTTAGAACAGCATCATCATTTGCGGTGCATCAAATGTTTTCAGATCATTGATTTCCAGAGCAAACACTATGATGATATTAAAGTCCCTGCAAAATATTTACACGGATTTAAGTTAGTGAGCAAGAAAGTTATTCTCGAGGGGATTTGTCAAAAATGCCGTTAGGCATTACCAAAATAATCAGTTATTTTTTTAGATCGCAGAGGAGGAAAGAATGAGCAATGAAAACAAATGTCCGTTTGGCCATGGAGCTCAACACAAATCAGGCAAGGGGACTTCGAACAAAGATTGGTGGCCGAATCAGATAGATCTTGGCGTTTTGCATCAGCAGTCAGATTTATCAAACCCAATGGGTAAGGATTTTAACTATGCTAAAGAATTTAAAAGCCTCGATCTCGATGCGGTTAAAAAAGACCTCTATGCATTGATGACCGATTCACAAGACTGGTGGCCTGCGGATTATGGCCACTATGGTCCGCTTTTTATCCGTATGGCATGGCATAGCGCGGGGACTTATCGTTCCGGTGACGGCCGCGGCGGTTCCAGCGCCGGCACCCAGCGTTTTGCACCGCTTAACAGCTGGCCGGATAATGTCAATCTCGATAAAGCGCGCCGCTTGTTGTGGCCGATCAAACAGAAATACGGCAAGAAAATTTCCTGGGCCGACCTCATGATCCTCGCCGGGAATTGTGCGTTGGAGTCCATGGGCTGTAAGACTTTTGGTTTTGCCGGCGGGCGGGAAGATGTCTGGGAACCGCAAGAAGATATTTATTGGGGTTCCGAAACCAAGTGGCTCGACGATAAACGGTACGCCGCAGAGCGTCAGCTTGAGAATCCTCTTGCCGCCGTTCAGATGGGCCTTATTTATGTGAACCCGGAAGGGCCCAATGGCAATCCCGATCCGGTGGCGTCTGGCCGTGATGTTCGTGAGACCTTCGCGCGGATGTCAATGAATGACGAGGAGACGGTTGCTCTTATTGCCGGAGGGCATACATTTGGCAAATGTCATGGAGCAGACAGTGCCACGCATGTCGGGCCGGAACCCGAAGCTGCTGGCCTCGAGGAACAAGGATTAGGGTGGAAGAGTAAATTTAGAAGCGGTAAGGGAGGCGACACGATCTCCAGCGGGATTGAAGGCGCATGGAAGCCGAATCCGACAAAGTGGGATATGGGATATTTTAAAGTACTTTTTAAGTATGAATGGGAATTGCTCAAGAGCCCGGCAGGTGCGCACCAGTGGTTGGCCAAGGATGTCGCCGAAGAAGATATGGTTGTAGATGCGCATGACCCGTCGAAGAAGCACCGTCCGATGATGACCACGGCTGACCTTTCGTTGCGCTTTGATCCGATCTATGAACCGATCGCGCGCCGTTACCAGAACAACCCCAAGGAATTCGCGGACGCGTTTGCCCGTGCCTGGTTCAAGCTGACGCATCGTGACATGGGGCCTCGCTCGCGTTATCTTGGGAAGGAAGTTCCGAAAGAAGAATTGGTTTGGCAGGACCCTCTTCCCGCTGTGACGCACAAATTAATTGATGAGCAAGATGTGGCGTCGCTTAAGGGAAAGATCTTGGGGTCGGGTTTGTCTGTTTCGGAATTGGTTTCAACGGCATGGGCGTCGGCATCAACGTTCCGCGGCTCCGATAAACGCGGTGGAGCTAACGGAGCGCGGATCCGTTTAGCGCCGCAAAAGGATTGGGAAGTTAATCAGCCGGCTAAGCTGGCGAAGGTTCTCAAGATCTTTGAAGGGATCCAGAATGAGTTTAATAAAGCCCAAACCAGTGGAAAGAAAGTTTCGCTCGCCGATTTGATCGTTTTGGGCGGATGTGCCGGTATTGAAAAAGCAGGGAAGATCGCCGGGCATGATATTAAGGTTCCTTTCGCGCCGGGTCGTGCCGATGCCACGCAGGAACAGACCGATGTGGATTCCTTTGCTGTGCTTGAACCGTTTGCCGATGGATTTAGGAATTATCAAAGATCCAAGTGCTCGGTATCGTCGGAAGAATTGCTGGTTGACCGTGCGCAGCTCTTGACATTGACCGCGCCGGGAATGACCGTTTTGATGGGCGGGATGCGTGTTTTGAACACGAATGCTGATGGAAAACAGCATGGTGTGTTGACTCAAAGAAAAGAGTCGTTGACTAACGATTTTTTTGTCAACCTGCTGGACATGGGGACGGTTTGGAAGTCCACCTCGGAAGCAGGAGATCTGTTTGAAGGAAGTGATCGAGCAACGGGTCAGGTCAAATGGACCGCGACCCGCGTTGATTTAGTGTTTGGATCTCATTCACAGCTTCGTGCCTTAGCCGAAGTTTACGGTACGGTGGATGGCCAGAAAAAATTTGTTGATGACTTCGTGGCCGCATGGGCGAAGGTCATGAACTTAGATCGTTTTGATCGGGCCTGACCTTGACGAGAGTTATAAAGGTGGCGGACACTTAATTTGCGCTTAATTCGCGTAAAAAGTGTCCGTCACTATTTTCCTGCCCAGGCCTGAATATCAGAACAAAAATATGGTATAGTTAACACGGTTCTTTTTAACACTATCCAATCGCGCCACCCACTTGAGAAACGTAAATGTATAAGCAGTTTAAAGCATTTAAACGTATTTCCGCGGTGTTGGTTTTGCTAGCCTATTCTTCGGGCCCCGCGTTTGCCCTGCCCCAAACACCGGAGGTCGTTTCCGGTTCCGCCCAGATCCACGTTGACCAAAACATCATGACCATTAATGCCTCAGAAAATGCCATTCTGAATTATTCTTCCTTTAATATTAATGCTAATGAGTCGGTGATCTTTAATCTGCCGTCTGCCGATAGCCGAATTCTGAACCGGGTGACAGGCAACGGTGTCAGTGACCTGCTGGGCACTTTGATCAGTAATGGATTGTTTATTTTGATCAATCCCAACGGGATTTATATCGGCCCTCAGGCGAGGATCCAGGCCAATAATCTCATCATGTCCACCCGGCAGATCAGCAACCAGGATTTTCTCGATGCAAAATATTTATTTGAAAAATCCGGCCCTAGCGCTTTTGACCGGCTATTGCTTAATGAAGGAACGATCACGTTGCAGGATGGCGGTTTTGGCGTCCTTATCGCCGGCGGGATCAATAATTCCGGTTTGATCGCCGCCCCATCGGGAAAAATTATTCTAGCGGCCGGGGACGCGGTGCGTTTGGATTTATCTGAGGACGGATTAGTAGCGGTCGCGATCGAAGCCAAGACCGCGGCCACGATCTATGACCGCGACGGCCATCCGATTACCGACCAAATAAAGAATTCCGGGACTATTGAGTCGGAGGGCGGGGTCATTATTCTAAGCGCCGCAAGTTTGCCGGATTTATTCTCCAACACGATCAATTTAGACGGGATTGTCCAGGCGGATTTAGCCGTCAGCGGGCAGGAGGGCAGTATTGCGTTGGTGTCCTCCGGAAATATTTATTCCGGCGGAATTGTTTCGGCACAGGGCGGCGAGTTGGAGTTAAAGGCCGACGGCGGTATTGTCAGCCGCGGGACCTTAAAGGCGGGATTATTGAACGAGCAGGCGGCCGCGTTTGAAATCGGCGGGACGTATGACGTCGCGCAGGCGTTTATCAGCAATGCGGACGGGGCGGTCAATTTATCAACGGGAAATTATAGCGGAACGATCTCGGATGTTGCCAATATTATCGTGAATGCTAATGCCGTTATTTCTTTGACGGGCGATACCATCTTTCTGGCCGACAGCCTTGCTTCGGGCATCGGGCAATTTAATATGAACGCCGGGTCCTCGATCGACGGTAATAGTTTTAATCTAACCCTTTCCGCGTCGCAGAACAGCGTTTTACGCGGGATCGCGGATGTGGGATCGCTCACTTTTAACCGTTCCAACATTACAAAGCTGCCCGTTTTTACCGCTAACAATAACATCACGGCTGCCGGAACCACCGCGATTGCCAGCGGTGTAACTTTGACGACGGGCGCAACAACGTTAACGACAAACCATTTAACGCTGTCGGGGGCCTTGACCGCCGGAAGCAACGGCACCATTGATGTGAACGGCGATCTTAATTTATTGGCCGGCGCGGTGTTGACGCAGGGGAGCAGTTCGCTTAATGTCGCCAATGCCTTTAATCTGGCCGCCACAACGACATTTAAAAAAGCCACCGGAGGGAAGATCTTAACGCTCGATGGCAGCGGGGTTTTGAATGACCAGAACGCGACGAAACAGGATCTAGGCAGTGTCGTGATCGGCGGGTCAGGTGTGACCCGTACTCTGGGCAGTGCCGTCAGAATGACTACACTTAATATTCAATCCAACAATATTTTCTCTTTGGAGGGGAATAATTTTCAATTCCTCGCGAATAGTGCCGTCGTCAATCAGGGCACCTTCCGGCTGAGAGGTTCGGAAACCTTAACGAGGGTCACCAGTCTGGATAATGATTCTGGTTTAGTTGAGTATACGGGCGACGGCGATGGCCTTGCCGATACATTCACGCTTAAGGATTTTGGCGCTACGGATTATTTTAATTTAAAGATTAATCTAACCGATAGTAATGATGTTGTGCAGTTAGGCGCGGCGAGTAAGATCGCCGGGACATTGATTGTTAATTCGGGAATCTTCAGTTTAAACGGGCAGGCTTTGAATGTCACCGGTACCGTCACGAATGACGCGACGATCCGTTTGCGGGGAAGTGAAACGGTCACGTTGATGGCCGGAAATGATATTGATTCCGGGATCTGGCATTATACCGGTGATGCCGACGGTGCGGCTGACACATTCACGCTCAAGGATTTTGGCGCTACGGATTATTATAATTTGCGGATTAACCCCAACGACAGCAAGGATGTTGTGCAGTTAGGCGCGGCCAATAGCATCTCCGGGACATTGAGCGTCAACTCCGGGGTCTTGAGTTTGAATGGCAATGATTTGAATGTGATGGGCCTGTTCACCAATGATGCGACATTCCGTTTGAGGGGGAATGAAAATGTGGCGTTGACGACGGGGAATGATGTCAATTCCGGAACTTGGCAATATGTGGGTGATGCGGACGGGGTGGCGGATACCTTTACATTGAAGGATTTTGGGGTTACGGATTTCTTTAATCTGGCGATCAGTACCACCGACAGCACGGATGTCGTACAGTTGGGCGCGGCCAAGACCATTGCCGGCACCCTCAGTGTTAACAAGGGAACATTGGATTTGAATGGAAACGATTTGAACGTGACGGTCGGGGCAACGAATAATGCGACGATCCGTTTACAGGGCAGTGAAGCCATAACTCTCGCCGGTGGGAACGATATTAACTCGGGGACTTGGGAATATATTGGCGACGGCGACGGGATCGCCGACACGTTTACGCTCAAGGAATTCGGGGCCACGGATTATTTTAATCTGAAAATTACCATGACCGACAGCAATGATGTGATCCAGTTGGGTGCGGCCCATCGCACGGCTGGTGCGCTGAGTGTCAATTCCGGGATATTAGGTTTGA
>JADLGJ010000045.1 GCA_020849375.1 Candidatus Omnitrophota bacterium
ATAATATCATTTTCGCCGAATTTCTTAGCCAAATTAGCCCCGACGATCGCATGCGTTCCTTCTTCTGCTTCTTGGCTGACAACTTTTCCGATGTCGTGCAACAATCCGGTACGAACCGCGATCTTGGGATCAAGCCCGAGTTGGGTGGCCATCAACGCCATTAAACGCGCAACTTCTTTCGTATGAACAAGAGCATTCTGCCCAAAACTCGTGCGATATTTCAAACGTCCGACGAGCTTTAAAAGTTCCGGGTGCATTCCGTGGATCCCGAGGTCAAAAGCGGCCTTATCGCCTTCCTCTTTGATCTTGGTCTCGATCTCTTTCTTCGCTTTTTCAACGACTTCTTCAATGCGGCCAGGGTGAATGCGGCCGTCAACGATCAGGTTTTCCAAAGCGATACGTGCGATCTCGCGACGGACCATATCAAACCCGGAGATCGTAACCGCTTCCGGAGTGTCATCAATAATAATATCAACACCCGTCGCCATTTCCAAGGCGCGGATGTTGCGGCCTTCGCGGCCAATAATGCGCCCCTTCATTTCATCACTGGGAAGCGCAACAACGCTTAACGTCGTTTCCGCAGTATGGTCGGACGCACAGCGTTGGATCGCGACCGCAATGATATTGCGCGCGGTTTTGTCGACATTTTCCTTGACCTCTTCTTCCATACGTCGGATACGGGTCGCTTTTTCCTGCAACAAGTCCTGGTCAACGCGGCTCAAAAGAAGCTGTTTGGCCTCATCCTGAGACATATTGGCAATATTTTGTAAACGCTTCTTCTCTTCTTCAAGAAGCTTGGCTAGCTCTTCATTCTTAGCCTTGATCGTCTCTTCTTCCTGGCGGACAGCATTCAGGCGAGTCGTAATATCTTTTTCTTTTTTCTCCAACAGGTCAACGCGTTTATCAAGGTTTTCTTCTTTTTGTAAAATACGTTTCTCGGTAGCAGAGACCTCTTCCCGACGGTCTTTGGTCTCTCTTTCAAAATCCAAACGGACCTTGAGTAAAAGGTCTTTGGCTGCAAGTTCCGCTTCTTTTTTACGGGTTTCCGCTTCGCGGTTCGCGAATTCGGTCAAATTTCTCGCCCGTTCTTCAGCAGCGCGCACATTTTTATTGGCAAAAAACCGGCTTAAGAACCATCCGGCTAAAACACCGCCTCCACAAGCTAAACCGATAATGACTGGATACATTGCTTCTGATTGCATGATGTCCTCGCTTCCTTTATTAAAGAGGTTTTATAAAAAACCTCGCAAGATAAAACCGGCCTGACCAATGGAATTCATCGGGCCTTCGAATTAAAAAATTGACGGTTGTTTAATTACTGACGACTTTCGTCATCGGGATGTCGTGCTCTTGACGGGGCAGACGGCTAACAATTTGGAAGTCGAACGCAAGGCCAATGGAGGGGATGTGTTTTGATAAACGGACAAGGAACCGGTCATAGTAGCCGGCGCCGCGCCCCAAACGGTAATTGTCCCGGTCAAAAGCGACACCGGGGACAATTGAAAGATCGATCTCGTCGAGTTCCACCGTTTTAACGCGGTGATGGCGAGATTGTTTAATACCGTAAGGGCCGAGGATAAGATCCTCTTGAAGGTCGTTAACATACGTGGGGATGATTTCTTTGTTTTTCGTATGAATGTTTGGCAATGCGATTTTTTTTCCTAATGCTAGTGACTGCTTCATCATTTCGAGCGTTTCAACCTCGCCGTCAAACGAGGCGTAAAAAAGAACAGTCTTTGCCCGCTTAAATTCCGGTAATGCAAAGAGCTTTTTTAAGATAGACAAACTTTTTTTAAGCCTGTCTTCCTCTTTCTGCTTACGCAGCAGTGCTGAAACTTTATTGCGAATGTTTTGTTTAGCGATTTTTAGAGTTTCACCTGTCATAATTAAAGCTATTTATAGTATCATTCTTTGCCGGATTTCTCAACGGGAATTTTTGGCTCATTTTTGACCAAAACAGTCTGCGATCGCAGGTATTTGAGCCATTCTTTGATGCGTTTTTCATAGCCCATCTCTGTTGGTTCATAATATTTAACCTTTTGCGGCATATATTCCTGGTCTACATAGTGGTTCGGGTGGTTGTGAGCGTACTGATAGTCTTTCCCTCGGCCTAAAGTCTTTGCGCTGGAATAAGATGCGTCTTTTAGCGCATCAGGAACTTGTTGAATTTTATTGTCTTTGACATCCGCCAAAGCCTTGTCAATTCCCATATAAGCGGCATTCGATTTAGGAGCGCAAGCGACATAAACAGCGGCTTGGGCCAACGGGATCCTGGCTTCCGGCAATCCGATAAATTCCGAGACCTGCATGGCGGCATTCGCCAAAACCAAGGCCTGAGGATCGGCCAAACCAACGTCTTCGGACGCGCAAATACAGATCCGGCGGGCAATAAAACGCGGGTCCTCCCCCGCATAGATCATTTTCGCCAGCCAATAAAGTGTTGCGTCCGGGTCCGAGCCACGCATGGACTTAATAAAAGCCGAGATCGTATCATAATGGCCGTCTCCATCGCGGTCATAATTAACCTGTTTCTTCTGAATACACTCCTGCGCGGCCGCAAGATCAAAATGAGTGACACCTTTGGCATTGGGTTTAGTGGTTAAAACGCCGATTTCCAACGAATTAAGCGCTTTTCGCGCATCACCATCACAAATTTCCGACAAAAATTGTAGCGCGTCTTCGTCAGCCTTAATATTCATGTTCCCTAGTCCGCGCTCTTTATCTTTCAAGCTACGTTTTAAAAGACTATTGATGTCTTCCGGGGAAAGGCTTTTAAGCTCAAAGACCAACGACCGCGATAATAACGGGCTGACCAGCGTAAAAAATGGATTAAAGACCGTGGCGCCGATTAAAATAACGCTGCCATCTTCTAAGTCAGGCATCAGAACATCTTGCTGGGCTTTATTAAAGCGATGGATCTCGTCGATAAAAAGGATCGTTCTCCGCCCGGACGTCGCGCGGCGATTTTGCGCGCCGGCTAATATTTTTCGCATTTCCTCAACGTTAGACGTGACAGCGTTAATTTTTTCAAACACGGCAGAAGTTTTTTTGCTGATGCAAAGCGCCAAGGTCGTCTTCCCTGATCCCGGTGGGCCATAAAAAATAAGTGAATTAAGCCGATCCGATTCGATCGCACGCGTCAAAAGTTTGCCTTCACCCAAAATGTGCGATTGTCCCGCATATTCTTCGAGGGTTTGCGGGCGCATCCGGGCGCTGAGTGGGGCGGTCTTGGAATTCTCTTGATCTTGGATTTCAGAGAAGATGGTAGGTTCGGAAGATGGATTATAAACTTTTTTCATATAGTAGAAGGTTGCCTCGGCAATCGTGTTGAAATCTCAAAGAGATTTCAACAGCCGACCCTTCGGGCAAGGGCAAAAAATGTCCCCGCCTGTGCCGTCGCGTTGACGAGGTGAACCAGGTCACCAGGTGGGCTCCACTCTAGCGATCCACGGACCGCGAGAAGTTTTGGATCCCATTTTATAAGTATTGGTTCTTTTTGTATGGCGCTAGCGAACACCGCAGGGACGAAAGGATTATAACACGAAAGCCAAGATTTATCGAATCGTGGCTTTGAGGTCCTGGGTGAGCTTTTGTAAGATCTTTTCGTGGACAGGCGAGATCTCTGCTTCGGTCAAGGTCCGTTCGGGCGATTGGTAGACCAGAGAAAAAACGATCCCTTTTTGGCCGTCGGCAATTTTCTCGCCAGTATACTGTTCACGGAAATGGACGGCGCTCAAGTACGGCCCGCCAACTTCCCATACCGCGGTCGCGATACGCGAAAATGTAGCGTCCTTTCCGACGGCAAGGCTGACATCGCGGGTCATTGCAGGAAATTCAGGCAAATGCACAAAGAACTTTTCTTCCGCCTGCTTCAAAGAGAATTGTCCGAGTTCGATCTGGGCAAAATAAATATCATCGGATTTTAAATCCCAATTCTTTGTGACCTCTTTGTCGATCTTTCCAAAACGACCGATCACATTTTTATTAACGATCACCTCAGCGGCTTGTCCAGCGCTAAAAATATCAGCCTTGGCCGGAAGGACATCGAACTGCTTGAACCCTAGATTCCTGAATACACAGTTCAAGACGCCCTTGAGGTCATAAAAATCAACGATTTCTTTTTTACTGGCCCGCCAATCCGGCGAAGCAACAGCGGCACCGGAAAGAATAATTCCCAAAACTTCTTTCTCCCCGTCTGGTGAATAAGTCTTGCCGAGCTCAAACAATCGCAAATTCTTCTGTCCGCGATTAAAATTCAAAGACACGACCGCCAAGATACTCGGCAATAAAGACGGGCGCATAAATTCCTGGTCTAAGCTTAACGGATTCTTGATCCGCGTTAATGAACTTTCGGAAAGCTTGCTCTTATCAATAGCATTGCGGCTCACCAGAGGATAACTAATCACTTCGTCGAGGCCCTGCCCGATCAAGATCTGGCGCAGCTTGCGTTTGATCTGAAAATTCTCGGACGTCATGATCGCCGACGGCTTGACTTGCGGCAAACTCAACGGCATGCGATCATAACCGATGATGCGGGCAATTTCTTCAGAAATGTCGACAGCGGCTTTAATATCATTACGGAAGCTCGGGACAGTAACGATGAACCGCTTACCTTTAGCCTTCAACTTAAATTCTAATGAGGTCAGGATCTTTTTAACCTGGACGGCGGTCAGTTTTGTACCGAGAAATTTGCTGATCTGTTCAACGTCGATCTCGAAATTCCGTAGCGCAACTTTTTTATTAAAGTTCGCGTCGCGATAATGCGTGATGGTTCCACCGGCTAACTCAACGATCATAGCCAATGCTTGTTTCGCAGATCTTTCAAGATTGGTCACATCAACGCCGCGCTCAAAACGATATGCAGAATCACTGGTCAGCCCCAAAGAGCGTCCGGCACGACGGATCAAGATAGGATCGAACGCAGCGCACTCCAACAGAATTCGTTTCGTTTTTGCCGTCACTTCTGTCGCCTGCCCGCCCATGATCCCGGCAATAGCGACAGGCCGTTTTTCGTCGGCGATAATAAGAATATTCGGGTTTAATACGCGTTCAACACCGTCGAGTGTAACAATTTTCTCGCCAACCCGCGCCTTACGCACAATGATCTTCCCGCCGGCTAATTTATCGTAATCGAAAGCGTGCATCGGTTGCCCGCTTTCAAAAAGGCAATAATTTGTAATATCAACAACATTATTGATCGGCCGCAGCCCGACCGCCTGCAAACGCTCTTTGACATCTTCTGAAGATTCACCAATAGAAACATTCTCAACAACCGCGCCAATATAACGGGAGCACGCAGCCTTATCGTCAATGGTAATGTCGCATGCTGTTTTCGAGATCTTGAGGGCTTTGGCTTTGCCGGCCTTGAAAGGCTTGTTGACGATCGCGCTCACTTCGCGCGCCAATCCGACAATATTCAAACAGTCAGGGCGGTTCGGCGTTATTTCAATTTCATAAACACGGTCGCCGGCCGCTTGCGTCCCCCGAGGAACATCGTCAATCGCCTTGACTTCATGGCCGGCCATGGTGAGGCGCTCGGCAAGTTTTTCCGCCGTAAGCCCGTGTTTCACAAAATTGTTCAACCAATTAAGAGGCAGCTTCATAATTTAGAATTGTTTTAAGAACCGCACATCATTTTCAGAAAAAATGCGAATGTCATTGATACCATATTTAAGCATCGCCATGCGTTCGACACCCATCCCGAAAGCCAAGCCGGTATACTTTCCCTTAGGATAACCGACCGCTTCAAAAACTTTCGGGTTGACCATGCCACAGCCCATAATCTCAAGCCAGCCTTTTTTCCCGCAAACCGAACATCCTTTGCCGTCACAGATATAGCAGGAAATATCAACTTCCGCCGACGGTTCAGTGAAAGGGAAATAATGCGGCCGAAAACGCATCCGGGTCTTGTCACCGAAAAGCCGCTGACAGAACGCGGTTAAAAGCCCTTTGAGGTCGGAGAATTTAATATCTTCATCAACAAGCAAGCCTTCGATCTGATGAAAAACAAAAGAGTGGCTCGCGTCAACGGCGTCGGGACGGTAAACTTTCCCAGGGACGATAACGGCAAACGGCGGCTTAAATTGTTTCATTAAACGGATCTGCACCGGTGAGGTTTGGCTGCGCAACAAAAGGTTGCGGCCTTTCTGGTCGGGGTCAGGAGTTTCTAAATAAAAGGTGTCGAAAGAATCACGCGACGGGTGGTCGGCGGGAATATTTAACGCGGTAAAATTGTTGAATTCTGTTTCGATCTCCGGGCCGTCTTGAACGACGAAACCCAAATGTTCAAACGCCCCGCAGATCTCTTCGACGATTTGCGATAAAATATGCGCATGGCCGACGAGCGGGGCAACGCCCGGCAAAGACACATCAATAGAATGAGCGGGGCCGCTGGACGATGATGACTCTAAGATATTTTTCTTTTCTTCGAGAAGCTGGGTAACTTTGTTCCTTAATTCATTGGCGCCCTTGCCAACGAGCGGTTTTTCTTCCGCAGATAAAGTCGGCAGGCTGGCATAAATTTCGGTCAAAAGGCCTTTGCGTCCAAGAAATTTTACGCGAAGCGCTTCAAGCGTTTTTAGATCGCTGCACGCCGCGATCTCTTGCCCGGCCTCGGCCGTTAATTTTTCAAAGTCCCATCTCATACTTTTTATTCTCGTAAAAAAGATGGCCCGCTTAGACCTTCTCGATCCCGCGGGCCACCTGTACAGCCATCATAAGAGAACAGTTATTTCTTAGCAGCCGCTTTTTTAGCCGTAGACGCCTTTGGCGCCGGGGCAGCAACCATGTGTTCTTGCGCAATTTTCACAAGACGGTTGAATGCCGCCGGTGACGAGATCGCTAATTCAGCGATCATCTTGCGGTCAACAGCAACCTTGGCTTTAAGCAAACCACCGATAAACCGGCTGTAAGTGATCCCGACTTCACGGCAAGCCGCATTGATACGGACCGTCCAAAGTTTGCGGAAATCACTGCGACGGGCTTTGCGGTCGCGGTAAGAATAAACCTGCGCCTTGAGGCGCGTACGCTTGGCTTGCGCATAACGCTTGTGGCGTTGTTGAAAATAGCCTGATGCGGCTTTTAAAACGCGTTTTTTACGTCGCTTAGTCGCGACATTTGTGCGAACTCTAACCATAAGGCAACAACCTCCTGATCCTGCGTGCATCGACAGCAGAAACAAATCCTGCTTTGCGTAATTGACGTTTCCGTTTCCGGGTTTTATTTCCTAAGATGTGGCGGCGGCCAGCGTTGCGCTTTTTGATCTTCCCTTTTTTGGTGATCTTAAAGCGTTTCATCGCCGCTTTATTCGTTTTAAGTTTCGGCATGTTCTGTTCCTTTCTCAACAGCGGGAGTTTTTTTGTCCGCAGCATGCGGAGTCCTTGGGATGACGACGACCGACATGACTTTTCCTTCCATGCTCGGTGCTTTTTCAATTTGGCCGTAAGTCCCAAGATCTGCAACAAAACGGTCCATAACTTTTTTCCCTAGATCCACGAAAGCCATTTCACGGCCGCGGAAAAAGAGATTTACTTTAACTTTATCTTTTTTAGCCAAGAAGGCTTGGGCCTGCTTGAGCTTGGTGCGGTAATCATTGTCATCAATATGCGGCTTGACGCGGATCTGCTTCAAATGCGCAACATGCTGACTTTTTTTGACCCGGCGCTCTTTGCGCTCTTGATCATATTTATACTTACTGAAATCCATGATACGGCAAACAGGCGGACGTGCCGTCGGGGCGACTTCAACCAGGTCTAGTCCTGCTTCCACCGCGAGCTCTAGCGCCCGACGGATCATTAAAACGCCCAATTGCTCGGCTTCCGGCCCAATGACCCGGACTTCCGGAGAGCGAATACGTTCATTAACTCGTATTACTTTTTGAATATGAACCCCCTTGTTAAAATCTAAATTTTCTTTTCTTTTACTTCACCTGAAATAAAATCGCCGAATTGCGCGATTGACATTGTGCTCTGTTCAGAACCGGCGCGCTTGCGGACCGCCACTTCGCGGGACGCGACTTCTTTTTCGCCGAGAACCAACATATAAGGGATCTTTTTAACGGTCGCTTCGCGGATACGCTTCCCTAAACTTTCATTTCGCTCGTCAATTATAACCCTGATCCCCCTGCTTTGTAAATCTTCTTTGACTTCTTTGGCAAAAGCTTGATGTTCCGGCGCGATCGGGATCAAGGCGACCTGGACCGGAGCCAGCCACGTCGGGAAAGCGCCGCCGTAATGCTCGATCAAATTCCCAATAAAACGCTCCAAGCTGCCTAAGATCGCACGATGGATCATGATGGGCCGAACCTCTTTGCCGGCTTCATCTATATAAGACATCGCGAAACGTTCTGGCAAAGCAAAATCGCATTGGATCGTGGCACATTGCCACTTGCGGCCCAAAGCATCCTTAAGTTTGATGTCGATCTTGGGACCGTAAAACGCGCCGTCGCCTTCATTGATCTGATAGGCGATCCCTTTATCTTTCAAAGAATTCGCTAAAGCTTGTGTCGCTAATTCCCAATTCTCGATACTACCGATATATTTTCCAGGCCTCGTCGATAATTCGATCTCAAGGTCGTTGAAACCAAAATCTTTCATCACATTAAAAACAAAATCAATGACGCCTTCAACTTCGCTCTTGATCTGGTCCTGGCGGCAAAAGATATGTGCGTCGTCCTGAGTAAATCCGCGGACGCGAAGTAAGCCGTGCAAAACACCCGCTTTTTCCTGACGGTAAACCGTGCCTAATTCAAAATAGCGGACAGGCAGATCGCGGTACGAACGGGTTTTCGATTTGAAGATCAGAATGTGGCCCGGGCAATTCATTGGCTTGACCACATAATCTTCATTATCGACCTTCATGTAATACATGTTCTCGCGATAATTATCCGCGTGGCCGCTGATCTCCCAAAGCTTTCCCTTGAGCATGTGCGGCGTCATAACAAGATCGTATCCGCGTTTAATATGTTGCTCCCGGACATAATCTTCAATGACTTTGCGCAGCATCGCACCGTTGGGGTGATAAAAAACCAAACCGGCGCCGGCTGTTTCGTGATAGATTTGAAAAAGATCAAGAGCGACACCCAATTTCCGGTGATCGCGTTTTTCCGCTTCTTCTAAAAAATGTAAATATTTCTTTAGGTCTTCTTCCGATGAAAACGCTGTTCCGTAAATGCGCTGGAGCATCGCGTTCTTTTCATTGCCGCGCCAATAAGCCCCAGCTACGGACAACAACTTGAAAGCCTTGATCTCGCCGGCATTGTCAACATGAGGGCCTTTGCAAAGATCAAGCCACTCCTCGCCGGTTTTAAAGATCGAGACTTCCGCATCGGGAATACCTTCGATCAGTTCGACCTTATATTTTTCGCCGGTTGCCCCGAACATCTTCAACGCTTCATCACGCGGCATTGAGCTTTGGATGAACTTCGGCTTGCGCTGAATGATCTTGCGCATCTCTTTTTCGATAGCCTTCAAATCATCATCAGAAAACGGTTCTTTTTTATCAAAATCGTAATAGAAGCCGTTTTCAATAGCCGGGCCGATCGTGACCTTCACGTCGGGCCACAACTGCTTGACTGCTTGTGCCATCACATGCGAACACGAGTGGCGTAATTTATCTAGATCTGTTTTGTATTCCATAAAAATGGTGGACCCGACAAGACTTGAACTTGTGACCTCTTCCATGTCAAGGAAGCGCTCTAACCAACTGAGCTACGGGTCCAAAAAATTTATAATTCACCCCAAATGCTTCGCGTTTGGGGTTTCACTTAACTCGCTTGCGAGTTAAGTTCAATGGGCAAGGAGGGAGTCGAACCCTCACGACCTTTCGGCCACAGGATTTTAAGTCCTGCGTGTATACCATTCCACCACTTGCCCAGTTTTTGTGGAACGATAATTCGCAAACTCAATCCCGAATGCTGCGCGTTCGGGATTTCGCTTGCCTTGCTTGCAAGGCAAGCTCAAGGCGAGGACCGGAATCGAACCGGTGAATAGCGGTTTTGCAGACCGCGGCCTTACCACTTGGCTACCTCGCCAAAAAACTCTTCCTCTATTTCTTTTAGAACAGAGTTTTTTGCCCCGGCGCCTTTTTTCGCGCTAGCGAAACAGCCGGGGCGAATATGATACCGCTTTCACCAAAAAAGTTTTCAAATAACAGTCTTTAAAATTTTAACAATATTTTCGGATTCTTCGAGGTGCCCCTCACCTTCAATCCCGCAAGCCAACTGGCCTTTAACGGGATGAATAAAAATAAATCCGTGATCTTTCAATTTCTGACAATTTTCCTGAACGATACGATTGTGATACATCGTTTCATTCATCGCCGGAGCGATGAGGATCGGAGCGGTCGTCGCTAAAACCGTGCAGGTCAAAACATCGTCGGCGATCCCGGCGGCCAATTTCGCAATAATATTCGCTGTGGCAGGAGCGATCAAAACCGCCAAAGCATCTTGCGCCAATGAAATATGGCTCATGTGCCCGTCCTTGACCCAGCTTTCAAAACTTCCCGTCCAAACTTTTCTTCCCGATAAAGCCTCAAGCGTCAATGGTGTAATAAAATGTTCCGCTTCCTTGGTCATCACGACGGAAACACTAAAATCATTTTCCATCAACCGGCGGAGAATATCGGCGGATTTATACGCCGCAATACTGCCGGTAACACCCAAAACAATATGTTTTTTACCCGAAGGGGCGGACATGCGGATACCTTAAGCTTTGGCTTCAGCGGCCGCGTCAGCGGTCACGGAGGCTTTCTTCTTGCCTTTGACTTCGCCGTATTGATTGGCAGCATCTTTCAAAACAACTTTTCCTGCACGAATTTCATCTAAGGCGATGGTCGGGGTCTTAGCATCAGCGGCAACTCCGTCGATGAGCTTGGGGCTTCCGTCGGCCAGTTCAAGTGAACGCTTAGCAGCAATGCGGATGAGCTTATAGACACTGTAGCCGGTTTTTGGAAGAAGTTCTTCAATTGGTTGATACGCCATGATGTGTTGCCTCCTGTGACTTTTATATAAACTATTGTCTTTTATTCGTTTAAATGAAAACTTCCGCCCATTAGACGGTCATAAGAAATTGTTATTTATATCACAGAGCCCTTTAAATGTCAAAATGCTTTTCACGTTGACTTTTTAGCGGCAGATTTGGCCAAAACGGCCTTTTTAAATATTTCCTTATTCAAGATCCTCGCGAGATCACGATAAGCATGAGCCAAGCTGCCATTGACCACCACATGGTGATAATGCTTTGCCTCTTTGAGCTCTGCCTTTGCGAACTTGAAACGCAATTCCAAGTCCTTTGAGCTTTCTGTCCCTCGCTTTGACAGCCTTTTTTTGAGATCGGCCAAAGTCGGCGTCTTAACAAAGACCTTAACAGCGTCCGGATACTTGGAACTCACGACTTTCGCGCCCTTAACATCAATACAAAGCAAGACGCTCTTCCCTTTTTTCAAAGCAGCGTCGACTTTATCCTTCGGTGTCCCGTAATAATTCTCAAAAACCTGCATGAACTCCAAAAACTCGCCCCGTTTTTGCTTATCCAAGAAGTCTTCCTTGCTCAAAAAAAGGTAATCGCGACCATTTTTTTCGCCGACGCGCGGCAAACGCGTCGTAGCCGACAGTGATTTGACAAGCTTACCCTTAAAGGCCGGGCTCTGCAAAAGCTTCTGATGTAATGTCGTCTTCCCCGAACCCGACGGGCCGGAGAGAATGATGATCTTGCCTTTTTCCATAAATGAGGTTTTACTCGATGTTTTGCGCCTGTTCGCGCAACTTTTCGATCTTGGATTTGAGGGCGATCACGGCGTTAGAAACGTCTCGGTCTTGGACCTTGGAACCGATCGTATTTGTTTCGCGCTGCATTTCCTGCGCGACAAAATCCAACTTTTTCCCGACGCCGCCGCTGGCCTGCAGGTGCTTTTTAAACTCTTCGATGTAATGCGCCAAACGGGTCAATTCTTCGCTAATATCATTCCCTTTTTGCAGCGATAAAAACTCTTCTTTAGACAACGTTTTCTTTTTGTCGCGCAAGATCGCCTTAGTGCGGGCATCGATCTTTTTGATCTCTGCTGTCATGCGTTTCAAAATATCAGCCATGTCTTTCGATAGCGCCTTTCCCTCACGAACGCGCATCGCGACCAAGCTTTTCAAAGCGACGTCTAAACCTTTCTTAACCGCCGGCCAGATCTCGTCGGCTTCGAGCACGACTTCGCGGGCCTCGACAACGCCGGGCAAGCGGATCAAGTCAGAAACTTTTAATTCACCGCTGAGATCAAAATCGGTTTTCAAGATCTTGGTATAACGCAAGTATTCACGCACCGCGTCTTTGTTAAAGCTAATGTTTTGTAAGGGCTTATCAGTGATCTTCAAGGAGACCATAATGCGGCCGCGCTCAAGCTGGCCGTTGACGAAATCGCGAACCAGGCCCTCCAGGGCAGACATTCCCGGCGGCAAATAATAAACAATATCAAAATAGCGGTGATTCTGGCTTTTGATCTCGATCCCGCCCTTGATCTTTCCAAATGAAATATCGGCGCTGCCGAACCCGGTCATTCCTTTGATCATATTATTTCCAAACTTTCTTTGAATACGTTTTCATCGTTTCGATCTTTGTCGGATAAATATCTTTACCGATCTCATCCGGCGAGAACCACAGCGAAACTTCACGGCGGGCTTCTTTTTGGTCGGACGATACATGCACCATGTTTTCGTAAACTCCTTTTGTCGTCACCCGCCCGACAGAGCCGCGAACCGACTTCAGGTGCGCATCTTCCGGATTGGTCGCGCCGGCGACCCTGCGGCAAACAGAGACGGCTTTGGGCCCCCCATAGACAAGTGCGACAACTTTTTGCCGGCCGTGCAAATTTCCCTGCAAATAATTAACTATCTCACCGAAGAACGGCTGGCCTTTCAAATGGCGATAATGTGCTTCTGCCAAGACCTTTGATACTTTCACGATTTTCATTGCAATAAGCTCTAGGCCGGTGCGGTCAAAATGATCGATAATATATCCCGTCAGACCCTTGGCTTGAACATCCGGCTTCAATAAAATTAAAACAATTTCTTTTTTCATAATTATTTAAGCCCTTTTATCTCTTATGCTTCCTTGCTTAAATAATTATCCTTCAAGCCTGCAGGCGCGAAGGATAAATTATTTCTTCATAATTCCCATGATTCTTTCAAGGTCATCAAAGGAATAATATTCGATAATGATCTTTCCGCGCTTTTTCTGCGCCTGTATCCTAACCTTTGTTCCCACAATACGTTGCAAGTCTTCTTCAATTGAAGCAATGTCGGCGTTCTTTGGTTTTTCGCGCTTGGCATGACGCAACAGAGTGTGCCCTTCCGACTTGATCAAAGCTTCTAACTCGCGTACCGAAAGCCCCTTGGCAATAACTTTTTCGAAAAGCTGCTGCTGGCGGGCCTCATTCTCAACGGCCAAAAGACTGCGAGCATGACCCATCGATATTTTCCCGTCAACAACGGCATCCTGGATATATTCAGGCAAACTCAAAAGGCGCATGGTGTTGCTAACCGTCGAGGGGTCCTTAGAGACCGCTTTGGCCACGTCTTCGCGCGAAAACTTATATTCTTTCGTCAAACGCGCATAAGCCTGCGCCTCTTCGATCGCATTAAGTTCTTCACGCTGAATATTTTCGACGAGCGCGATAACGAAAGCTTCTTGCATTGAAACATTCTTGATGATCGCAGGAACTTCTTCCAAGCCCAAGGCGCGGGCAGCACGCAAACGGCGTTCGCCGGCGATAACCTCATACCCTTCCCCGTCGGGGCGCACCAAGATCGGCTGAAGAACACCCTTATCTTTGATCGACGCCTTAAGTTCGTCTAGCTTCATCGAATCATAATGCGTACGGGGCTGCTGGGCATTATCACGGATCTTTGCGATCTTCAAAAAAGCGACATCATCAGTACGTTTTTCCGACGGAGTTGATTGCGCGACATTCGCTTTTTCCGGGATCAATGCTGACAAACCACGACCTAAAGCTCTATTTTCCATAAGGGGTCCTTTACGCTTCTTCGACGTTCGGTTTTTCCAGCTCTTCAAAATTAATACGTTTTTTAATTGACTCTAAATCATTGCCATGTAAAGACTTATCAATATTTGCAATTCCTTCGTTGCGTAAAAGTTCGTCGGCCAGATCCATATAGCGCTTGGCTCCGATCGAATTTCCGTCATAGACAACGATCGGTTTTCCATAGCTTGGCGCTTCGCTCAGCTTGATGTTGCGGGGGATCACGCTTTCGTAAACTTTTTCTTTAAAATAACCCTTGATCTCCTTGATAACCTCAGACGTCAGGTTTGTCCGGAAGTCAGCCATGGTCAAAAGAACACCCTCGATCTCAAGGCTCGGATTAAGGCCATCCTTTATCAAGTTAATCGTTTGCAAAAGCTGCGTAACTCCTTCGAGCGCGTAAAACTCGCACTGAATAGGAATAACAATGGAATCACTTGCAACTAAAGCGTTTAACGTCAAAAGTCCCAACGACGGTGGCGAATCAATGAAGATAAAATCATATTCATCCTTGATCGTGCCAAGAGCTTTACGCAAGCGAGTCTCTCGCGACAATGCACCAACGAGCTCGATCTCGGCGCCTGTCAAGCTGATGTTGCAAGGAATAATATCAAGATTAGGATAAACCTGCGCGATCAAAGCTTCTTTTGCGGTAAGTTTATTAAGGAGCACGTCGTAAACGGACTTCTCAATAACATTCTTGTTCACACCAACGCCGCTTGTCGCGTTTCCCTGCGGGTCAAGGTCAACAAGCAAGACTCTCTTCCCTTTCGCAGATAAAGCATGCGAAAGATTGACCGAGGTCGTTGTTTTTCCTGTTCCGCCCTTCTGATTACAAACCGAGATTATTTTCGCCATACCCTCACCATTGATTAGCGCCTTTCACGTGAAATCCAACAAAAATTAAGCTCTCTTTTTAGAAACCTTGATCTTTGCGGGCTTCGCCCCCTCCATACCAAACAAACCCTTCTTCTCCTCACAAACAACCTTAATATTTAACATTTCACGTGGAGCCGCAAAGTGCTTCATCGCTTTTTCTATAGCGTCCTCTACGTCAGCGCCTTCAAATTCCACAGATTGGACATTTCTCATCACTTAACAACCTCAACCACTTTGGACATTTTCCATTGCGTCAGAGTGGACAGCATATAAAAAACGGTAAAGTATAGCGACAGTCCACTAGCAAAATGATAAAAAATAAATCCCATCATAACCGGCATCATCACCAGCATCATCTTTTGCTGCATAAGTTGATTTTCATCAGTAACAATCATATTCTTAGAGGAGAACTTTTGCTGAAAGAACATCGTAATGGCCATGACGATCGGTAAAATGTTTAATTCATTGCCAAGGAACGGCAACGTCACGGGCAATATTGCCAAGCGGTCTGGCTCAGACAAATCCTTGATCCAAAGAAAATCCGCACCCTTAAAGCTTTCAGAGCGCCACAAAACCTGATAAAGCCCGTAAAAAATCGGCATTTGCAGCAACATTGGCAGGCATCCACCAAAAGGATTGACTTTATTTTCCTTATAAAGCTCCATCATTTCTTTATTCAAGCGCTGGGGGTCACTCTTATATTTTTCTTGCAAGCTTTTCATTTTCGGCTGCAGTGCTTGCATTTTACGCATCGACATCATGCTCTTTGCCGTCAATGGATATGTTAAGAGATAAAGCGAAACCCCCAACAAAATAATTGACAAACCCCAGCTTTTTAAAATCCCATGCAAGAAGTGAACGAAGAAATAAATGATTTTAGCAAAAAACTCCAATATACCGTGGCGACTAAAAACCATGATATTCTCAAAACCCTGAGAATAGCTACCTAAAATATTCAAGTTTTGCGGTCCGGTATAAATTGTTGCAGCATAATTAGATACAGCCGTACTGCTCGGAGTTATTTTAATATCGAGATCTTTCTTGCCTTCGGCGACAACCGCGAATTTTTCACTCTTAAAATCAGGCTTTACTACCATACAAAAATATTGATTTCGGTAGCCTACCCAGGTCACTTCCGCATTTTCAATCTTATTTTCTTTTTCGCTAAATTCAACAGCGCTATCTTTGCGGATGATTTGATTGATCAGCCCCAAGGAATACTCAAATAAAGATCTTTGTGGAGATTTTAGGGTTTTATCATCGATTAAGGTGCCGTCAACTTTATAAATACCAATATCCAGATTGGACAATCCTTCAGTTTGGACACTTGTTTTAACAATATAATCGTTGTCGGATAAAGTATATTTTTTCTCGATCCGCACATTCCCGCTTTGCAAAACATAACTGACTTCGTTTTTTAAATTCTGCGCCGCGGTAAACCGGGCCTGACCATATCCCGCAACCGTATAGATATTGGTAAGCGGTAATGAAAAATTGAATTGCTTAATGATGATCTTCTTGATGGTTCCGCCGACATTAGAAAACTCGACCCTGATCTTATCGTTCTCCAGCGCCACGGTTTCTTCCTTGAAGCTTAATTCCTGCGCCACAGAAGGAGCCGGGGAAGACTGCTGAACTTCTTCAAGCTTTTTGTTTTCAACGACTTGCGTACTTTTTAACGCGGGCTTAGGGGGAGGGTTGATCGCGGACCACGCTGATAAAACAACGAATGATAAAAGAAAAGCTACAAGAATGCGTTTTTCCATAGTTTAGTTTACCTTAAGGGGTCATATCCGCCCGCCGAGAACGGGGAGCAGCGCAAAATTCGACAGATGGCTTTTGTCATGCCGCGCCAAGCACCATATTTTTCAATGGCTTCGCGGGCATAGCAGGAGCAGGAAGGATAAAACCGGCAACTGGGCGCACACAAAAGCCGATTTATCTTTTGATAAACGCCAATGAGAAACGACAGGGTTTTAACCATTGCTAAAAAGGATCGCAAAAACGACTAAACAGTCAGCTTTTTGCGGCCCTTGGCACGACGTCGATTAAGCACTTCGCGGCCGTCACTGGTTTCCATTCTCCGACGGAACCCGTGGCGTC
>JADLGJ010000046.1 GCA_020849375.1 Candidatus Omnitrophota bacterium
CCAAAGTCATCGTAGAGCCATCCGCAGTTACGCTGATCGCGGTCGTTCTCGCCGTTGAGTATGCGGCATCATCCCCACCAGAAATTTGGCCATCAGTTGTCGCGGAATAACTTATCACTGGATCTATCTCGACGGGATAACTTGCTTCTTGAAGTTGTTGCAACGAAAACTGAACGGAAACATTAAAACCAACGCTCTCGGGCCGGATCAGGAACTTACCGACAATGGTTTTATTTTTAGCGTCGGTCGCAATAGGATCATTCCATTGCCATTGGATGACACCAGCCTTGTCTTTGAATTCAACGTGCCCGGTTTTTACAGTTTTTTTACCGTCCCACTTCTTACCATCCACAAAAACATCAAGGTCGGTGGAGAAATGGAGAGAAAGAGACAGTTGATCGGCCGGCGCGACAGCGCGATGAATGAGTTTTTCTAATGTTGCCCGTTGATCAACGCGAAGGATCTTAACGAAATTGATACTGTGCGGCGTGTACTTAAAATCTAAACCGGGGCCATATGCATTTTTCCATTCAATGAACCCGCCGCCGGAGATAATGTCGAACGGTTTGTTCGTGACTTCGCCGGTGACCGCTTGCGGCGTGGCGATGACTTTGCCCTGGACGGATAGATCTTTGGGGACAGCGGTCAGGTAATGGCCGTTTTTTTCCAAACGCAAGATTTTATGTTCACCAAAATCTTTCTTAACAAAGGCCTGATAATCATTATCTACCATTTGATAATCCCACGGCGATGTTGACGGTTGCCAGCGGGTATCAATATCTTTCCATTGACCATCTTTTTGATAGTGGAGCGGTGCGGCAGAAATAATAGCCTGCACTTGGCCGTCGGGGCGGACAAAAACCTTTGCGTCTTGTGTACGTTTAGCGGGGTCTTCTTTAGCTCCTTCGGGCAAACCGCGAAGGTATTGCGTCTGCATTTCTGGTTGGCCATCCGGGGTGAAACTCCTCCCAGCTGGTTTCTCTTCCTGCGGAAGTGAAACCAAAGCGCTGGGACTCGCATTCCCTGCGGGAATGCTCGCGGCAGAAGGCATTTCAATAAGGCCGACACCATAAACATTTTTGTACGGATTATCTATGACCTTGCCCGTCGTCTCACGGGAAAAGGCCCCGGGCATGGCGAGAAAGAACACCACTCCCGCGGCCCCAAGGACAGATAAATAAATTTTCAAAGTACGGCTAGAAGGCATAAAAAATATTTTTAAAACTGTGTCACTTCGTTAAATTCGTTTTTCTTTTTTTTCAGTTCTTTATTGATGCTCGAATTAAAATGCACATCCGCTTTCACCGTGATCTCAGCTTCGATCATTTTTTGGCGGACCATTTGGCTGTCTTCCGCGCCGGGATTTAAGAACAAGTACAATTTATAGTGCTGTAAAGCCGAAACAGGATCATTCAGAAAATCCCCGCTCACAAAAGCGAGGTTATAATGCGCGTTCGCATCTTCCGGAGCGAGCTCGACGGCGCGGCTATATTCAGCGGCCGCCCTCTGATAATCGCCCTCGTTAAAATACGTGTTACCCATGTTGTAATGCAGTTTGGCCTCATCGCGGGTGAGCTTTGCCTTTTCCTGCGTCACGCTGTTTAAGGCCATCAGAACTTTTTCTCCCTGCCTCTTAACCTCTTCGCTGTCGGCCGCAGGTGCGGAAGCAACATCAACGGCGATGGACCTCGTCCCGGGAGATTTAGTTGGTTTACCGCGTTTCTGCGGAACTTCTGTTGAACCTGCGTCAGCCAACTGTTCCGTTGCAGTCACCGGCGGAGGCGTTTGAGCTTGCAAGGCCTTGGCCAACTCAGTTTGCAACCGGACGACCTGCAGACTATATTCATTTTCTTTTTCAGCGAGCTGGTTCTGTAATTGCGTAAGACTTTGTTCAGACTTCGCGCCTAAAGCGATAATATTTTCATTTTGCTTTTTCAAGGCATCTCTTTCCATGACGATCTCATTGATGCGGTTGCTCTCCAATCTTTGCTGGCCGCGTACGGTCTTTAACTGCTGGTCAAGCTGGTCCAATTCCTTTTTTAGCCCTTCGTTCTCTTCGATGAGTTTACGAAGGCTGCCGCTGATCTCAACGACCTGAATATCCGTTAAAGTGTTCTCAATGGGTTTAAGCGGGGGCAGTTCACTGCTCGGCGCTGCCGCTTTTTCTTCAACCACATTCCCTTCAATTCTTTCAAGGTCTTTAGAAACGGCCATGGATTTAACCTGTCCGGCATCGTCAACCGCAGGTTTCGGAGTTGCCGTTTTTGTTGTCTTGGCTTTTTGTGCTTCGTTATAAACAGCCCGCGGCTTGATCCCCGGCTTATTGACCACTTCAGATCTCTTGAGCTGATCCATCCCGATCTCGGTCTCGATCTCAACAACATCCTGCGCAAAAACGCAGGTAGAAAAAGCCCAAAAATAAAGGAATAAGAAACTGGCCAAAAACTTCACGGCTTGATCCCCGCTTCCGGTTGTTGTTCTTTGTAATCTTTTGACGGCTTGATCGTCGCGCCGCGCCGTTCAGGATGATTCTCGACCCCGGAAACAATATGCGGTGTGATAAAAATCACAGTTTCCGAAGACTCGATCTCTTCACTCCGGTTGCCAAAGAAATTCCCGAGAACCGGGACATCCATCAAGCCCGGAACGCCTCTGCGAGTTAAAACTTTTTGCTCTTGCTTCAAACCGCCCAGAACAATCGTCACCCCATCCTTAACAATGACATTCGTTTCTACTTCGGTCTTGGTGATCTGCGGAATACCGCCACCCTGCGAAGTGATATTTTTTGTGACGGTCGAGATCTCCGGTTTCAATGACATCGTGACAAAACCGTCGTCGTTGATCGTCGGCGTAACACTAAGCTTTAACCCGACGTCAACAAAGCGGACGTCTTCGCTGGTGATCGCATTATCGCCGGTCCCTGACGTTGTTGAAACGATATACGGGACGGTGTCCCCAACGTGGATCTTCGCCTCTTCCTGGTTCGTGACAAGGAGTTTCGGGTTCGCCAAGATCTTCGTGTCGCTGACTGATTTCATAGCCCGCAAAGCTGCGGCGAACTCATCAACACCAAAAGCCCCGGTGGCAATACGGCCGTACTTGGAAAATAAATTGTCGCTACTGGTCAAATTACTTTCGTCGAGACTGATGTTCTTAAACTGCAGTTTGCGAAGCCCGAGGATCGGGTTGTCGTTAAACGCCAAGCTCCAATCAATACCAAAATCGGAAGTGGGGTTAAAGACCACGGAAAGAACGCGGAC